>NZ_JBIUAQ010000008.1:121580-320027 GCF_044547565.1 Amycolatopsis sp. NPDC052450 | reverse complement strand
GCCATCAGCTTCGCCGGAACGGCACGCACACTCGTGGCCGTCGGCACCGACAGCGAGGCGTCCATGTTCTTCGCGATCGCCGCCGCGGCGCCACGAAGCTGCTTGCTGTCGACATCGGACAGTGGCTCCGGCGGGAGCGATTGCGAGACGGGCGGCTCTTCGTGGGCCTCGTGCTTCGCCGGGGTGAAGTCCGCGAAGAACTCGTGCCAGGCGTGATCCACGGAGGAGGGATCGGCCAGGAACCGTTCGTACATCTCTTCGACGAGCCACTCGTTGGCGCCGAACCGGTCTCGTATCGCTTCAGTGAGCATGCATACCAGATACTTTCGCTACCTCGGTGTTCACCGTGGACCCCACGCTGCGCCCACATCGACAGTTACTAAGTATAAGCTTAGTACCTGTCGATGTCATGCGGGTGGATGGGCGGCAAGCTTCCGCGTCGTGTGTGCCCGGTCCGTCAGACGATCGCCCGGCGCTTGAACGACCACAGGCTCGCGGGAAGGAAGACCAGCAGAGCGGTCGCGAGGCCGCCGGCGCACACCCAGGCCGGGAGGTGCGGGATCTCCGGTGTCAGTGCACCGCGCAGGCCCTCGCTGACGTAGGTCATCGGATTCAGCGCGCACAACACGCGGAACCACGGAACGGCGGCGAGCTCCGGGAACGGGAACTGGGCGGAACCGGTGAAGAGCAACGGGGGCATCACCAGTGAGAAGGTGATCCCGATGCGGGCCGGGGGCACGAGTGAGCCGATGGTGACGCCGACGGCGCCGCCGGTCAGCGCGCCGACCACGGTGAACAACAGGGCCAACGGGAGTCCGGAAGCCGTCCAGTCGAGGCCGCCGAGCAGGATCGCCCCGATCGGCGCCATCAGGATGGCCGTGATGATCCCGCGCGCCGATGCCGCGACGATGCGTTCGGCGACGATCCAAGGGATGGTCACCGGCGCGCGGAGCCGGTTCTCGATGGTCCGGGTCGTGAACTCCATGGCGAGCGGGAAGGACGCGTTCTGCGTCGCGGCGAAGAACGCGTTCAATGCGATGAGGCCGGGTAGCAGCAGCCGGGTATAGCTCGGCGGGGTGTAGCCGAGGGCGCCGAGGACCTTGCCGAACACCAAGAGCATGAGCAGCGGCTGCATCAGGACCTGGGCCATGACGCCGAGGAGCTGCTTCCGGGTGATGAGCAGATCGCGTTCGAGCAGGCCGCGGAACACGCGCCAAGGGGGCGGCCGGTGGATCCCGGCGTCGATCGCACTGAAAGGCATATAATAAGCTTATGCGTGGTCTTTTCCGGCGGCTGACTGACGGGTGAACAGACCACAGGGCGCAGTGGTCCGAAGTGTTAGCGTGTTTTGATGAGCGAGGCGGTTGACGTGGCGGAGTCGGTGCGCTGGGCGGTGTCCCGGCTCGCGTCCAGGTTGCGGGCTCAGCAGTCGGGCGACAGCCGAGCCCTGACCAGGGTGGGTGCGTCCGTCCTGGCGAATCTTCGGCACAGTGGTTCGTTGACGGTCTCGGCGCTGGCGGCGATCGAGGGTTTGCAGCCGCAGTCGTTGACGCGCGTACTCAACTCCCTGGAAGAGGAAGGCTGTGTCTCCCGCCGTCCGGACGAGCAGGACCGTCGTGCACAGCGGATCTCGATAACCGAACGGGGACGCGCGGCGCTGCACGAGCACGTGCAAGAAGGAAATCGCTGGCTCACCGACGCCCTCGAAGCCGAGTTGACGGCTGCGGAACGGGAGATCGTCCGCGTCGCCGCCGGGCTCATGCTGCAGGTCGCCGAACACGGCGGGCAGGACAAGCCCGTGGTGGGCGCGTCGCCGCCCTTGTGAGACACGGTCAGTCGAGAAACCGTGCGGCCAGCCTGCTGAACGGCGTCTTTTCCCGCTTGATGTCCTCGACCGTGAGATCTTTCAGGTAGGGCTCCCAGGAGTTCATCTCCCACAGGTGATGGCAATAGGCGTCGGGGAATTCGTCGTCGCCTTCGTCGAAGAGCATGCGTAGCCCGGGTGTGTTCCACGATGGCCAGAAGAAGCTGCGATGCCCTTCCACGTGCACCTGGTCCGGATGACGTTTCGCCAGCATTTCCGGGTAGCGGACCGAGTACTCGTCCCAGTGTTCGTCGTAGCCGGTGGAACGGAAACCGGACCAGAGCGACTTCGCCGGGTCGAGACCGTCTCGCCACGTTCGCATGAACTCGGCGCCGGGCTCGGCCAGGATGACCGAAGCGCAAAGCCCGTCCCGTCGTAGTGAGCCGTCCGGTGCCGCCGGGTCGATGGACTCCTGCGCTCCGAGAACCACGCGATGATTCAGCAACGGAGTGAACGGACGGACGCAAAGGACATCCAGATCCAGGTAGATGCCGCCCTGCGCGCAGAGGATGTCGAGTCTCGCCACATCCGCCCGATGCGCGACGTGCGCGATGGGTGCGCCCGCGACGGTCTCGGGCGGCTCCAGTTCCGCCAGCTCCAGGTAGGGCAGGCTCCGGTCCCACCAGACGCCGGACGGCCGGTGTTTGCAGTGCAGGTAGATCTTGTCCGGACGGTTCACCTCGTAGGCCGACTTGACGGCCAGATGGTGTACCAGCGAGAACGGCTTTCCGCCGAAGTCGGGTGAAAGACCGAAGATGAAGTGGATGACGTTCGGGATCACGATCCATACGGTGACGAGAGCTCCTTGAGCGCCGCTGGACCGTGACCCGGTTGGGGCGCTCTGGTGTTCCTCAAGCGCTTTTGCCGCGCAGTGGGCTGTGGTGGAGTCATGCGGGTAGCACTGACCACTCTGGGTTCGCGCGGCGACGTCCAGCCGTTCGTGACACTGGGATACGAACTGCGATCCCGCGGCCACGACGTCCGGATCGCGGCGCCCGTGGACTATGCCGACATCGTCGCCGAGGCCTCCCTCGACCATGTCCCGCTTTCAGGCGCTCCGAGCGAGTTTCTGCCGGGTAGGGCGTGGGATTCACTGGGTGACCCCGACCTCACCTCGAGGGTCCGGAGGACCACGTCGGCCGTTCGGCTGAGCCGAGCGCTGAGCGTCCTGCCACAGCGGCCTCGGGAAGATCCTCTCGGTCTGGTGCCGGCGATCCGGACGACGATCGAGGGCGCCGACATCGTGGTCAACGCCATCCTGACCCGGCCGGTCCACCTCATGACCGGAGACCGGACCCCTTGGGCGGGGTTGTCCGGCTGGCCGCATGCCCCGACGGGAGCCTTTCCCGCCTTCGGCGCACCGCGACCGAGACTTGGCAGGGCGTACAACCGGCTCACCTACGCCGTGCGGTCCCAGCTGGAATGGCATTGGGCGCGCCGGGCGGTGAACAGACATCGACAGGCAGCCGGACTGGCGCCACTGGGCCGCGTCTCGCCCTTGCGGGGCCTGGGTGCGGAGAACCCGCTCTTCCATCCGTTCAGCCCGAGCATCATCCCGCCGGTGAACGACTGGCCCGAGAACAGCCACCTGACCGGGTTCTGGTTCTGGGACCGCCCCTGGAATCCGCCGCGTGGCCTGGCGCGGTTCGTGGAGACCGGCACGCCTCCGGTGGTGCTCACCATGGGCAGCATGTGGCCGATCCACCGGAACTTCGACCTCCTGCGCATGGTGATCGACTCGGTCACGGCGGCCGGCCGCAGACTGGTCTTCGTCGGAGCACACGAGGCTGGGCTGCCCTCTCATGTGTTCCAGGCCGAAGAGATGGACTACAGCTGGCTGTTCCCCCGATCGGCGTTGGTGATTCACCACGGTGGCCCGGGAACCATGGGCGACGCTCTGCGCGCCGGCGTGCCGCAGGTCGCCGTCCCGGCGCTGGTGGACCAACCCTTCTGGGCGCGGCGGATGCACGAACTTGGGGTGGCCGCGGCTCCTGTCCCGCTGCCCGGGATCACTGCCGGGTCGTTGAACGCGTCGATCACCGCGGCCCTGTCCGACGTCCGGATCAAACGGAGGGCCACGCAGCTCAGTGGCTACGTCCGGGCGGACCGCGGGGTGGCGGCCGCGGCCGATCTGCTCGAGGAGTGGGTTGACAGCCGCGGACCGGCGCCTTACCCGGCTGCCCAGGCGAGCTCGTGAGGGTCGCGAAAAGAAGCCCCAGGAGGTCGGTTCTCCTCGCCGTGTTGTGCGCGGCCCAGTTCGCCGTGATGGTGGACGTCGTCGTGGTCAACGTGGCCCTGCCCGCCATCCAGCGTGACCTCGGTGTGCCTGCGGAAATGCTCCAGCTGACAGCGGTCTCCTACACGATCGTCTTCGGCAGTCTGCTCATCGTCGCGGGCCGGGCAGGGGATCGTTTCGGGCGTCGCGAACTACTGCTGTGCGGACTCCTGGTCTTCACGGTGACGTCCGGTTTGTGTGGACTGGTGGACCAGGCATGGCAGCTCTTCGCCGCCCGCGCCGGCCAGGGGATCGGAGCAGCGATGGTGTCACCGAACGCGATGGCGCTGCTCACCTCGTCCAGCCGGGAAGGCGAGCAGCGCGACCGCGCGCTGGGATTCTGGATCGCCGCCAGCGCGGGTGGCGCGATCGCGGGCCAGCTTCTCGGCGGCGTGCTCACCGAACTGGCCGGATGGCGCGGGATCTTCCTCTTGCACGTACCCCTCGGATCGCTCGTGATCGCCATGGCGTTCCGGTTCCTCCGGAGGGAAACGACGAACCGCTTGTCCACTCTGGACCTGCGCGGCGCCGTGCTGCTCGCAGCGTCACTCGCCGCCGCGAGCTTGTTGCTGGCCGGTGTGACCAAGGACGACGCGACCGCGACCGCAGTGGGGATCGTGGTCACGCTCGCCCTCGTCGCCACGCTGTCGGTGCTGGAGCGACGGCATCCGGCACCGATGCTGCCCGGAGCACTCATCGGCCGCCGTCCGGTCCTCGTCGCGAATGTCGTCCAGGCCCTCACCGCTGGAGCCACCACCGCCGCCATCTACTTCACCACGTTGACCATGCAAGGGCGTATGGGTTACGGACCGCTGCAAACCGGATTGGGCTTCGCCCCCGTGACGGCGATCGTGCTCTTGGTCTCTCCCCGTGCGGGCGCGCTGGTTTCGCGTCTCGGCGCGCGGAACATGCTCCTCGCGGGCACCGGAATCGCTGCTGTGGGCATGGTCCTTCTCGGCAGCACTGCGACTGTTTTCGGAAACTACTGGGCAGGGATCCTGCCCGGGCTGGCCCTGGTCGCCGCCGGCAATGGGTTGTCGTACACCCCGGCGTACTCCGTGGCCACTGCCGTCCCTGAAGGTCAGCAGGGGGCCGCCGCGGGATTGGTCAGCACGACCCAAGAGCTCGGGGCGGCGATAGGACTTGCGACAGTCGTACCCGTGGTCGCGGCCTTCGGCTCCGGCTCGACTGACTCCTCGGCGGGCTACCTCGCCTCAGCGCTCATGGTGGCCGTTGCCGGACTGCTGGCGTTGGTGGTTCCGGCAAAGTCGAGACCGGTTGTGCCAACTGGCTGACCCGCTTTCTCGGCATGTTCGCCACCACAGTCCTACACGAGGTGCCCTATGGGCTGCACCGTGGAACAACGGCCGGCCTGTGGGGCCAGAAGAGGCTGGGTGTTCGACCTGCGGTGCTGCGTATGTGGACCTGCGTGGTCCACCTGATCCGGGCTTCGATGCGATTTGTGTCCCTCGACGACCGCAAGGCCGTCGCGAAAGGCCTCAAGCCGATCTACGAGGCTGTCAACGAAGCGGGCGCCCAGGCAGCCTTGAACGAACTGAAACACAACTGGGGCCAGAAATACTCGGGGCTGATCTCGACCTGGGAACGTTCCTGGCAGGAGTTTATCCCGTTCCTCGAATTTCACCCAGCCATCAGGAAGGTGATTTATACGACGAGCTCCGCCCCAGATCTTTCCGGCGAGGAAGAGGGCGCGACGGGCCCAGTAGGACCAGTTGTCGCCCCCGTCGAACACGATCGCCACCCGGGCGGGTCGCAGACCACGGTTGATCACCGAGTACTTCATCGGCGACGCGTCGCTCACAGTCATGTCGTGACAGACGGGTACAAGATCGAAGTCGTTACAGGCAGGGTCTGGTGACCGTCGGAGGTCCGCTCCTGCAGACAGTAGACTACTCTCAGTCACCAGCAGCGGGGGTACTGCCCTGGTCATAAGACAGGGAGTGCGCGAACCATAAGGTCGCAGGGAAGATATCTACAAAGACTGAATACTTCTGCGCACACGACTTTGTTCAGGATGCGTCGTTTAAGTGGTAGATAATGTTGTACGGCTTGCAGAGCGTCGACTCGTACTGCAAACACTTTCGTCGTTCGGCTTGAAGCGTCCACTATGGACCGTCTCGTCCGATCCTGGGCCGTTCACGATCGATCGCAGTGGCACCTACCCGCCTTGGGTGGTCGCAACTGGGAGATCTGACCCTCGGGCTGCCGGGAGTTGGGTGCAGGTGCCCGATGTCTCTCGGTGGCTCTACCGGCGCATGGCCAGGCAGGATCTCTGGGTCAGGTTGGAGCTCAATGTCGACCCATGCTGGCGACGTCTGCGCTGGTCAGGTGGTTGTTGGTCCAGGTTGAGATGCGTCTCAAGTTGTGCTAAGCCAACCTGCAGGCCGGGCGTCTCCGGTTGGAAGCCGGTCGGTGTTTCACCGTGCGAGGCACTGTCCGATTCGTCTGCGGCCTGCCGTTACCGGTGGTCCCGAACGACGTTCGGGACCACCGGCTTCATCTACCTACATATAGAAGTCAGCCGTGCTGGGTGGCCCACCATTTCTGGCCGGCCTCGGGCAGGGTGGAGATCGGGTCGTAGTAGGGGTAGCGACGCTGCAAGGCTTCGGGGTCCTCGTGTTCGATCCCGGTCCGGTAGTTCTTGGTCCAGTAGGAAATGCCCAGCTCACGGTCATATTCTGCGAGTTGGTGGACCCAACGTTTCCCGACGTACGGGACGTCGCAGACGATGCGTGGAGTGGCGTAGCCGGGCAGGTAGCCCATGATCGCGTGCTGGAGTTCCTGTGCCTCGTGCACGGAGACCCGCCAGTGCTCGGCGTTGGGGATCATGTCGCACATGTAGAAGTAGTACGGCAGGATGCTTGCCTCGCCTTGGAGCGCGAAGCACAGGTCGAGCAGTTCGGCCGGGGTCGCGTTGACGCCCTTCATCAGCACGCCCTGGTTGCGCACGTCGCGGACGCCGACGTCGAGCGCGGTCCGTGCGGCTTCCGCGACCAGCGGGGTCACCGACTGGGCGTGGTTGACGTGGGTGTGGATCGCGAGGTTGACGCCGCGGCGCTGCGCGGTGCCGGCGACGCGCTCGAGGCCTTCGACGACCTTCGGCTGGATCCAGTGCTGCGGCAGGGCGGCGAGCGCCTTGGTGGCGAGCCGGATGTCGCGGACGGTGTCGATGTCCATCAGCCGCATCAGGAACGACTCCAGCTGCGGCCACGGCACGTTGGCGACGTCGCCACCGGAGACCACGACGTCACGCACGCCGGGGGTCTTCTTCAGGTAGTCGATCATCGCGTCCTGGCGGTCGACCGGTTTGAGCGAGAGCTTGTGCTTCTCGACCTGCTCGGTGGAGTTGCCGACGAGGTCCATCCGGGTGCAGTGCCCGCAGTACTGGGGGCAGGTGGAGATCATCTCGGCGAGGACCTTGGTGGGGTAACGGTGCGTCAGCCCCTCCACGACCCACATCTCCGCCTCGTGCAGTGAGTCCCGCTCGGAGTGCGGGTGGCTCGGCCACTCGGTGTCGCGGTCGCTGCGCACTGGGAGCATGTAGCGGCGGATCGGGTCGGCGTACCAGGCCTCGGTCACCTTCGCCGGGTCCGTGCCCGCGTTGGGCGCCATGGTGTTGATCATCTGCGGCGGCAGCAGCATCGACATCGTGGCCATCTCGCGCTGGTCGGCGAGCATGTCCTCGTAGAAGCGCTCCTCGAGCAGGTCACCCATGAGGGCGCGCAGTTGCTTGGCGTTGCGGATGCAGTGCACCCGCTGCCACTGCGCGTCACGCCACTCTGCCTCGGTCACGTCGTGCCAGCCGGGGAAGCGGCGCCAGTCGGGTTCGACCAGTTCGACTCGGGTGTAGTCGTAGGGCTGATCGTAGGCGGCCACCGGCGAGGTCGGTTGCTGGATCGCAGTCACTTGTACTCCTCGTCGTCGGAAACGCGTGAAATTATCCTGTCACATCGTTCGGAAGACGTAAATATTCCTGTCCTGCGTGGTGTGTCGAAATCATGCCGACCCGCCGGTCACCTGGTCGTCCGGACGCTGCAAACTCGGGAGGGTGACGAACGCGCGAACCACACTCCTGCTCGGCGGGCGCATCTACAGCCCTTCGGCTCCCGACGCCACGGCCATGGCGATCACCGACGGCACCGTCGTCTGGGTGGGACAGGACGGACCGGCCAAGGCACTGCATCCCGACGCCGAGGTGATCGACCTCGATGGCGCCTTCGTCGCCCCGGCCTTCGTCGACGCGCACGTCCACGCCACCGCGACCGGCCTGCACCTCACCGGGTTGAACCTCGCGGGGATCCGCGGTGCCGGTGAACTGCTGGCCGCGGTCCGCGACGCCGTCCGGCCCGGTCAGGTCCTGGTCGCGCACGGATGGGACGAATCCCGCTGGACCGACGGCAGGCTGCCCAGCCGGGCGGAGATCGACGAGGCGTCGAACGGAGCCCCGGTGTACCTCAGCCGGGTCGACGTCCACTCCGCGCTCGTCTCCAGCGCCCTCGTCGCGCTCGCCTCCGGCGTGCACGAGGCTCCGGGCTGGTCGGCCGATGGGCCGCTGACCCGCGATGCCCACCATCTCGTGCGTGCCGCGATGCGCGAGGCGATCACGCCGCGGCAGCGCCGTGAGGCCCAGCGCGCTTTCCTCGCCGAAGCGGCCGCACGGGGAGTCGTCAGCGTCCACGAATGCGCGGGCCCGGACATCTCCGGCGCCGAAGACCTCACCGACCTGCTCGCGCTCGCCTCAGCTCCGGGACTGCCGGAGGTCGTCGGCTACTGGGGTGAACGCGGCGGGGTCGACACCGCCCGCGCACTCGGCGCCAGGGGCGTCGCGGGCGACCTGTTCGTCGACGGCGCGCTCGGCTCCCGCACCGCCGCCCTGCACGAGCCGTACGCCGACGCGCCAGGCACCTCCGGCACGCTCTACCTCGACGCCCCCGCCATCGCCGAACACATCAGCGCCTGCACCGAAGCCGAACTCCAGGCCGGTTTCCACGTCATCGGCGACGCCGCCGTCGCCGAGGTCGTCGAAGGATTCCGGCTCGCGGAGAAGACCGTCGGCCGCCGAGCGCTCGCCGCCAGGCATCACCGGCTCGAACACGTCGAGATGATCGACGTCGACCAGGCGAAGGCGCTCGCGGACTGGGGTGTGGTCGCCTCGGTCCAGCCGCGGTTCGACGCGGAATGGGGCGGCACCCACGGCATGTACACCGACCGTCTCGGCGCGGAACGGGCCGCGAAGCTCAATCCCTTCGCCGCGATGGCCGCCGAAGGGCTCCTGCTCGCGTTCGGCTCCGACGCCCCCGTCACGCCGGTCGACCCGTGGGCGACGGTGCGCGCCGGGACCTATCACCGCACAGCGGGCTCGGGTTTGTCCGCTCGCGCGTCCTTCACCGCCCACACCCGTGCGGGACACCGCGCCGCCGGGGTCAACGACGGCGTCACCGGCAGCCTGGTCCCGGGTGCTCCCGCGCACTACGCGATCTGGGACGCCGAGGACCTGGTCGTCGCGACCCCGGACTCACGGGTGCAGCGCTGGTCGACCGATCCGCGGGCGGGGGTACCGCCGTTGCCGAACCTGGCGGAGGGCGCGACACTGCCCCGGTGCTTGCGCACGGTCCGCGACGGGCAGGTCATCCACGATCTGTTCACCCGGACGGCCTAGGGTTCAGGAGTGTCCACGACCGTGACCGATCCGGATCCCGAAGCGGCGCCCCGGAAGCGGTTCTCCCGCGCCTGGCTGCTGCGTTTCCTCGTCGCCGCGGCGTCGGGTTTCACCTTGTACCTGAGTTTCGCGCCGCGTCCGCTGTGGTGGCTCGCGCCGCTGGCGTTCACCGGTTTCGCACTGGTGGTGCACGGACGCCGGTTCCGTGGCGCGTTCGGCTACGGGTTCGTGTTCGGGGTGGCGTTCTTCCTGCCGTTGCTGACGTGGCTGCTGGACTTCCTCGGTCCGGGCTTCGGGCCGTGGCCGTGGCTCGGGCTGGCGATGGCACTTTCGGTGTATCTCGGCTTCGGCGGGGCTTTCGCCACCGTGGTGTGGCGGTTGCCGCTGGGGCCGTTGTGGGCGGCGCTGGTGATCATCGCGCTGGAGACACCGCGGACGTGGTTCCCCTTCGGCGGGTTCCCGTGGGGCCGGGTGGCGTTCAGCCAGCCTGAAGGCGCTTTCGTCTCGCTGGCCTCGATCGGCGGCGCCCCGCTGGTCGGGCTCGCCGTCGTGCTGACCGGTTTCGGGCTCGCGGCGCTGTGCCTGCGGCTGCGGGGTGCGGATCCGCGCCGTTCCCTGGTGGCCACGGCGGCGCTGATCTTGGTGCCTGTGGTGGCGGGTCTGGCGGTGTGGCCGACGATCGGCACCGAGGCGCAGGACGGCGAACTCACCGTCGCCACGGTGCAGGGGAACGCGCCCGACATCGGCCTGGCGCTGGAAGGCCGCCGCGACGAACTCCGGAACAACCACCTCGCAGAGAGCGCCCGGCTGCTCGAAAAGCTCAAGGCGACCGACACGAAGGTCGATCTGCTGGTCTGGCCGGAGACCGCGATGGCCATGCGCACCGGTGACGCCGGCGTCGACCAGCTGGTCCGTGACTACGGCACGCAGGCGATCATCGGCGCGCTGGTCCGGCTGCCCGACGGGAGCGCGCAGAACTCCGCGCTCGTCTGGGATCCGGCCACCGGCCCGGGCCAGCGCTACGCCAAACAGCAGCTCGTCCCGTTCGGCGAGTACGTCCCGGCCCGGGAGCTCGCGAAGCTGGTGACACCGTTCGTCGACAGCGTGGCGAACATGACACCGGGTGACGGCGCCAACGCCGCCCTGTCCGTCGCGGGCACCAAGGTCGGCGTCTTCATCTGTTACGAAACGGCGTTCGACTACCCGGCGCGGGAGTCGGTGGCCGATGGCGCGGGGCTGCTCGTCGTGCCGACCAACAACGCCTGGTACGGGCCGGGGGAGATGAGCTACCAGCAGCTGGCGATGTCGCGGCTGCGGGCGGTCGAACATGGGCGCGCGGTGATCGTTTCCGCCACCAGCGGAGTGAGCGCGATTGTCGCTCCCGACGGTTCGATCACGGCCTCTACCAGCCTGTTCACCGCAGACTCCCTGGTGGGGCGCGTGCCGTTGAGGCAGCAGACTACGCTGTCGGATCGACTCGGTGTGACGACGGAGTACGGGCTGCTGGCTCTGGCGATCGCCGGGGTTACCGGCGGGTACGTGCTCCGTTTCCGCACCCGGCGCGCGAGCGCCGCCAAGGCAACGAGGGAAGCGGCGGGCTGACCCGCCGGAACACGGAGGAAAAGCGGATGGCGCAGGCGCCGCGGGGGGCCCAGGGAATCGACCCGGTGCTGGTGGTGGTCCCGACGTACAACGAGCGGGAGAACATCGGCCCGATCCTGGAACGTCTGCTCGAAGCACTCCCGGACGTGCACGCCCTCGTCGTCGACGACGGCAGCCCGGACGGGACCGGCGACATCGCCGACGAGCTCGCGAAGGCGGACGAGCGGATCCAGGTCATGCACCGGACCGAGAAGGCCGGCCTCGGCGCCGCGTACGTCGCCGGATTCCGCTGGGGTCTTTCCCGTGACTACGCCACCATCGTCGAGATGGACGCCGACGGCTCGCACGCGCCGGAGGACCTGCCGCGGGTGCTGGCGGCCCTCGAGGACGCCGACCTGTCCATCGGTTCCCGCTACGTTCCCGGCGGCAGCACGGTGAACTGGCCGTTCCAGCGCAAGGCGTTGTCCTGGGTGGCGAACTTCTACGCCAGGATCGCGCTCGGCACGAAGATCAACGACATCACCGCGGGCTTCCGCGCGTACCGCCGCACGGTGCTGGAGAAGCTCCCGCTCGACGAGATCGCCTCGCGCGGCTACTGCTTCCAGATCGACCTGGCGTTCCGCACGGCGCTGGCCGGGTTCGAGGTGGTCGAGGTGCCGATCACCTTCACCGAACGCGAGGTCGGGCAGTCGAAGATGAGCGGTTCGGTCGTACGCGAGGCGATCGTCCTGGTCGGCCTGTGGGGGGTCAAGCGTCGCTGGCAGCAGCTTCGCGGCCTGGTCAAGAAGGGCTGACCCCCAGCACGCTCACCCCGAGCCTCCCCAGCTCCTTCACCGTCGGTTCGTCCGGCGCCGCGTCGGTGATCACGCCCGCGACGTCGGAAAGGGGAAGCACGGTGAACGGCGAGGCCGCGCCGATCTTCTCCGAGCTGGCCAGCACATAGGTGTCGGCGGCCCGTTTGGCGAGGGTGCGTTTCATCGCGGCCTCGTCCGAGTCGCCGGTGGTGAGCCCGGTCTCCGGGTGCACGCCGGTGACGCCGAGGAAGAACAGATCGGCGTTGACGTTCATCGCCGCTTCCGCCGCGGTCGCTCCGCAGGTGACGGCCGAGTGTTTGAAGAGCCGTCCGCCGATCAGGAACACCTCGACCTTCGGATGCGTGACGAGCGCGGCCGCGACCGTGGGGCTGTGCGTGACGATCGTCGCTTCGAGGTCGACGGGTAGCGCCTTCGCCAGCGCGAGCGCGGTGGTCCCGCCGTCGAGGATGACGGTCGATCCCAGCCGGATCAACGCTGCTGCACGTTTCGCGATCCGTTCCTTGCCCGCGACGCTGACCGCCATACGGGTCGCGTAGTCGGCGGTGGCGGGGGAGACCGGCAAGGCTCCGCCGTAGACCCGCTGACAGAGCCCGGCGTCGGCGAGTTCCCGCAGGTCACGGCGGATACTGTCCTCTGATATGCCGAGTTCGGCGGCGAGGTCTTTGGCCACGATCCGGCCTTCGGTCTTCAAGCGTTCGAGCAGTAGGTCTCGACGTTGCGCAGCCAACATGTGCACGTTCCTCCTTGTTCTTGCCGATTGTTGCACATTAGGCTCCGGTTCATGAGCAAACCTCTGATGATCCTCATCGCCGGTCCGTTCCGCTCCGGAACCGGCGACGACCCCGAACTCCTCGCCCGCAACCTCGCCCGGCTCGAAGAGGCCGCGTGGCCGATCTTCCGCAGCGGGCACGTGCCGATGATCGGCGAGTGGGTCGCACTCCCGGTGCTGCGCGGCGCGGGCGGGAAGACCGTCGCCGACCCGGTCGCCAAGGAGGTCATGTACCCGACGGCCGACAGGCTGCTGCACCACTGCGACGCCGTGCTGCGCCTGCCGGGGGAATCGACCGGCGCCGATCAGGACGTCGCCATCGCGCTCTCCCGCGGTCTGGCGGTGTATCACCGTGTCGAGGACATCCCGGGGTACCAAGCCGCATAATGCGTAACTCGACCACGTGTGACGTTTCTGGGGGAAGGTGAGCCGTGACCGGGAAGGTCTGCGGGATGTGCGAAGGCCCGCTGCCGTCGAAAGCCGGTTCGCGCGGGCGCGCGGCCGTCTACTGCTCGGCCGCGTGCCGCCAGCGGGCCTACCGGTCACGGCACGACCCCGCCCCCGACGTGGAAGCCCTCATCGCCGAGGTCGGCCGCGTCGCGAACCGGCTGGCACCTCAGCCGCCGGAGGTGTTCCTCACCGACCTCACCACACTCACCTCCGACGTCGGAAGGCTGCGACGCATCGCTCAACTGGCGTCGCGGGCCGAAGACGAAAACGTCACGCCGACACCCGTGACGGAAACCGTGGACGAGGTCGCCTTCGCCGGGAAGATCGAGCAGCACCAACGAGAGTTGCGCGTGCACTGCTACCGCATGGTCGGGTCCTACGACGACGCGGAGGACCTGGTCCAGGAGACTTTCCTGCGCGCCTGGCGCGGCCGCGAAGGCTTCGAAGGCCGGTCGAGTTTCCGTGCCTGGCTCTACCGCATCGCCACCAACACCTGCCTGGATTTCCTGCGGCGCAACAAACGGGTCCCGCGCCCGTACGACCCGCTGCCCGGCGTCGACCAGCAAGGCGAACCGCCCCAGTTCCTGCCCTGGCTGCAACCCTTCCCGGACAACGCCGCTGAGATCGCCGAGACCAGGGAAACGATGGAACTGGTCTTCCTCGCCGCCATCCAGCATCTCCCGCCGAAGCAGCGGGCCGTGGTGATCCTCAACGACGTCCTCGGCTGGAAGGCCGCGGAGACCGCCGACCTGCTGGAAACCACCGTCGCGTCGGTCACCAGCGCACTCCAGCGCGCCCGTCCCACCCTGCGCGAACGCTTGCCGGAACGCCGCACCGACTGGGCGCGGACGGTCCAGCCGACCGAGGAGGAGCAAACGATCCTGCGGCGCTACATGGCCGCCGCCACCGGCAACGGCGACAGCCGGGTCATGGCCGAGCTGCTGCGGGAGGACGTGCTGGTCACGATGCCGCCGAACCCGCTGTGGTTCTCCGGCCGAGACGTCTTTCTCGACTTCGTCGCCGACTCCTTCGACACCGCGTCACCGACGTACTTCGGCGAATGGAAACACCTCCCTGCCATCGCCAACCGCCTTCCCGCCGCGGCGGGCTACGTCCGGCGGCCGGGCACCCGGATCTACCGCGCACAGGTGCTCGACGTGCTGCGGATCGAGGACGGGCAAGTCGCGGAAATCACCGCTTTCGAACCGCACCTGTTCCCCGCGTTCGGTCTGCCGCTGACGATCACCTGAGGACCGATGAGATCCACGCCCCTTCCGCGTCTCAACGGTCGAACCCGATCAAGCGGAAGGAACACCCTCATGAGCCTCCAGAACAAGAACGCGGTCATCTACGGCGCCGGCGGATCGATCGGCGGCGGTGTCGCCAAGGAGTTCGCCGCGCGCGGCGCCCGTGTCTTTCTCACCGGCCGCCACGAACCTGCGCTGACGAAGGTCGCCGACGAGATCAAGGACACCGGGGGACTGGCCGAAGTCGCCGTCGTCGACGCCATGGACGAGACCGCGGTCGACGCGCACGCCGCGTCCGTCGTGGCGAAGGCAGGCAGCGTCGACATCTCCCTCAACCTCGTCCCGCGCGGCGACATCCAAGGCATCCCGCTCGCGGAAATGTCGGTCGAGGACTTCGTCCGCCCGATCACCACGGGCGTCACGACCAACTTCATCACCGCCCGAGCGGCCGCCCGGCACATGATCACGCAGGGCTCGGGCGTGATCCTCGCCCTCGACAGCGGCTCCGCCCAGAGCAGCCCGATGATGGGCGCGACAGGTTCGATCGACGCGGCGCTCGACACCTACATCCGCAATCTCGCCGTCGAGATCGGGCCGCACGGCGTCCGCGCCCTCGGGATCTGGGTCGCAGGTATCCCAGAGACCTTCACCCCCGAGAAACTCTCCGCGGTGAACAACCAACTGCCCGCGAGCCCGGAGATGATGAAGAACATCCTCAACGGCCTCACCGAAGCCCGGATGACCAAACGTTCACCGCGCCTCGCCGAGGTCGCCGCCACCCTGGCGTTCCTCGCCTCCGACGACGCGATGGGGATCACCGGCACCTTCGTCAACGTGACCAGCATGTTCCCCAGCTGACCGGAGTTCCGCCAGCACCGCACGGATCGCGGGGCCCGCCTCGGCGCTGCGGCGCCACGCCGCGTGCACCTCGCGCGTCGGCGGGCGCCGCAACGGCCGGGCGACCAGCGACAGCTGCGTGGAGAAGTCGTCGACCAGATGCTGCACGTCGGGCCCTCGGTCGAGGGGCACGATCGTCAATTCGCGTTGAGGCTTGGGCCCCTACCTCAGAGCAGCTCAGCGCGCGCCAACGTGCGGGCTGACCGCGCGCTACCCCAAGGAAGAGACACACGCGGCCCGGCGGGACTTTCTCCCTTCGCCAGGCCGCCCGCCCTCTCTGTCGCAGTTCAGCCCTGTGTCCGGTCAGGCCCGGCAGGACCTCGTTCAGCCGATCGGGGTCGACGTGCAGGCGTTACCGTTCCTGCCGCCCACTTTGGTGAAGGAACCGTTGGCGTTCCTGTTCCAGAAACTCACGCAGATCAGCGAACCGGCCGGGAAGCTCGCGTTGACGCGGAACGTGTGGTCCGACTCGCGATTGGTCGGGCCGGTCTGCTTGTAGGTCCCCGGCCCGAAAAGCTCGAAGAACCCGAATTCCGCGGTGGTGTTGAGGTTCCGTGATGCGATGACCTCGGAGACGGCGTTGCCGCTGCCGTAAGTGTTGTTGCAGATCGTCGTCCCCCCATAACAGACGGTCTCCCGCGCGGTGACGCCGCTCGTACCCGCGGTGGCCGGCGTGGCCAACCCCACCACAGCCACCGCGGCAACCCCTGCCGACACCCAGGCGCGGGCACCCACTCGAACTCCCATGACTTCTCCTCCGATCGCGCGGTACCCGGCCGTTCCAGGCCCGCCGCCCCTCACACGCCCGGGTGCGGCGGCGAGGTTGTCCGCCTACCTGCCAACCACCCAAACGGAGTGACAATGCCGCCACCGATGTCTCGCGTGGGTCGATCTTCAGCGGCACGGCCATCGGCGCAGCCGAGCTGGGCGATATCGCCTTCGATCGCACCGAAGAAGTTGATGTTCTCGCTAGGCGCTGGGGAGATGCGGGCCGGGACATCGTCGTCGATACGGCGTCCCGCGCCGCGCGGACGGCGCCCTCGTGGGCGTAGAGCTGGTTCCGCTTCAACGCGTGCAGTGACTCGCCCTTGTTCGGCTGCCGCGAGATCTTCCGCCGGTAGGCCGGATCGGCCAGGTAGCGGGAGGCCTGTCCGGTCGCCCGCCGGATGTCAGGAAAGGGCGTTCAAGACGTTTTTCGTCCTGAACGACCCTTTCCTGACATCCCCCAGACACGGCGAAGCCCCCGCGGAGGGAGGTCGCGGGGGCTTCGCCGATTCGTGGTGGGGCTAGCTACTTGTGCCGTGCGTCAGGCGGACCGGGTGGTCCTGCGTCCCTTCAGCTCGGCGAGACGTTCGTTGAGCAGATCTTCGAGCTCCGGGATAGAACGACGCTCCAGGAGCATGTCCCAGTGCGTCCTCGGGGGCTTGACCTTCTTCTGCTCCGGCTGTCCGCCGTCCACGATCTCGGACTCGCTGCCGTGCAGCCTGCACTCCCACACCGAGGGGATCTCGGCGTCGTCGGAGAAGGGCACCTCGAACTCGTGGTTCTTGGGGCAGGCGTAGCGCACGGTGCGGCGGGGCGCGAGGTCGTGGTTGCGGTCGGTCTCGTAGCTGACCGCTCCCAGCCGGCTTCCACGGAGAACACGGTCGGCCATGATGGGGGTCCTTTCAGTCAGCTCCGGGTGGAGCCAGGGTGATGCTCACCCTATGCAACGACGATGAAGGCCAGAGGATTCCCTGAACAGCATGTCCTTGCTCACGATGAGCTGTGTCACCCGGTGGCAACAGCTTCTCCTAGTAGGAGTGATTTCGCGCTCTGGCGTGACGTCAATACGGCCATCTTGGTGCGGATATCCCCCAGATGGGCTAGTAGTACGCCTGTCACGTCAACCGTAACTGACCGTGTTGGGCCGAGGTCGGCCCCAGGTCGCCCAGTCGAAAGTGCCGACGGCACAATACCTGATAACGGACCGTGTTCGGTTCGCCCTCAGACGGTGATGCCGATGAAGATTCAACGACCAACTGCTCGGTATCCGCCACCACGACGGTGTCCCCGGCCCGCAACACCTCGCCGTCGGACACCCTCGCGTTGAACCGCCCCGTCTGCCCGCACCAGCACAGCACCTCGACCTGAACGGGCTGCAACTCATCCGCCAGCTCGAACAACCGCGCGGCCCCCGGGAACAACATGCTCCGGAAATCCGTCGCGATCCCGAAGCAGTACACGTCGATCTGGACGTCATCGGCCAATTCAGCCAGCTGATCCACCTGATCGGGCGACAAGAACTGCGCCTCGTCGACGATCAAGTAGTCCACATGCCGCCCGGCCGCCCACTGCTCACGCACCAGCAACCGCAGATCGGTCTCGTTCCCGACCTCGATCGCCTTGCGCGTCAACCCGATCCGGCTGGTGATCTGCGGTTCACCGGACCGGTCGTGGCGCACCAGCACCATCCCGCGACGACCCTGCCGCGCGTGGTTGTGGTCGATCTGCAACGCCAGCGTCGACTTCCCGCAGTCCATCGGCCCGTAACAGAACTTCAACTTCCCGACGACCGGCACACCCCGCCGTGAACCCGCCACCGGCACCGACGACAACGCGTCCGTGGGGTCCGGGCCACTCTCCTTCAGTACGGTCACGACGCTCGACCCTATCGGCACGCTCCGCCGTCACAGCACCGCCGGTGGCCGGTTGCCCGCCGCCTCGATCGCACGGCGCACCGGCACCAGCCACACGAACACGAAACCGAGCACGAAGAAGATCACCAAAGCGATGATCGCCCACCGGAACGAACCGGTGATCTGCCCGACCGCGGCGAACAACAGGGGACCGAGCCACGACGTCCCGCGCTCACCCACCACGTACAGCGAAAAGTACTGCGCGTCCTTCCCCTCGGGGATCATCTGCCCGAACAACGACCGCGACAACGCGTTCGTTCCACCGAGCACCAGCCCGATCCCGACCGCCACCGCGTAGAACTGCAACGGCTGACCGGCCTCGATGAAGAACGCGAAGCACAACACGACCACCCAGGCCACCAAACTGCCCAGGATCGTCTTCTTCGCCCCGATCCGCGCCGCGATCGCACCGTGGATCATCGCCCCGGCGTACGCCAGGAACTGGATCACCAGAATCGTGACGATCAACACCTGCGTGCTGTACTTCAGCTCGTCCTTGCCGTACTGCGCCGACACCGCCACCACCGTCGTGATCCCGTCGGTGAAGACCAGGTAACTGCCAAGGAACGCCAACGTCAGGGGATAGGCCCGCGCCTCCTTGATCGTCTGCTTCAGCTCCTTGAACCCGGCCGTCACCACCGACAGCCCCCGCTCCGCGGACTTCGGCACATGAGTCCGGGGGAGTGCGCGCACCGCGGGGACCGTGAACACCGCCCACCAGATCCCCGACGTCAGGAAGCAGATCTGGATCGCCAGATGTTCGCTCACCCCGAAGAAGCCATGCCCCATGAAGAACCCCAGCTGCAGCGCCAGCGCCAGACCACCGCCGAGATACCCGAACGCCCACCCCTTCGACGACACCGCGTCCCGCTCATCCGGCTCCGCGATGTCCACCAGGAACGAGTAATAGACGACCAGCGCACCGCCGTAACCGATGTTGGCCAGGATGAACGTCCAGACCCCGACCTCCCAGTTCGTCCCCGCGATGAAGAACATCGCCGCCGACGCCACCGCGCCCAGGAACGCGAACCCGCCGAGGATCCGCCGCTTGTGCCTGCTCCGGTCCGCGATCGCGCCGGCGATCGGCAGCACCAGCACCTGCGTCACCGTCGCGACCGACAGCAGATAGCCCCACAGCGAGCCCGCCGGGAAATGCAGCCCGAACAACGAGACGTCGCAGTTCTGCAGCGTGCTCGAAGCTCCACTCGAATCGGTGCACGCCCTGTCCCCGTTAAGGGTGAAATTCGCCTTGGCATCCGCGGACGCGATATCGCTCAAATAGAGCGCTCCGAAGACGGTGATGACCGACGAATAGAACGGCGAATTGGCCCAGTCGTAGAGGTACCAAGCGCGCCACACCCGCTTGCGGTCACGGGTCACGGCCACCGTCATGCACTGCTCCTGAAGTCGAGAACGTCGAGGTCAGCGGGAGACTACTGGTCATCGAGCCCACCTGTCCGGCACAAGCCGGGACCGTGTTCGTTTCGACGCGAGACGAACCCTTCCCGGCAACCTCCGCGACCATCGTCGGCGTGTCGCTGCCACGATCCCTGTATGTTTCATGTGAGGCTGGAGTGCGAGCTGTGACTCTTGTGAAGCATGTGTCCTGTACTTACTGTTCCGCTCATGAGGACCCATCGCCTTCGCACAGCACACCGCGTAGTGGCGAGAACGCTCCTGCTCGCCCTCGCCGTCACGGGCCTGCAGATCGCCACCACCGGATCCGCCGCCGCGGACCCCCACGGCTCCCACTGGGCCAAGCTCCGCATGTGTGAATCGAGCGGCCGCTACAACATCAACACCGGCAACGGCTACTACGGCGCCTACCAGTTCGACCTGCCCACCTGGCGCAGCGTCGGCGGCCAAGGACGCCCCGACCAGGCCAGCCCCCGCGAACAGGACTACCGGGCCCTCTACCTGTACCGCATGCGCGGCTGGCAACCCTGGGAATGCGCCGGCAAACTCGGCCTCCGCAACGACGGCGACGGCCGCAGCAAACGCGTCCCGTCCTACGACGACTCCGCCTACATCGGCGGGGGAGGACAGCCCGCCCCGCCGCCTCCGCCCAAACCGAAGCCGACCCCGCCCGCTCCGCCCGGCGGCCCCCAACCCGCCTGGCCCGGCGTCGTCTACGCCTACGGAGACTGCGCCGCCCCGCTCAAGCAGTTCCAGCTCCGCATGAACGCGTTCGGCTACGGCTTCACCGGCACAGGCTGCTACTACGACAAAACCCGCGAAGCCGTCCTCGCCCTCCAGCGAGCCAACGGCATCAACGACTCAGGACGACTCGGCCCCAAGACCTGGGACGCCGCCTGGAACGGCAAGCCACCCCGGTAGCGCCACCCCGTCCGCAATTCGTCATCTACTTGCGCCCGCCGGCGAACGCAAGTAGATGACGAATTGCGGGTCGTCAGGAAGGCCAAGCGCCCCGTTCCCGAAGCACCTCGCGCAGCAGATCCGGCCGGTCCGTCACGATCCCGTGCACCCCCAGATCCAACAGCAACCGCATCTCCGCCGGATCGTCCACCGTCCACGTGTGCACCTCGAAACCCCCACGCGTCGCCTGCCGCAGGAACGCCCGGTCCACCACCTTCAACCGCCCCTGCCGCACCGGCACCTGAGCCATCGCACCCCGCGACAACGCGCGCAACGACACCAGCGGCAAGAACCCGTTCGCCCACATCACCGCCACCGAACGCGGCCCCATCGCCGTCACCAGCTTCGGCCCCGCCAGCTTCCGGATCCGCGCGAGCCGCGCATCGGAGAACGACGCGGCCGCGACCCGGTCGTGCGCACCGGTCCGCTCGATCGCCCGCACGAAGGGCGCCACCGCCTCGTTCGACTTCACGTCGATGTTGAACCGCGCCTCCGGCAACTCCTCGAGGACGTCCTCCAGCCGCGACAACGGCGCGCGACCCCCGACCTTGACGTTCCGCAACTGCGCCCACGTCTGCCGGGAGATCAACCCCGCGCCATCGGTCGTCCGGTCCAGCGCGGCATCGTGATGCACCACAACCACACCGTCCGACGTCGCGTGCACATCCGTCTCGAGATAGCGATACCCCTCAGCCGCCGCCTGCTGGAACGCCGGCAGCGAGTTCTCCAGTCCTTCCAGGTCACCGAGATGCCAGCCCCGATGGGCGAAGGCACGCGGGAGCGGGTCGGCGAGGTACGGAAACAAGGTCGGCACCCCACTAGTGTGCACTTCGGCCGTGGCCTCGGCATGATCGTCGGGTGGCCAGCTAGGGTCTGATCCGTGAGGGAAGTCGCCGAACACCCGAAGACGTCCGCCGAAGAGGTGTCCGAGTTACGTCGCGCGGGAGCACCCAAACACTGCGGATGGTGCGGCCGACGGCTCGAACAAGGCGGCAACGTCGGCAGGCGCCGCCGCTACTGCGGGCAATCCTGCCGCCAGCGGGCCTACGAACGCCGCACCGCCCTCCAACGCAGCGGCCTCCCCGAAGACGCCGTCGTCCTCTCCGACACCGAGATCGCCACCCTGCAGGACAGGCTCTTCCAGCTCCGCTGCGCCGCCGAAGACGTCGTCACCGCGGCCGAAGACGGCGCGTCCGTCGCCGAACTCCGCGGCCTCGCCGGTGAAATCGCCCAGGCGGCCAAGGACCTCGAACAGCTCCGCTGAGCTACACGATCCCGTCCAACGCCCGGTACGTCCGGTTGCTCGCGGCCGCCGCCCGCTGCTCACGACCGGTCGCCTCGATGTAGTTCTGACTCGTCGCCAGGCTCGCGTGCCCCAACAGCGCCATGATCTCCGAGGCGGTCGCGCCGTCCTCGGCCAGCCGGGTGGCGAAGGTGTGCCGCAACGCGTGGAGATTCGCCCCGACCGGCACACGGTCGTGCAGGCCCGCCCACCGGTAGCACGACTTGACCAGGTACTCGAGCGCGCCGCGGCCGATCGGCTCGCCGGCCCGATCCCGGAGGAGGGGAGTGGAGGGCCCGAACCGCTGCTGCGGGAAGCGACGGCGGCAGGAAGCCAGGTACTCCTCGATGATCTTCTCCATGATCGGCTGCACCGGGATCGACCGGTCCCGGCTTCCCTTGCCGTGGACGTGCAACCGCATCTCGCCCTGACGGCCGACAAGCGACCGCGCGGTCAGCGCCCGCATCTCCGCGGCACGCAGCCCGGCGACCAGCCCGAGCGCGATCACCAGGACGTCCCGCTCCGGCCATGGATCCCGCGTCCGGCGCGAACCATCGGCGGCGGCCGCGAGCAACTGCTCCGGGGTTTCCTCGCCCCGCAACGGTTTCGGCGTCAACGGGGGTGCCTTCGGGCGCGCGACCGCGCCCATGGGATTGCCCGAGAGCAGCCCGTCGGACACGCAGAAGGTGAGGAACTGGTTCCAGGTCGACCACGCGCGCAGCACCGAACTCTTCGCGTGAGTGTCCGCGAAGGCACCGAAGGCGTTACGGAGCGCCTGAGCGGTGAGCATCTCGACGGTGAGTTCGTCAGGGGAGCGGCCGAGCTCGCGGAGCAGAAGAGCTGTGATGCCGGCGAGGTCGCGGCGGTAGGCGTCGGTGGTGTGAGGAGAATCCTTACGGGGACGACGTGCGGCGAAAAAGGCTTGCTGTGCCTCGGAAACCCTCATGAGCATCTTGTACCGCATGGCACCGACAGTCTTACATTGGGTTATATTCCGTTTCATGCATAATAGTGATTATGCATGAAACGGAGTGACGGGTCCGGAAACCCCTCGCGGGGGATCTCGGTTCACTCGTCGCCCCCTGGGTGTCCTGTACGGGACTAGCCTGACCAGTTTCCGTTCGAAGTTCCTCTCGCGACACTTGGACTCACCGGACGACCTGGAAGCCTGGGCCTGGCCGCCCGGACGACCGGACTGGCGAGATGAGCCCAGGTGGCGCCTCCATTGATCAACATCGACCCGAGACGTCCGGATTGATTCGTCACAGTGACGTATTGGGGCCGGGTGATCGGGCATCCGTTTTGCGCCCCCGGGGGTGCTCCGGGTCGCCTCGGAGGATCAAGGGCTGCCTGGAGTTTCAGGGAGAGCCGAAGGCGGCCGCGTCCGCATCAGGCGCGGCGAAGGGAACTTTCTCCGCATGGCATGCAGCGAAGGGCCCTTTCGGTGCATGTCAGAGACCCCTCTCGACCCATGTTCTCCAGGTCAGCCAAAGTGCCGATAATGTACATTATGTCAAGTAACTGCCATCTGGCCACGTGGTGCCGCTAGACCACCCTGCCCTACGGCTTTGCCGCGCCCCCGCATCGCCGAGGTTGTCGCCCAGTCCACCGAGCTTCGCCTCCACGCTCGAACGGTCGGCGGCTCACTCGCAACCAGGTCGAACCCGCCGCACAACCCCTGGATCCGCCACGCCCATGACCTGTAAAGGCCGCTCACCCTCCAGTGTTGCCACCGAACCTTCGTAAGTCTAGACTTACGGTTCGTGGACACTTACCGAGTCACGGATGCCGCGTGGAACGCGCTCGGGGATCCGAGTCGGCGCGCGATCATCGAGTGCCTGGCCGAGCGGCCACGGTCCGTCCGTGAACTCGCCGACCAGCTTCCGATCAGCAGGCCAGCGGTATCCCAGCACCTCAAGGCCCTCAAAGGCGCAGGGCTGGTCGCCGACCGCCCCGTCGGCACCAAGCGCATCTACCAGCTCAATGCGGCCACCATGGGCGCGTTACGCGATCAGCTCGACACTTATTGGAGCCGCGCGCTGGCCGGCTACAAGGACGTCGTCGAACAACCCGAAGGAGATCAGCGATGACCCAGGCAACGAGCACGGTGGTCCGCAAAGAGGTCGTCGTGAACGCCCCGATCGAACGGGCCTTCACCGTTTTCACCGAGCGATTCGGTGACTTCAAACCACCCGAGCACAACCTGCTTCAGGTCGAGATCATCGAGACGGTGTTCGAACCCCACGTCGGTGGGCACATCTTCGACCGCGGGGTCGACGGAAGCGAGTGCCGCTGGGCCCGGATACTCACCTACGATCCCCCGCATCGCGTCGTCTTCAGCTGGGACATCAGCCCCCAATGGCAGATTGAACGCGACCATGAGCACACAAGCGAGGTCGAGGTCCGCTTCATCGCCGAAGCCGAGCAGCGGACGCGCCTCGAACTCGAACACCGCAAGCTGGATCGCCACGGACCCAGCTGGAAAGCCGTCAGCGATGGCGTCGGAGGCGACGCCGGCTGGCCGCTGTACCTCGCTCGCTACGCCCAGCTGCTGCCCGGGAGCCGCTGATGGCGGCATCGAGCACTATCGGCTACACGATGCAGCCACCACGGGAACCGTGGCAACGCAAGAGCGATGTGCTCGAACTGCTGCGTTCGGAAACGACCGCGTGGTTGGCCACGGGCGATGCCGACGGTCCACACCTCGTCCCGCTCCTGTTCCACCACAACGGCGAGGTGCTCACGTTCGCGACCTTCGCGAACAGCCGGACGGTGACCAACGTGGCCGCCACCGCACGAGCGCGAGCTGCCATCGGTCATCCATACGACGTGGTCATGATCGACGGCACAATGACGGTCATCGAACCCGACACAATTGATCCGGCCATCGCCGACCCGTTCGCTTCACTGCTGCGGGGCGGCCCGGACCCGCGGCATACACCCGGATTCGTCTACCTTCAGCTCACGCCGACCCGGTTGCAGGCATGGCGCTCCTTCGCAGAGCTCGGCGACAGGACCCTGATGCAGTCCAGTCAGTGGCTGGTCTGACCGCAAGACGGTCCGTTCTGGTAGACGAGTCTGGTGACCTCACGTTCGCCTTGGCAGCCCGATGTGTATCTCGGCCTAGCCCGCCGTGCTTGTTTCGTCTGCGAATTGCTCGCCGGCAATCCCGACTATCCCCACCACATCGCCCACCGCGACGACCATGCCGTCGTCTTCGCCAGTCGCTTCCCGTCGGTGCTCGGACACTTCCTCGTCGCTCCGGTCGAGCATCGCGAACACGCCGTCGCCGACTTCACCACCGACGAATACCTTGCTCTCCAGGCGGTCGTGCACCGCGCGGGCAGCGCACTCACCGATTTGCTGCCCACTGAACGTCTCTACGTCCTGTCCCTCGGCAGCCAACAAGCCAATCGGCACGTCCACTGGCATCTCGCTCCCCTGCCACCCGGCGTGCCCTACGACCAGCAGCAGACCGCAGTCTTCGAGCCGGGCCGCGGCTACCTCGACATTCCCGACGACGAGCTCGCCGAACTTGCCCGCCGCCTCGGCGAACAGATGACCACCTGACCAAACCGTTTACGCGAGCCTTCGCGCTTAGCCGAAACCGAACATCAGGACGCGCGCGTCGGTGTGGTTCCATGCCTCATGATTCCTACCGAAGCCGACCTTGGGAACGCGTTGACCACGGCCGCTCGTGCGGCTGTCACAGACCTGTTCCGCGACAACCCTGGCCACACGTTCTACTACGTCACGCTGACCACGCCCGGCGAGGCGTTCGGCCCGGCGCTGTCGGCGTGGTCGCGCGAGGCGCTGGCGCAGCGAGGGGACGCCGATGACGTCCGCTACTCCTACGCCGATTCCCCGTTTTCGATTGTGGGCGAGGAATACCTGAAGCCGGTCCGCGAGATGTTCGCCGCCCGGCCGGAGGTGTTCGACATCGCCGACGACGATGCGTCCGAAGCGGAGTTCGATCTTCGGCTTCGCGCGATGGAGACAGCGCTGCGCAGGTTGGATGATGAAGGACTGTTCGGTGTCGGCGTGGCTCGAGCGGACGTGCTGGTTTTGGTCGAGGTCGTTCCTGACGACGAGGAGAACGTTGCCAGGGCTCGTCGGCTCAACCCGCCCGGTCCGGCGTTGGACGCTTGGCTGGCCTACTGCGGCCTGGCCTGAATCCTGCTGCGAATACCTGTCACAGGATGTCGTGGTTCCGGTGGAATGCTCGCGGTCCACCGACACGAAGAGGCAAGCGAATTCCCATGGGATCTCGACTCAACCCGTACATCAGGTACAACGGGAACGCACGGCAGGCGATGGAGTTCTACCGGGAAGTACTCGGCGGCAAGCTGGAGATCGGCACGATCGCGGATTTCGGCTCGCCGGGCTCACCCAACGCCGACAAGGTCATGCACGCCCAGCTCGACACCCCGCACGGATACACGCTCATGGCTTGCGACGTTGATGGGCAGGTCGAGGACGTGTCCCACTCCCCTGGCAACAACGTCGCGGTCTACCTCGGTGGTGATGGCGAACTCCGTGGCCATTTCGAGAAGTTGTCCGTCGGCGGCACCGTGACCATGCCTCTGGAGAAGCAGGTGTGGGGTGACGAGGCCGGCGCGCTCGTGGACAAGTTCGGGATCACCTGGATGGTCAACGTCAGTCAGCGGCAAATCTGATCGATGGTCGGCTGCACCGTCCGGAATATCGCCGCGTTCCGCTGATGGGGTCGCGCTAAGGTCGTCCCCGGGAAGTCGAATCTGGGGGTTACCGTGATGTCCGAGAGCACCGCTGTGCGTGTCGATCCGTCCAACGAGCGGATGTTGAAGGCGTGGGACGGTGATGACGGCTCGCTCTGGGCGAAGCGCGCGCAGCGGTTCAACGACGGTGTCGCCGCTTATCGCGAGACGTTCCTCGGCGCGGCTGATATCGGGCCTGCTGACGACGTTCTCGACGTCGGCTGTGGTGCGGGTCAGACGACGCGGGACGCGGCGCGACTGGCGACCGCCGGTTCCGCGCTGGGTGTGGACCTCTCCAGTGAGATGCTCGGGGTCGCTCGTCGGCTCGCTGTGGATGAAGGTCTTGCCAACGTCGCTTTCGAGCAGGTGGACGCGCAGGTCCATCCGTTCGCCGAGGCGGGTTTCGATGTGGTGATCAGCAGGCATGGATCGATGTTCTTCGGTTCTCCCCCGGCGGCGTTCTCGAATCTGGCGAGGGCGACCCGGCCTGGTGGCCGTCTGGTCCTGCTGACGTGGCAGCCGTTGCGGCTCAACGAATGGATCACCACGTTCCGGACGATCTTCGCGGCCGGGCGTGAGGTGCCGTCCTCGGATCTCGCGCTCAGCGACCCTGTCGAGATTCGACGGTTGCTGGCCTCCGCCGGGTACGCCGACGTGCGGTGTACCGCGGTGAACAAGCCGATGTACTTCGGTGAGGACGTCGATGACGCGGCCGAGTTCATCGTCGAGCAGCACGGTGGGCGGTTGAGCGATCTGGACGAGACGACGCGTGCGGGAGCCGTCGAGGCGTTGCGGGCCGATCTCGCCGAGCACCAGGCCGGCCGAGGTGTTTTCTACGGCTCGGCGGCCTGGCTCGTCGAGGCCCGGCGGCCTTGAGCTACTGCTTGCGGGCGATCAGGTAGGCCTGTGGGGTGCTCTCGAATTCCTCGGACGGTTCGCGGACGAGGGTGGAGAGCACGCTGAACCCGGCCTCCCCCAGCTGCTCGGCGATCTTCTCCGGTGCCAGCCGGTACGCGTCACAGGAGATGTCGTGCCCGTACGCGTGCTCGATGTGGCGGATTTCGTCGCCGACCTGGAAGGCGACCAGCAGGTGGCCGCCGGTGGCGAGGATCCGGTGGAAGTCGGCGAAGATCTCCGGCAGGCGCTCCCGTGGTGTGTGGATGATCGAGTACCAGGCGACGATGCCTGCGAGTGCATCGTCCTCAAAGGACAGACCGGGCATCTCCCCGGTCTGGAAGTCCAGGTGCGGGTACCACTTGCGGGCGACGGTGACCATCTCCGGGGAGAGGTCGACGCCGTGGATGTCGAGGCCCAGTTCGTGGAGGTGCTGGGTGATGCGGCCGGGGCCGCAGCCGATTTCGGCGACGCGTCCGCCGCCGTCGGTTTTGACGAGTTCGGCGTACGCGCCGAGCACGGCGCGATCCCAGACGGATCCGGCGAGGTGGTCGCGGAGGAGTTCGGCGTAGTCGGCCGCGACCGTGTCGTAGGCGGTGCGGGTGGTTTGGAGGTAGTCGGTCACGGCGGCGACCCTATCGCTTCGCCCCGACAACAATCGTCGCGTACAGCTCGTCGTCGGTGATCACTTCAGGGGTCAATCCGTTGTGCGCCATGGCTTCCGCGGTGCTCGCGGCCTGGCTTTCGCCGGTTTCGATCAGCAGGTGCCCGCCTGGTGTGAGCCATTGTGGAGCTTCGGCGGCGACGCGGCGGTGGACGTCGACGCCGTCGTGCCCGCCGTCGAGTGCGACGCGGGGTTCGTGGTCGCGGGCTTCGGGCGGCATCAAAGCGATGGCGTCGGTGGGAACGTACGGGGCGTTGACGACCAGGATGTCGACGCGGCCTCGTAGCGACGCGGGCAGCGGTGTGTAGAGGTCGCCTTCGAAGACCTCTCCCCCGGCTTCGGCGATGTTGGCGCGGGCGCAGCGGACGGCGGCCGGTTCGATGTCTGCCGCGTAGAGGCGGATGTCGCCGAGTTCGGCGGCGATGGCGGCGCCGAGTGCGCCGGTGCCGCAGCAGAGGTCGAGGACGACCGCTCCTGGTCCGGCGAGGGCGACGGCGTGGCGGACGAGGAGTTCGGATCGTTGGCGTGGCACGAAGACGCCGGGTTCGACGGTGATGCGGAGGCCGTGGAATCCGGCCCAGCCGAGGATGACTTCGAGTGGTTCGCCGTCGACGCGGCGTTGGACCATGGTGTCGAGTTCGGCCGGGGTGCGGGCTTCTTCGGTGAGGAGGCGGGCTTCGTCTTCGGCGAAGACGCAGCCCGCTTTCCGAAGCTTGTCGACGATGGTCACTTGTCTCGCAGTCTGGTGAGGATGCCGTCGAGGGCGTGCCGGACGGTGTCGGGGACGCCGTTGGTGCGCAGGTCGGTGAGGAATTGCTCGTTGAGCCCGCCGGGGGTCATGTGTTTGCCGGTGAGGGTTTCGAGGTCGCCGCTCTGCTGGAGCAGGGAGTGGCCGAGCTGGCCGAAGATGTGGCTGGTGAATGCGGTCGCCGTGGTGTCCTCGATCCCCTGGTCGGTCATCCAGGCGGCGATGGTGCCGAGGTAGTCGAGGTGAGCGGCGAAGGTGGCCGTGGCGCCACTGAAGACGTCGAGGTCCTTCTCAGCCGAGGGGACGACGCTGCCGCCGATGCTGTCGAAGAGCGCCCGTGCCCGGGGGTTGTCGGGGTACATCGCGGTGAGGCTTTGGCGGCGGGCCGCCGGGGGCAGCGGGATGCTCCGGACGACTTCGCCCGCGGGGGCGGCCCAGTCGCGCAGCCGGTCGAGGGGGACGCCGGCGAGTGCGCTGATCAGGACGTGGCCGGGCCGGAAGGTGAGGTCTCGGAGGACTTCTTCGGCGATCGGCGGGCGCACGGCGAGGACGATGGTCGTGGCGCTGTCGACGACGTCTTGGTTGCTGTCGCGGACTTCGACGTTGGCGAAGCGGGCCGAGAGTTCTTGGCCGACGCTGCGGCTGCGGGGTGAGAGGAAGATCGAAGGCGGGTCGGCGATGTCCTTGCTGAGGCCTTCGACGATGGCGGCGGTGATCTCGCCCGCGCCGATGAATCCGTAGTCCATGGTCAGGCTCCCTTGTGACCGTCGACGCGTTCGCGGATGAGGTCGGCGTGGCCGTTGTGGCGGGCGTACTCGCCGATCATGTGGACGTAGAGCATGCGGAGCGAGAACGGGTTCCCGCCGACATCGAAGGTGCCGTCGAGGGATCCGCCGGCGGCGGCTTCGTCGGCCAGGCGGATCTCGTCGAGGAGGATGTCGTACGCCTCTTCGGCTTTGGTGGCGTCGAGGACTTCGAAGTCGTGGTCCTTGCCGAGGCCGGGGTCGTAGAGGGGTTCGATGTCCTGTGCGGCGTAGCGCAGGCGGAACCAGATGCGTTCGACCTTGGCGAGGTGGCGGATGATGCCGAGGAGGGTGAGGTTGGACGGCGGGACCGACGCCGTGGCGAGTTGTTCCCCGGTGAGCCCGGCGAGTTTGTGGAGGAAGGTGCCGCGGTGCCAGGCCAGCAGGGAGGGCAGGAGGACTCGCTCGTCGGCGGCGGTGTCGCCGGACGGACGGGTGACCTCGGGGGCGGTCCATGTCATAGCGGCGATCATGCCATCGGGTGACGTGGGGTTCGTGGTGCGCCTGCTGGGGTGAGCGGGGTCACGTGGAGGCCGCTGAATCCTTTGGGGAGGGTCGCGGCTCTTGTAGGGGCCGGGACAAGCTCGGCGCGGGAGGAGGTTGTCGTGGAGGCCGGGTGGCCGAGGGAGTCCTTGATCGTGGCGGCGCAGGGTGGCGACGCGTCCGCCATCGCCGCCTTGGTCTCGGGGTCCCATCCGCATGTGCAGCGTTTCGCGCGGTCGTTGTGTGCTTCGCCGGAGGATGCGGAGGATTCGGCGCAGGAGGCGCTGATCATCCTGTATCGCAAGATCGGCACGCTGCGGGCCACCGGTGCGCTCGCGTCGTGGATGTTCCGGATCGTGCGCAACGAGTGTCTCCGCCGGGCCCGCCGGGCGTTGCGCGGTGACGATCTGGCGGGTTCCGTCGCGGTGGTCTCGGCGGAGGACGACGCGTTGGATCGGCTGGAGGCGCAGCGGGTGGCCGCGGCGATCGCCGGGTTGCCCGCCGATCAGCGGCGGGTGTTGATCATGCGTGACATCCAGGGCCATCCGGGCCGGGCGGTCGCCGACGTGCTCGGGTTGAGCACGGCCGCGATGAAGTCCCGGCTGCACCGTGCGCGGGCGACGGTCCGTTCGGTTCTCGACAACCCCGTTTCCTGACCTTCTTTTGAGGAGTTTTCATGCTCGAAATCGGTTCCGTGGCCCCTGACCTCGCCTTGGAGGACACTACCGGGCAGGTTGTCCGGCTTTCGGAGTTCCGCGGCAAGGAGAACGTGCTGCTGTACTTCATGCGCTCGACCACTTGCCCGGTCTGCAACAGCCATGTGAAGGATCTCGTGGGGCGGGCCGCCGACTTCGCGGCCGCCGATGTGCGTGTCTTGATCGCCGTCCCGGAGGGTCGGGAGGAGGCCAAGGCGTGGCGGTCGAAGCGGGGGTTGTCGCTGCGGGTGGTCACCGGCCGGGGCGCCACACCGCATGAGGCCTTCGGGCTGTCGAAGAAGATGCTGCAGCAGTCGGGCAGCGTGCTGATCGACCGGGACGGCAAGGTTCGTCATGCACATGCGGCGACGATGCCCATCAGCGCTTATGACAAGAAGGGGATCGCCAAGGCCGTCGACGAGCTGGCCAAGGTGCATTGACTGAAGGTGTGAATCGGTGCTTCACTTCTTGAGTGCCGTATCGCCGTACACCGAAGGTCCAGGAGCGACTGGACGCCCAGCGCGACGCCGTCCTCGCCGCCGCCACGGAGCAGCTGGCCGAGCGTGGGTACGCGGGCTGCTCTGTGTCGGCGGTCGCGGAACGGGCGGGGGTGGCGGTCGGAAGCGTGTACCGCCACTTCCCCACCAAGGCCGCGCTCGTCGTGGAGTTGTTCCGCAAGGTCGTCACGCGTGAGGTCGAGGCGGTGCGCGCGGTGTCGGAGCGGCCCGGCACGCCCGCCGAGCGGGTCGTGGCGGTCTTCGACACCTTCGCGAGCCGGGCGTTGAAGACCCCGCGGATGGCGTACGCGCTGCTGGCCGAGCCCGTCGACGCGCCGATCGAGGCCGAGCGGCTGGTGTTCCGGCGCGCTTTCCGCGACATCGTGGCCGAGCACGTGGCCGATGGCGTCCGCTCCGGGGTGCTGCCCGCTCAGGACGCGGAGGTCACCGCGGCGGCGCTCGTCGGGGCGGCCGCCGAGGTGCTGATAGGCCCGTTGACCACCGGCAGTGCGGACGAGGTGTCCGGGCTGCGCACTTTCGTCCTGCGTTCCTTGGGAGGTTGCGATGCCGAGCACTCATGAGGTCACCAATCAGGTGCCGCCGCTGGCTGACTACGACGTCGCCGCCGATCCGGCCTTGCTGGAGGGGCTGGAGCGGGCGGACGCGGGCTGGGCGGTGGCCGAGGTGCACGCCCTCGGCAGGCTCGCCGGAAGTGAGCACGTGCAGGAGTGGGGCAGGCTGGTCAACGAGAACGAGCCGGTGCTGCGCACGCACGACCGGGTCGGGAACCGGATCGACGAGGTCGAGTTCCACCCGCACTGGCACGATCTGATGGACGTCGCGGTGTCGCATGGGCTGCACGCGGCGCCGTGGCGGGATTCCCGGCCGGGCGCGCACGCGGCCCGGGCGGCGAAGATGTACGTCTGGGGCCAGGTCGACGCGGGGCACACGTGCCCGATTTCGATGACGTACGCGGCGGTTCCGGCGTTGCGGTTCAATCCCGAGCTCTCCGAGCGGTACGAACCGTTGCTGGCGGCGACGGAGTACGACTTCGGGCTGCGTGAGCCGAGCTCGAAGCGCGGGCTCATCGCCGGGATGTCGATGACGGAGAAGCAGGGCGGCTCCGACGTCCGGGCGAACACCACCACGGCGCGGCCGCTCGGTGATGGCAGCTATGTGATCGTCGGGCACAAGTGGTTCACCTCGGCGCCGATGTCGGACATGTTCCTGACGCTGGCCCAGGCGCCGGGTGGCCTCTCCTGCTTCCTGCTCCCCCGCGTTCTCCCGGACGGCACGCGCAACGGGATCCGGTTGCAGCGACTGAAGGACAAGCTGGGCAACCGGTCCAACGCGTCGTCGGAGATCGAGTACGACGACGCGATCGGCTGGCTCGTCGGCGAGGAGGGCCGCGGGGTGCGCACCATCATCGAGATGGTGAACAACACCCGGCTCGACTGCGCGGTCGGGAGCGCGTCGGGGATGCGGTACGGCGCCGTGCGGGCCGTCCACCACGCTCGGCATCGTCGCGCGTTCGGGGCCAATCTGGTCGATCAACCGCTGATGGGCAACGTGCTGGCGGACCTGGTCGTGGAGTCCGAGGCGGCGACGACGGTCGGGATGCGGCTGGCGTCGGCCACCGACCGGCCCGACGACGAGCACGAGCAGGCGTTCCGCCGGCTGGGGCTGGCGGTGACGAAGTACTGGGTGTGCAAACGCGGTCCGTCCCATGCGGTGGAGGCGTTGGAATGCCTGGGCGGGAACGGGTACGTCGAGGAATCGGGGATGCCGCGGCTCTACCGCGAGGCTCCGCTCATGTCCATCTGGGAGGGTTCGGGCAACGTCGCGGCGCTGGACACGTTGCGGGCGATGGCGAAGCAACCGGAATCGGTGGCGGCGTACTTCGCGGAGGTCGAGCAGGCGTCCGGCGCCGACGCGCGGCTGGACGACGCGGTGGGCAGGCTGCGCAAGGAACTGTCGGATCTGTCGGACATCGAGTACCGGGCGCGGCGGCTGGTCGAGTCGATGGCGTTGATCCTTCAGGGGTCGCTGCTGGTGCGGCACGGGACGCCGGCGGTGGCCGACGCGTTCTGCGCGTCGCGGCTGGGCGGCGACTGGGGTGTCGCGTTCGGGACGCTTCCGTCCGGTGTGGACGCCAAGGCGATCATCGCCCGCGCCGAGGTCTGAGCGACCGAGAGCAGAGAGGTCTGTGAAGGCCTCCTTGAGGGACTCTGGGTCCCTCAAGGAGGCCTTCACGGACCGGCCTGGAATCCACCGCAGCCGGAGCCCTCACTATTCGCCGAGGTTCCGGACTCTCGGTGCCCGCATGACCACGTGCTGCGCCGGTCCGGTCGGTTCCCCCGGTCGGACCGGCGGCGAGCACTGCGAACAGCCGCAGGATTGCGGAATTCGGGTGCATCCAGACGCCCGCACGTCGGCTACGTTCGTCGGTCATGGTCGATCGCCGAAGATGCCTGTTCCTGGTCCCCGCGATGCTGCTCGCCTCCGGTTGCGCGACTGCCGAGCCGACGCCGATCTTCGCCGCGGCGAGTTCGGATCCTCCCGCCGGGAGCGGGCCGAGGATGGAGGCGGCGGCCCCGTCCGGCACGCCGTTCGTCGCGGCGGACGGGCGGGATCTGAAGGCCTGCTCCGACGGGGAGTGCGAGGTTCTGGTGCGGACCGGTGACCAGATCCCCAACGACGGCGGCGCCGGTCCGCTTTCGGTCGCGGTCCAGGCCGGGAAGGTGGGTCTCGCTCCCGCGTCCGGCGGGATGGGCGGGGCGGTGTCCGGACCCGCGGGGATGGTCCATCAGATCAACCGGCAGGTGATCGCCGTCGTCGCGGTGCAGGGTGGCGAGGGGATCATCCGGCTCAGCAAGAGGTGACGGGCTCTTCGAGCGCGCGACGAAGGGCGACCGCACGCTCGGCATCGTGATGCTCGACGGCGGTCAGATAGTGCTGAACCAGGACCTGCCGAGACCGTTCGAGTTCCGTCAAACCGACCGAGGTCGCCCGGCCGGCACTCAACGCCTCCAGCGCGTGGACGGGCAAGCGGTCGACTTCACGGCCATGCCAGGGATTCAAGCCGTACCGCAGGCACAGCAAGGTGATGATCTGGTCGCGGAGCTCGTCGAGCATCATGACGGCTTGCCACGACCGTCCGCGGGCGATCGCCGCGCGGGCGTGGATCGCATAGAGCCAGGCCATACCGATCGCCTGCGCACTGCTGGGGCCTGGTGAGCTCGTCGGCTCGTTGGCCCGGCCGAAGACGAGCCGGAAGCCGTCCTCGGTGGCGCGGAACTGATCGCGGGGCCAGAACGACAGGTCCACCTGCAGCGACGAGTCGAGCAGGAACACCCGATAGCGCACGCCCTCGCGCGACATCACGTCGAGGGTGTCGGCGACCCCGAACCTGTCGTCGAGCAATCGAGTCCACCGCGTGACGACCGCGGGCTCGTCCACGTCGTCGGCGAGCTGGAGGACGAGATCGAGGTCCGACCAGCGGTCCTCGACGCCGCGTGCAGTCGACCCGACAAGGGCGGCGCCGACGATGTCCACGTCACGGCGGGCCGCGGCGATCAGTTCGTCACGCACTCGGGCGCGGTCTTCGACGTCGAACATCAATCCTCCTGTACCTACTAGTATGTACGGCATGCATGCGATGCAGTACGAAATCACCCTCCCAGCCGACTACGACATGGGCATCATCCGCGAGCGCGTCGCCACACGCGGGCATCTGCTGGACGACTTCGGCGGCCTCGGGCTGAATGTCTACGAGATCCGTGAACGCGGCGTCGACGGCTCGACGCTCAACCAGTACTCGCCGTTCTACCTGTGGCACGACCAGGGCGGGATGAACGCGTTCCTGTTCGGCGGGCCGTTCAGTGGCATCGTCGAATCGTTCGGGCGTCCCGCCGTGCAGCACTGGACCGTGCTCGGCTTCGAGGAGGGGCCCGCGTTCGGCGCTTCTCCGGTCGCGGCGGGAAAGCACGTCGTGACCATCCCCGCGGAGACCGACCCGGCCGCGTTCCTCGGCGAGGCTCTCGACGGGCTGCGCGAACATCTACGGCAGGACGGCGCGCATTCGGGCGCGCTGGCCGTCGATCCGCGAACCTGGCAGGTGGTCCGCTACAGCCTGTGGGCCGGCGAGGCTCCGGAGTCGGACGAAGTCCGGTACCGGATCCTCCACCTGTCCTCGCCGCACTTAGCCGAGCTGCGACGAGGACGGCAGTGGGATCAGCCGAGCAGTGCGGCGAACAACGCGCCCGGATCGGCTTCGGGCGGACCTGCGGGCCACTGATCCCGGTACGGGTACCAGAGCCCGTCCTTGCCCAGCCGCACCTGCACCCCGGTTCCGTGGACGGTGCAGTGGTTACGTTCGACGTCCAGGCCCTGGCCGGGATCGTCCACCACCTCGGTGAACGCGGCCCGCGCGCGGCCCATCGCCTGCGACGGTGGTGTCCACGCGGTCTCCAGCACCTCGAGCCCGGCCCGGCCACCGTGCCGCCAGGCGAGCACCGCGCGGTCGAAGTCCTCACCGTTCTCGGCCGGGCGCAGCCTGCCGGCGACCTCCGGACGAGTGGCGGCGAGGCGGACGGCGTCCTGTTTGCGGGTGAGCTTCGGCTGTGACGTCAGCAGCGCACCGGCCGCCTGGCCCGCGTTGGCGACCAGCAGAGCGAAGGTCTCCGACGGGATATCGGGCGCCCCGGGCACGGTCGGGCCACCGGCGGGAACGAACGCGGCGAGGTCCGGCAAGGGTCCCGGCTCATCGGCGTAGGCCGACTCGGCCGGGACGCCGTCGTCCCCGGTACGCACGAACCGGGGCGCGTTGCGCCGCTGGAGCTCGTCGAGCAGTTCCCGCTCCCCCTTGCCCCGCATCAGCAGCAGCACGAAGGGATCCGCGTCGAGCAGCCACGATGCCTGGAACGACAGCGCCGCGGCATGGCGGCACGGCAGCTCCCAGCCGGGGCAGTCGCAGTCCGGGTCCAGATCGCCGATGCCGGGCAGGAGATGCACCCCGGCGTCGTCGGCGGCCTCGACGAGGTCATGCGGCATGTCCCGGTCCAGCAGCGCGGCGAGATGCCCGGCACGGGAGGCGACCCGGTCGAGGAACCGGTCCCATTCGTCCTCGGTCAGTTCCGCGAGGCGGACCTCGGTGCGGTACTGGCCTTCCTGGTCGTCGACCACGGCGGCGATCCGGCCGGGGCTGACCGTGATCGGGCCGACCCGGCCCCCCGCGGCGTACTTGCGGCCCTGTTTGAGCTGCCGCAGGTCCAGCGCGGTGTCCTCCATCGCGTCGATCCACGCGCGGCCCCACCACGAGCGGGCGAACTGGCCGTGGCCGCCCTGTCGCCCGAAGGCGGGGAAGCCGCGGACGCGATCGTCGGGCGTACTCATCGGCGACTCCTCAGCTCGACCAGATCGGCCAGTTCCGCGTCGGTCAGTTCGGTCAGGGCGGCCTCGCCGCCGGCGAGCACCGCGTCGGCGAGCGCGCGTTTCTCCCTCAGCATCGCCGCGATCCGGTCCTCGACCGTGCCCTCGGCGATGAGCCGGTGCACCTGCACCGGCCTGGTCTGCCCGATCCGGTACGCGCGGTCGGTCGCCTGATCCTCCACCGCGGGATTCCACCAGCGGTCGTAATGCACGACGTGATCGGCGCGGGTGAGGTTGAGCCCGGTCCCCGCCGCCTTGAGCGACAGCAGGAACACCGGCACCTCACCGGCCTGGAACCGGCGCACGAGGTCCTCGCGTTTGGGCACCGGTGTGCCGCCGTGCAGCAGCTGCGTGCCGATCCCGCGCTGCGCGAGATGACGTTCCAGCAGCCGCGCCATGGCCACGTACTGCGTGAACACCAGCACCGCGCCGTCTTCGGCGAGGATCGTGCCCAGCAGTTCGTCGAGCAGTTCGAGCTTGCCCGACCGGCCGTCCAGCACCGCGTCCGACGGCTCCTTGAGGTACTGCGCGGGGTGGTTGCAGATCTGCTTGAGCCCGGTGAGCAGCTTGACGATCCGGCCGCGGCGCGCGATGCCCTCGCTGCCGGCGATGTCGGCCATCAGTTCGCGCACCGTGGCCTCGTACAGGGCCGCCTGCTCGGCCGTGAGCGTCACCGGCCGGTCGGTCTCGGTCTTGGCAGGCAGTTCCGGCGCGATCCCCGGATCGGATTTGCGGCGTCGCAACAGGAACGGGCGGACCAGCCGGGACAGCCGTTCCGCGGCGTCGGGGTCCTTTCCGGACTCGACCGGTTTAGCCCACACACGGCGGAAATCGGCCATGGTGCCGAGCAGCCCCGGCGTCGTCCAGTCCAGGATCGCCCACAGTTCGGAGAGGTTGTTCTCCACCGGTGTGCCCGTCAGCGCCACCCGCGCCGACGACGTCAGCGTCCGCAACGCCTTCGCCGTGCCGGAGCGGTGATTCTTGACGTGCTGGGCCTCGTCGGCGACCAGCAATCCCCACTGGACACCGCCAAGGGGTTCCGGGTCGACGCGCAGGGTGCCGTAGGTCGTGAGCACGAAGCCGTTCCCGAGTTCTTCGAGCGAGCGTTCGGTGCCGTGGAACCGGCGTACCGGGACGCCGGGGGCGAAGCGGGTGATCTCGCGTTCCCAGTTCCCCAGCAGCGAGGCCGGGCAGACGACGAGGGTCGGGCCGTCCGCGCGATGCAGGTGGAGCGAGATCAGCGTGATCGTCTTGCCGAGACCCATGTCGTCGGCGAGACAGCCGCCGAGCCCGATCGACGTCATGGCGGTGAGCCATTGCAGGCCGCGCATCTGGTAGTCGCGCAGGGTCGCGGCCAGGCCTCGCGGCGGTGCCTGCGGTTCGGGCGGCGCGAGCAGCCGCTCCCGCAACGCGGCGAGCCAGCCGTCGGTGAGGACGTCGACGCGTTCACCGTCGACCTCGGCCGTCCCGCTCAAGGCGGCACCGAGCGCGTCGATCGGTGTCAGCGGTTTCAGGGCACGGTCACGTGCCTTCGCCGCCAGCGCCGGATCGACCAGCACCCACTGATCACGCAGCCGCACCACGGGGCGGTGTGCCTCGGCCAGCGCGTCCATCTCGGCCGCGGTGAGCGGCGCGCCACCGAGCGCGAGCTGCCAGTCGAACTGCAGCAGCGTGCCCCCGGCGAAGAAGGACGGGAGGTCGTCCGGCGGCGCGGCACCGCCGCCGACGACGGCCTTCGCACTCAGATCACGGACGAGACCGGCGGGCCAGTGCACCTCGATACCCGCCGTGGCCAGCAGTGGCGCGGCGGTGGTGAGCAGTTCGGTGATGTCGGTGTCGCCGAGCACCACCTCATCGGGCACCGCGGCGCCCAGCAGGGGTTCCAGCGGTGGCCACAGTTGCGCGGCGCGGCGCAGGGCCAGCATGACGTCGATCCGCGCTCGCGGACCGAACCGGTCGTCACCCGACCAGAGCGCGGCGGCGTCGATCAGGACACCGGGGTCGGCGAGGCTGTGCACCTGGACGACCCCGCTGAAGCGGCCGGTCGTGAAGTCGTCGCCCGGTGCCTCGACCCGCACCGAAACCCGGACCCCGGAGTCCAGCCCGGCCGCGACCTCGGCCGCCCAGTCCCGCAACTGCGGAAGACGGTGGGCGGGTGCGGCGGCGAACGCCTTGACGCCCGCCGCCTGCGCGGCCGCGGGCGTGCGGGGAAGGGTGTCGGCCACGGCGTCGAGGAACGCGCGCAGCAACGGATACCGCCCGGGGAGCAGGTTTCCCTCGCCCGGGATCGCTCGTGCCCGGGCCGGCATCGCTTCGGACAGCTCGCGCAGCCAAGCGGCGTCGGCGGGTTCCAGCGGACCCGCGCGCCAGGCGTCCACATCGGACTCCGTGAGCCCGGGAAGCAGCCTGCCCGCCTCGGCGAGCTTCAACGCCGCCGTGGCCGCTGTGCCCCAAAACCGCGCGGAGGGATCGTCGCTCTCACGAAGCCGCAGCAGCGCGGGAAGCGCCTCGGCCATCGGGAGCCGGACGCACGGCACCGTGACGATCTCGGGGAGGGCGACTGTCACCTCCCCGGCTCCCGGCGTGCCCCCGTCGGCGTTCCAGAAAACGAATCCGCTGGTCCGAGGGGGATTCTTCGGTTCGAAAACAACACTGCCGAAACCGTCGTGAGACGCCACTCAACCCCAATCTCTGTACGGTGTACAGTTCAGGATAACACAACTCTGTACACCGTAGAGAGAACGTGATGACAGACGCGGACCACACCGGCACGGGCGATCCACGGCGGACCATCGAACTGCTCTGGGGTGTGCGTGAGAAACCCCGTCGCGGCCCCAAGCCGAAGCTCACCGTCGACGAGATCGTCACCACCGCGATCGAACTGGCCGACACCGAGGGCATCACCGCGCTGTCGGTCCGCCGGGGCGCGGAGAAGCTCGGCGTCTCCCCCATGACGATCTACACCTACATCCCCGGCCGCGCCGAACTGCTCGACCTGATGATCGACCGGGTCCACGGCGAACTGACCGATCCGCCGGAGAGCCACGACTGGCGGGTCACGATGACGATCCTCGCCGAGGACGCCTGGAAACTGTACCACCGGCATCCGTGGATGCTCCAGCTCACCACCGGGCGCCTCCCCCTCGGCCCGCACACCTTCGCCAAACACGAACGCGAACTGAAGGCCGTCGACGCGATCGGGCTCACCGACCTGGAGATGGACGCCGTGGTGGCGATGGTCAACGGATTCGTCCAGGGCATCGCGCGCGGCTCGGTCGAATCGGCGAGTCTCGTGCGGCGGTCCGGGCTGACCGACATGGAGTGGTGGACGGCCAGCGCACCCGTACTGGCGGAGATCCCCGAAGCCGACGCCGGACTGTTCCCGCTCGCCGCACGGGTCGGGCAGGCGGCCGGAGAGACACACGGTGCGGCGAGCGCGCCACTGCACACCTTCCGGTTCGGGCTGGCGCGGATCCTGGACGGGGTCGAACAGCTGGTGAACGGCGGCTCCGGCACCTCGGGGACCGAATTGCCGTCCTGAGGCGGTGTGTTCTCAGTACCTAGGGCGGGTGGGTCGGGATCGCAGCTCAGCCCGAGCCGAGGCGGCAGCGCGTGAAGGTCACTTGCCGCGTCGTCGCAGTGAGCGGTACAGCAGCCACAGCCCCAGCGCGACCGGGGTCAGGACCGCGGTGAACAGGATCCCCGCGAACATCCCGTAGCCGTGCGGGTCGGAGGACAAGCCGGTCGCGCTGAGCACCGCGCGGCCGACGAGCAGCACGATCACCGCGGCGACGCAGGCGAACGCGCCGAGCACCAAGCGCCGGAGCACCGTCCGCGAAGTACTTTCCTGCGTGCCCATGCTCGGCTCCGGTGGTCGCGGCGTCACTTCGGGTCGGGAGTGCAGACGGTCAGGAACGACTTTCCGTTCTCGCGTTCGACGTCGGACGCGTCCATCCAGCCGCTCCGGCCGAACAGGTAGCTCCCGGACGGATGCTGGGCCGACTCGCGCAGCACCTGGGCGACGTCGGCCTTGGCACCATAAGCTTTCGGGCCGTCGACGGTGACGGTGATCGAGCCTGCCCTGGTCCAGTCGTAACCCGCGGGCAGCGGTGTCCGGACCTGGAGGCCGCCGGTGTCCGGGGAGGATTCTCCGGACGTTTTCAGCAGGTCCAGGCGTTCGACGCGCACCCCCGGCTGTGGCGCGGTCCACACCTGCTCGGTGCTCTCTCGAGTGCCGGAGTCGAACGTCAGCCGCAACCTGGTGACGCCCTCGCACGGGGTGCCCGTCCACAGTTTCAGCACGACGCCGTCTTCCACGCGGAATCCGGCCTCCGGCGGCAGCGACGGCGCGAACTGTGCCTTGGTGTCGCACGCCGCGGTCGCCGCCAGTACGAGCAAGGCGGCGCAGGCGACGCGCGAACCCCTAGTGATATCCGCCATCGGTGAGTCCCGCGTCTTCCTCGGTTTCGTTGCCGCCGGTGACCTGCTCCCACGCGTAGGAGGCGAGGAAGCCGGTGTAGCCTTCGCGCGCCCATTGCTGGGAGTGGCGCTCCTCGTGGTGCAGCAGCCGGTCCAGGTCGAGCGAACCCTGGGACGCGCCGTTGTCGCCCTCGTACCAGGCGTGGCCCGACTTCGCGACCTCTCGGAGTTGCTGCGCCGGATCCTTCGGGTCGTCGATGTTCAGCATGAACGTGTCGCCCCAGGCGGTTCCGCCTTGCTGGCTGAACTGGTCCTGGATGAGGTTCCCGCCGAGGCCCATCATCATGCCGTTCGGGGTGGTCGCCAGCCGTCCGCCGTTGCCGTGCACAAAGCCCACGTCGTCGTCGTAGCTCCAGGAGTTCTCCCGTTGCCGGTCGGTGATCCGTCGCAGTTCCTCGGATCCGTACGGGGTCGGCGCGAAGTCGGTCTTCTCGCCTTCGGTGCCGTAGTCGGTGCCCGCGTTCATGATGTAGGTCATCCGCACCGCCTTGGCGGCGTCGTCCCCGGAGATGTCGGTCGGCATCAGGAAGTACGACTTGAAGGTCCCGTCGCCGTCCTCGTCCTCGCGGATCTCTTCCATGCCGTCGAGGACCTTGAAGTCCTCGGGCGTGATGTCGTGTTCGTCGGCGATCTTCTTGATGGTGTCGATCGAGACGCCCCGGCGTACGGCGTTCTCGAGCCACTGCCGGTAGTGGCCGGACGCGGGTGGCCCGCTCAGCAGCCCTGCTTCGCGAAGGGACTGCTCCATCTCGACCACTTTGGCGTCGATCTCCCCACCCTTTTTGGCGCCGGCGAGGGTGGTCGCTCCGTGGTCGCTGATCTCGCCGTCCTGTGCGAGTCGCATCACCCTGGCCAGGGCGGCGTCGATGTTGTTCGCCGCCGTGAGGATCGCCTTGGTTTCCTGCTCCAGCTGCTTCCTGATGGTTTCGCGGTGCCGCCGGGCCTCGGCGTACTCTTCGGCCTCGAAGCGGGACTTCGGCGGAGGGTCGGCGGGTTTGTCGTCCACGATCGCGCCGTCGGCGGCGATGCGGAACTGGTAGGTGCCGGCGAGGGAGTCGTTGTTGGCGACCCTGGTCTTGAGCGCGGTCACCTCGTCAGACGCGTTCTGCAGGGCATTTTCGACGGCGGACAGTCCCGCGATCAGGATCTCGGCCTTGTTCCGCGTATCGCCCAGCGAACCGCGTGCGCGCTCGCCGGCGGGGCCGTGCCAATCGGGCAGTTTCCTGGCGTCGTCGAGTTCGTCCTGCAGCCCGATGAGTTTGTCCCGCCGCCCACTCAGGTTGGTGGCCGTCGCCTCGAGCGCATCTGCGTCCCATTTGCGGACGTCGTCGTAGCCGACCGTCATCCTCCGAAAGCCTCCTCCGCGGACTTCTCGTTCTCGGAGTACGTGTTCGCGGCCGTCGTGATCGATTCGCTCCAGCGGTCGATCTCGCCGGCCCAGCCCTTCGCGCGCTCGGTGAACGTCGACGCCAGCGTGGGCGCGTTCTTCGCGGCCTCGCCACCTGGCAATGCCGTCGCGATCGCGTCCAGGCCGCTGCCCGGTTCCACGGCCCTGGCCTGGTCCGCGGCGGATTCCGCCGCCTTGGCCGCAGTCCGCAGCTGACCGATCTCGACCTCGTATCCGCTCACAGCCCGTGGCCCCCAACCCTGGATAGGTCAGCGGGACTCTACTTGAGCTCGGACGCCTCCACAGGCGATTCGCGGGAAGGGGTGGCCGCTTCTTCGGCGACCGGGGGCCGGGCGAGTTCGGCCAGCTGACGGACGACGTCGTCGTATCGCGTCTGGTCCGCGGCGGCACGGGCCTGTGCCCGTTCGAGTTCCTCGGCCAGCGCGGTCGCTCGGGCTTCGGCGAGGCTGCGGGCCGTGTGCTCCTGGGCGAGCTCGGCGCGGACGCGGTCCAGATCGCCACGCAGAGCGGCGGATTCCTCGCGTGCGGCAGCACAGTCCTTTTCGGACACCGTCGCCCTGGCCTTCGCCTCGTCGAGCCGGTCCAGCAAGGGTTCGAGTTCGGCCACCGCCCGCGCCAACGCCGTGTCCCGCTCGCCGAGCTCGGCTGTCAGCCGGGTTTTCTCCGCTCGCACGGCCGCGAAGTCCTCGCGCAGCGTCCGGAGATCGGAGACCAGCGCGTCGCGGGCGCGTTCGGCCGCCACGGTCGCGGCTTCCGCGGCGCCCCGGGCGCGTTCGTGGGCGGCGACCTCGGTCCACGAACGCTGGCGGGTCTCCTCCGCGTCCTTCAGTGCCTGTTCGGCGGCGCGTTCCGCTTTGGCCTTGGCCATCTTGTCGTCCCGGGACGCGGCCAGCGCGGTCGCACGCGCCGTGTCCGCCTTCGCCGCCGCCTGGTGCGCGTCTTCGGCCTCGCGGCGGGCCGTGGCCGCGTCGGTTTCGGCTTCGGTGACCCGCCCGAGCGCCGCCTCGGCGGCGTTGTCGAACCGCGAGCGCATCGCGTCCAGCAGTTCCACGAGCGACGCCGCGGCAGGGGTGAACTCGTCGGCGATCCGGCGGACCTCGAGCAGCGGGTCGGCCACGCTCGCCACCGCGGCCGCCCGCCGGGCGCGCGACGCGGCGTCGGCGTGCGTCTTACCGCAGTAGGCGGAGGGCCTGCCGCCCTTGCGTTTCCCTTCGGCGTCCACCGCGGGCGGGGGCAGAGGGTTCTCACAGCCTTCCAGCGCGCACAGCCGGACCTCGTCGGCGTCCGTATCGATCACCGCAGCAGGGTAGCGCTGCCCCGCCGGGCGGGAAGCGAGGCAACGCCGGGAAAACCGTTGGTCCCGCCGATTAGGGTCGACCGCATGCGTGTCTTGTTCACCTTTGTCGGCGGCAACGGTCACTTCCGGCCGCTTCTGCCGATCGCCCGCGCGCTCGCCGACGCGGGTCACACGATCGCGTTCACCGGCGAGCCTTTGATGGTCCCGATCGTCGAGGCGGCCGGTTTCCCCGCGTTCCCGTCGGGCCCGAACTTCGGCAGCGACGGCTCCCGCCGCTCGTTGCTCCCCGTCGACAGGGACCGTGAGGACGCCGACCTGCGCGACGGTTTCGTCCGCCGCGCCGCACCCCTGCGGGCAGCCGACGTCCTGGCGCTCTGCGCGGACTGGGCACCCGATCTGCTCGTCTGCGACGAAGCCGATCACGGTGCGATGATCGCCGCCGAGAAGCTCGGTCTCCCGCACGCGACCGTCCTGGTCATGGCGGCGGGTGTCCTCATCCGCCCCGGCCTTGTCGACGACGCGCTCAACGAGGTCCGGGCCGCCCACGGGCTTTCCCCGCAGCGGGACCTCGAAATGGCCTACCGCCATCTCGTGCTCTCACCGTTCCCCGCGAGCTTCCGAGATCCCCGGTTCCCGCTCCCACCGACCGCACAGCCCTTCCACAGTCCCGTTCCCGGTCGTGGTCCGGCGCCGGACTGGCACGTCGAGGGCCGCCCGGCGCTCTACTTCACCCTCGGCACGATCTTCAACACCGAATCCGGCGATCTGTTCGCCCGGGCGCTGGCCGGGCTGCGGGAGGTCGAGGCGACGTGTGTGGTGACCGTCGGGAACCTCATCGACCCCGCCGAGTTCGGCCGCCAGCCGGAGCACATCCACCTCGCGAAGTACCTGCCGCAGGACGACGTCCTCCCGTACTGCGACGCGGCGCTCACCCACGGGGGCTCGGGCAGCCTGCTGGGCGCGATCGCCCACGGGCTCCCGATGGTGGTGCTGCCGATGGGCGCCGACCAGCCCCACAACGCCGACCGTGTCACCGAACTCGGGCTGGGCACCGTCCTCGACGTCATCGCCGCGACGCCGGAGGACATCCGCGACGCCGTGACCACGGTGCTGAGGGAACCGTCCTATCGGGACACGGCCACGCGGTTGCGGGACGAGGTCACCGCGTACCCGCCACCGGAGAAGGTCGTTCCGCTGCTCGAAGGGCTGATCCGGTGACCTCCGGCCTCGACGCCGCGATCACCCGGGCGTGAGGAATGCCTCCAGGAGGCGTTCGTGCTCGCGTTGCGCACCTGGCCTCGCGACGGTGTTCCCGCGAAACCCGGCGCGTGGTTGACCACGGCGGCGCGTAACCGGGCCACCGACCGGATCCGGCGAGAGGCGGTCGGCGCGGAGAAACTGCGGGAAGGCGCCGGACTGAACGCGTCTTCGGAGCCGGAACGGGACGAGAGCGGTGTCCACGACGACAGGCTCCGGCTGATGCTCCGGGAGGTACTCGACGCCTGACCGGATGTCAGGAAAGGGTCGTTCAAGACGTTTTTCGTCCTGAACGACCCTTTCCTGACGTGTCTCAGGCGCGGACGTGCACGATCAGCCCGCCGACCAGAGCACCGAAGCCACCGATCGCGGCCAAGGTCCGGACCAGGTTCCAGCGTTCCCAGACCCCCTCGAACTTCGCCCGCAACGCCTCGAAGTCGGTGTTGTCGCCGTCGAAACCGGCTTCGAGCGCGTTGTTCAGCGGCACGTTGACTGCCATGGTCACGATCAGCATCACCAGCAGCAGGACGAATCCCGCGATGATCCAGGGCAGCGCGGGCCGCAGTTCCGACCGGAAGTGCAGCGCCGCCGCCACCGCGGCGAGCAGCGGCGCACCGCCGAAACTCAACGCGAACCAGCCGTTGAGGATCGCGACGTTGATCTCCCGCATCCCGGTCACGTACGTCCGGGCGTCGGCCCGCGCCAGCCCCGGCATGACCGAGCACGTGTAGGCGTAGAACAAGCCCGCGATCAACCCCGCCGTGATGACGGCCGCGATCAGGACGATCTCGCTCAGCGTCGCCATTCCTGTCGCCTCCCTTCCGATTCCCGCTCGTCTCATCGATTCCAGATCCCGGTGGCCGCGGCTTTCGCGGCGTAGTCGGAGAAGTCCCTCGCGGGCCTGCCCAGCACCTTCTCGACGTCACCGGTGAGTGACTCGTTGCGGCCGTCGAGGACTCGGGTGAACAGGTCGGTCAGGCCCTCGATCTCCTCCTCCGGCACGCCCTGCTCGGCCGCTCCCGCGGCGAACTCCGCCGCGGAAACCGGAATGTACTGGACCTCTCGCCCCGAAGCCTTGCCGATTTCCGCCGCCGCGTCCGCGAAACCGAGCAACCGGGGCCCGGTCAGCTCGTACACCTGGCCGCTGTGCCCGTCGGTGGTCAGCGCCGCCACGACGACGTCGACGATGTCCTCGACGTCGATGAACGGTTCGGTCACGTGGCCCGCGGGGAGCACGATCTCGCCGGCGAGTACCGGTTCCAGCAGGAAGTGCTCGCTGAAGTTCTGTGCGAACCAGCTGGACCGCACGACCGTCCACTCGGCACCGGAGTCCCGCACACCCTGTTCGCTGACCACGGCTTCCTCCTCGCCGCGGCCGGACAGCAGGACCAGCCGCCGGACGCCGTGGTCCACAGCCAGCTTCGAGAAGTCGCGGATCGCCTCGGCGGCACCGGGGAAGGCGAGGTCCGGGTAGTAGGTGAGGTAGGCGGCGCCGATTCCGGTGACCGCGGCGGTCCAGGTCGATCGGTCGTCCCAGTCGAAGGTCGGCCGTGAGGCCTTCCGGACCTCGATCCCCCGCTCGGTCAGCTGCTGCGCCACGCGGCTCCCGGTCTTGCCGGTAGCGCCGAGGACCAGGACCGTCTCGTTGTTCTTCGTCTCTGTCATGCCCTTAGTCAAGCGGCTGAAGATGAGACGGAACATAGTTCAAAGGCTCTTTTGCATGTTTCATCGTCTACACTTCTCGGCATGGATCCCCTCGCCGGTCTGCTCGACGGACCTCGTGCCCGCGGCGCTTTCCTGCTGAAGTCGGTCATGACCCCGCCGTGGTCGCTGCGCGTCGAGGACGAGGCACCGTTGACGGTGATGGCGCAGGTTCGCGGCGATTCCTGGGTCGTTCCCGATCACGGCGACGCCGTCCGCCTCGGCACCGGCGACATCGCCATCGCCCGCGGCCCGGACCCGTATCTCGTCGCGGACGACCCGGCGACGCCGCCGCAGGCGATGATCCTGCCGGGACAGGAATGCCTGACCCCGGACGGACGGCACCTCACCGGGCTGTCCGATCTCGGCGTCCGCACCTGGGGCAGCGACCCGGACGGCCCCGTCGTGCTGCTCACCGGCACCTATCCGCTGGAAGGCGAGATCAGCAAACGGCTCCTCAACGCGCTGCCGTCCTTGCTGGTCGTGCGGGACGAGGAATGGGAGAACCCGCTCGTGCCGCTGCTCGCCGGGGAGATCGTCAAGGACACGCCCGGTCAGGAAGCCGTCCTGGACCGGGTGCTCGATCTGCTCCTGGTCGCCGCGCTGCGGACCTGGTTCGACCGGCCCGGCGCCGAAGCGCCCGCCTGGTATCGCGCGCACAGCGACCCCGTCGTCGGGCGCGCGCTGAAACTGTTGCAGCACAAGCCTTCCGAACCGTGGACCGTGGCGAGCCTCGCCGCCGACACCGGAGTGTCGCGGGCCGCGTTCGCGCGCCGGTTCACCGCCGCCGTTGGTGAACCGCCGATGGCCTACCTCGCGGGCTGGCGGATCGCGCTCGCCGCGGATCTCCTGCGGCAGCACCCCGACGTCACGATCGGCGCGGTCGCCCGGCAGGTCGGCTACGGCAGTTCGTTCGCGCTCAGCACCGCGTTCAAACGCGAACACGGGGTCAGTCCGCAGGGTTACCGCACCGGGGCCGCGTAGCGCTCGACCAGTTCCGCGCCGATCCGCGCGAGTTCCTCCTGGACCGACGGCGGGCCCACCACCTCGATCATCGAGCCCCAGCCCGCGAGCTGCTGGGCGATCATCCACGCCACCGGCGCCGACACCGTCACCCGCACACGTCCGTCGTCGAGCGTCTCCTCGACGCGTGCCTGCCGTCCGAAGTGGTCCTGGAGGATCGGCAGATGCCGCTCGGCGATGAGCACGGTCGCGTCCAGCCCCGAACGCCGTTGCTCGACCCGGTCGACGATCTGCTCCCATGCCCGGGAAAGCTCGAAGTCGTCCGGGCGCCCGGCGGGCAGGTCGCTGACCTCGGCGTCGGAGATGCGGTCGACGCGGAAGGTGCGCTGGCCCTTCTCGGTGCCGGCGATGAGGTACCAGCTGTCGTCCTTGTCCACGAGCCCCCACGGATCGACGACCCGCTCGACCGGTTCCGCGCCCTTTTTCGCGTAGCCGAACCGGACTTTGCGGCGCCGGACGATCCCGGCCTGCAGCACGGTGAGCAGTTCGGGTCGTTCCTTCTCGCGTTCGCCCCACCGGGACGGGTCGATGACGACCGCGTCCGCGGCGGCCTGCGCGTCGGCGCGGAAGGTGTCGGGCAGGGCCCGGACCAGCTTCCGCAGCGCGGATTTGACCTCGGGCGAGATCGACGCGGCCGGACCCGCGAGCAGGAACAACGCCTGTGCCTCCGACGCGGACAGTCCGCTGAGGTCGGTCCGCGCGCCGCCGATCAGCGACCAGCCGCCGCCCCGGCCGGGTTGTGGATACACCGGCACGCCCGCCGCGGACAGCGCTTCGAGGTCACGCCGGGCGGTGGCGACCGAGATTTCGAGCTCGTCCGCCAGTTCGGAAGCCGTGACGCGGCCACGGGCCTGCATCAGCAGGAGGGTGGCCACCAGGCGATCGGCACGCATGGGCCCAGTCTCGCAGGCAAACCGCTCACCCGATGCGCACTTTGCTCCCCCTTCGCGTTTCGTCCTCTGGATGCGGTAGTTGGCATCGCGAACTACCGCATTCAGAGGACGAAACGCGGGGTTACCAGTGCGCGGGGTGGGAGAGCGACTCCGGCAGCTTCGTCGTCGCGTCGCCCTTCGCCGCGTCCAGTTGAGACTGGATGAGGAAGAGGGCGTCGCGGAAGTCCGCACCGCGGATGTCGGCGTCGCGAAGGTCCGCCCCGGTGACGTCGGCCTGCCGGAGATCGGCTCCCCGCAGGTCCGCGCCGATCAGGTACGCCCCGCGCAGCAGCGCTCCGCGCAGGTTCGCACCCTTGAGCTTCGCACCGATGAGGTCGGCACCGCGCCGGTCCTTCTTCTTGCCCGGCACCTCGGCACGGGCCAGTTCGCTCGCGCGCACCAGCAGTCCGTTCACCGCGCCCCGATGTGTGTGGACGTCCAGCGTCCGCAGCACCCCGGGTGTCTCCAGCGTCATCCGCTCCGTCCGGTCGATCATCCCGGCCAGGTCGTCACGGATCGGCGCGGACGTCGACAGTGAGGCCGCCTCGGTGAGGTAGTAGAGCAGTTCCTGCAGATCTCGCACGACCGGGAAAACCGCGAACATCGTCCTCGCCGTCTTCGGCGCTTTCCGCCAGTCCTCGCCGTCGAAGGTGACTTGGGAGACCTTCTGTCCCGCGCCGAAGCAGTCGTAGACCGTGCAGCCGGTGAAGCCCTTCTTGCGGAGCTTGTCGTGGATGCCGCACCGAGAATCCTCGCGCAGGTTCGGGCACGCCTGTCCCGCCGGTTTGGTGATCGCGAAGTCGGCTGACGCCGCGAAGGCCGGGACGACACAGCACAGGCCGAAACAGTTCTCGCAGTCGGCTCGCAGGCTGGAAAGGGCTGGCACGGTGGTTCGGGCTCCAGATGCTCGGCAGGGTGTTCCGTCCAGGGTACGGCGGGACCGAGATGCACTTTCCGGGCAGGGCACCCCCCGCCAATGGCCGCCAGACGAAGGTGGGGTCCTGCTCCGTTCAGTCGATATCGGGCAGGTCAAACGCTCAATAACCTCGATCTTCGTGGGCCTCGGCAGGTGCCGTCCCATGCGGTCGAGCTGGACCGTTTCCGCCGCTGTGGTCTTGACCGGCCGGTCCCCTGCGAACGACAGGACGAACATGCGAGAGACGAGACAAGCGCGTTGGCTGTCCCGTGCCGGAATGGCGAGCGCGGTCGCAGTGGCGATCAGCGTGACCGCCGCGCCCGCGCAAGCCGCCGAAGGACAGATCCTCGCCGCCGGATCCGCCGAAGCGATCCCGAACAGCTACATCGTCACCCTCAAGGACACCGGCGTCGTGGGCACGCTGGCGAACCGCTTCGGCGCCAAGGTGGAGCAGGTCTACAGCAGCTCCCTCAACGGTTTCTCCGCGACGCTGTCGGAGCGGCAGGCCAAGCGGCTCGCCGCCGACCCCTCGGTGGCATCCGTCGAGCAGAACCAGGTCTTCCACGCCGACGCGACCCAGACCAACCCGCCGTCCTGGGGCCTCGACCGCGTCGACCAGCGCAACCTCCCGCTCGACAAGAAATACAGCTACACCAGCACCGGCGCGGGCGTGCACGTCTACGTCATCGACACCGGCGTGCGGATCAGCCACCAGACCTTCGGCGGCCGTGCCCGCAACGGCTACGACTTCGTCGACAACGACGCCGTCGCGCAGGACGGCAACGGTCACGGCACCCACGTCGCCGGCACCATCGCCGGTTCGCAGTACGGCATCGCCAAGGCCGCCACGGTCTACGGCGTTCGCGTGCTCGACAACTCCGGCAGCGGCACCACCGCCGGTGTCATCGCGGGCATCGACTGGGTCACCAAGAACCACGTCAAACCCGCCGCGGCCAACATGAGCCTCGGTGGCGGCGCCTCCACCACCCTCGACGACGCCGTCCGCCGGTCGATCGCCGCGGGCGTCACCTACGGCGTGGCCGCCGGGAATTCCAACTCGAACGCCTCGGGCTTCTCCCCCGCCCGCGTGACCCAGGCCATCACCGTCGGCTCGGCCACCAACACCGACGCGCGCGCCGGTTCCTCCAACTACGGCAGCCTGGTGGACATCTTCGCGCCGGGTACGAACATCACGTCGTCGTGGAACACCAGCGACACCGCGGCCAACACGATCAGCGGCACTTCGATGGCGACCCCGCACGTGGTCGGCGTCGCGGCCCGGTTCCTGCAGAACAACAAGTCCGCCACCCCCGCGCAGGTGGCGACCGCGCTGATCAACGCGGCGACCCCCGGCAAGGTGACCAACCCTGGCTCCGGTTCCCCGAACCGGCTCCTGTACTGGGCACCGACCGCCTGATCGCACGGCGGGTGAGCCGGTATCGCATGTCGTGAAGGGCCCCTTTGAGACGTAGAAGGTCTCAAAGGGACCCTTCACGACGTCGGAACTCGACGCCGGCCCACCGAAAGCACCGGAGGTGCCTGCGGTTTCGCGTGTTGGATGGACGACGCGCGTGACTGGACGGACGGCTCGTGGCGGAGCCCGGCCGCGGTCGTGTCGTCCGTCCAGTCACGCGTGTCGTCCGCCGGATCACGTGTGTCGTCCGTCCAGTCACGTGACATCGCCACTCACGAGGTGTTTCGCTACAGCACCTTGCGGATGCTGGGCACCACGGCCGCGAGTCCGGCGGCGTTCGGGTGCAGCGGCGCGAAGCTGTTGTTCACCACCGAAGGGATGAGCCCTTCGATCCATTTCACGCCGATCGGCTGGCACGCGTCGTGACCGATGCTCGGCGTCCGGATGTCGACGTACTTGGCGCCGTGCGCGGCGGACTGCTCGGCCATCCGCGCGTTGAGCCGGTCGATGTTGGCCTGGATGTAGTCGGCGTCCTGCGGCAGGACCGGGACCAGCGGCCAGCAGCCGCCGGATTTGATGCCGGTCGGGTAGCCGACCATGACGATCTCGGCCCGCGGCGCGCGCTGGCGGATCTGCTCGATGACCGTTCCGTAGGTCGCGGCGAAGGCGTCGATCTTGGTCGCGTACTTGTCCACCCCGCCCGTGGTGTTGGCGGCCTTGCACGAGGCGCCGACGGGAAGCAGGTTCACGCACGACGTCGCGAGCCCGACCAGCCCGATGTCGTTGCCGCCGATCCCGACGGTCACCAGTGTCGTGTCGGCCGAGAGCGCGTCGTACTGCGGCGGGTTGGTGCCGGAGATGATGCCCTTCTGCGGGTTGGTGAAATGGGAGGTGGTCGCGGCGCCGCAGGTGACGTCACGGAGTTCGTCGACGTCGATCTGCTTCGCCAGCAGACCGGCGTAGTTGATCGCGGACCGGGCGCAGGTGAGCAGATCGGACTGTGGCAGGACCACGGAGCCTGCCGAGAACGAGTCGCCCATCGCCACGTACACCTGGCGTTCCGCCGCGGCGAGTGCCGGTGTCCCGATTCCGACGAGGGTCAGTGCGGTGCCCGCCACCGCGGCGATCCGGGCGAGTCTTCCCCAGCGCGTACGTGTCACTGCCGCCTCCTGCATGCGTCGTCGAATGCTGCGGGTCAGCGTCCGCTGAACAAGGGAAAACCACTAGAACGGAGGCGCGCGTTCTTGATCGGAGTTTTGTAGGTTCCCTCTATGACGAAGGCGTCGGCACAGCCATGGCGCAGGCTGGACGCCTCGGTGCTGACCCGGCTGGAGCCGGACACCGCCGCGATCGCGTCCGCCGCGATGGATCAGGTCCGCGCCGGGTTGCGAACCCCGCTGGACGACCGGACGGCGGCGAACCTCCAAGTCACCCTCGACGTCGCCCTGCACGCCTTCTTCAGCGAGATCGGCCATCCCGATATCACCACCGATCGCCAGGTCTACCGGGCGCAGGGCCGAGCCCAGCACACCGCCGGCCGCAGCCTCGAGGAGATGCTCGGCTTCTACCAGTCGGCGGCGCTGGGGGTCTGGCGGCAGCTCACCTCGGCGGCACCGGCCGTGGACCTGCCGACCCAGGCGATCGTCGAACTCGGCGAGGCGCTTTTCGCCTTCATCGCGGAACTCTCGGCCGCGGCCGCCGACGGGTACGCCGAAGCGCGGTCACAGGCCGCGCGGGCCGGGCAGGCGCGGCGGGACCGGCTCCTCGGCCTCCTCCTGACCGAACCGGCCGCCGCCAGGGACGTGCTCGACGACGCCGCGAGCCAGGCCGCGTGGATACTGCCCAGCCGTCTCGTCATCGCCGTCACCAGCGCCGATGTCGCCCCGCAGCTGCTGGACCGGATGCCGGGACGGGTGCTGATCGGCCGTCACCACGACCTGACCGCCGTGGTGATGCCCGCCGACCGGGTCGAGTGGTACCTCGGCCGGTTGCGGGATCTGCTCGGCGAGGACCAGGCCGGGGTGGGTCCGGTCGTGCCGCTTCACTCGGCCGCGCTCAGCGCCCGCCGGGCGAGCGCGCTGTGGCGGCTGACCCGCACCGGCGCCCTCGGCGGCGACCCCCTCGTCCACACCACCGATCACCGCATCGACCTGCTGCTGACCGCCGATCCCGAACTCGCCGCCGAGTTCTCGAAGGAGGTCCTCGCCCCGCTGGCCGGGCTGCCCGAACCGGCGAGGCAACGGCTCACCGCGACCCTCGCGGCGTGGCTCGCGCGGCCGGATCAGCCTCAGGCGATCGGTGTCGAACTACACGTCCACGTCCAGACCGTCCGGTATCGCATCCGGCAGTTGCGGACGCTGTTCGGCGGCACGATCGACGATCCGGCGGGCAGGTTCGCGCTGGCGATCGCACTGAGGATCGATCCACTGGTATCGAGGGAACCTACAAAGCGCTCAGAGCGGGGCGTCCATCCGCTGCGTCCCGACGACCGATAGCAGCCGCAACGCGTTCTCCGACGGCGTGCCGGGGTCGGCGGTGTAGATCAGGAGCTGCTGGTCGCGGTCGCTGATGTCGAGGACGTCGCAGTTCACGCTGACCGGGCCCACCACCGGATGCCGGAAGGTCTTGCAGAGGGTCGGCGCGGCGCAGACGTCGTGCGCGGCCCACAACCGGGCGAATTCCTCGCTGCCGTCGAGGAGTTCCCGGATCAGCCCGGTGACCTCGGGGTCGTCGGGGTAGCGGCCGGCGGCGGCGCGGAGGTTCCGGACCGCGCTCGCCGAGAACTCGTCGGCGTCGGATGCCCCGTAAAGCCGTCTTCCCTCCCGTCGGGACCCGAGGAACGCGCGGCGCAGAAGGTTGCGGTCACGCCGTGGCAGGGCGGAGAAGTCCTCCATCAGGGCCGCGGCGAGGTCGTTCCAGGCGAGCACGTCGTAGGTCGCCGAGAGCACGATCGCCGCCGCCTGCGGAAGACGGTGCAACAGCGCGAGAATGCTCGGCCGGACCTCCCGGGACGGGCCGGGCGGCGGCCCCGGCGGCGCGCCTGCCAGGTGGTGCAGGTGATCGCGTTCCGCGTCCGACAGCCGTAGCGCCCTCGTCAGCCCGGCCAGCACCTCACGAGACGGCCGGGGACCGCGGGCCTGCTCCAGCCGCGTGTAGTACTCGGTCGAGATGAACGCCAGCTGCGCCACCTCTTCGCGGCGCAGGCCAGGCGTGCGGCGGCGCGGCCCGGCGGGAAGGCCGACGTCGGCGGGGGCGATCCGCTCACGCCTGCTGCGCAGGAAGTCCGCCAGTTGTCCTCTGTCCACCACTCCAGTGTGGACGATGCCGGTACGCCAGCCAGGTACCGCCGATGCCTGGATAGCCACCGAGAGCGGGTGAAGTCTCGGTGCCATGACCACGACAACAACTTTTCCGGGCCTGCTGGACGGCAAGGTCGCCTTCGTCACCGGTGCCGGCCGCGGTATCGGCGCCGCCGCCGCGCGGCTGTTCGCCAGGGAGGGCGCGCGGGTCGTGCTCGCCGCCCGCACCGAATCCCAGCTCAAGGCCGTAGCCGAGGAGATCCGCGCGGAGGGCGGCGTCGCGGACCACGTGGTGTGCGACCTCGGCGACGCCTCGAGCGTCCGCGCGGCCGTCGACCGCGCCGTGGAACTGCACGGCAGGCTCGACGTCGCCTTCAACAACGGCGCGACGAACGTGCCTCCCGGTCCGATGGACCAGGTCACCGAAGCCGACTTCGACCGCATCTACGCGGTCAACCTCAAGGGTCCGTGGCTGGCGATGGTCGCCGAGATCGAGGCGATCCGGGCGACCGCGAAGACCGGGGCCGTCGTCAACAACACCAGTGTCGGCAGCCTGATGGCCAACCCGGAGCTCCCCGCGTACGGCGCGATGAAACGCGGCGTCAACAGCCTCACCGCCTCGGCGGCCGCCACCTACGGCCCGGAGGGGATCCGGATCAACGCCGTCGCGCCCGGCACGACGATGACCGAGATGTTCAACGAGTGGGTCGAGAGCTCGCCGGGCATTCTGGAGCAGCTCAACGCCCAGACCCCGCTGGGGCGAGTGGCCGAACCCGAGGAGATCGCCCAGGCCGCGGCGTGGCTGCTGAGCGACCGAGCCTCCTACGTGACCGGCACGGTCCTGCGGGTGGACGGCGGCATGCTGTCCTGAGCGGTGGCGGGGTGGGTGATGCGCGGGAACCGGTGTCCGCCTGGCGGCGTCTGAACGCGCACGACCCACCCTGACCAGGGGTTGCCCGAGGAGAAGCCGATGCCGTTCCTGGATCCCGAACCGCTCTACGCCAAGCTCACCTCGGGCGACGCGGCAGGCATCGCCGAGGTCGGCGCCACCATCGCCGACGCGAAGAAGTCGTTGCAGACCGTCGCGGACGGGATCTCCGACGGCACTCTGCGAGCGGCGCGGTCCTGGCGCGGTACGGCGTCGGCGGAGTTCGTCGGCAAAGCGAAGGAGTCCTCGCAGAACCTCGCCGAGGTGTATGCCCAGCTCAGCACTGCGGAGGCGGCTGTCAAAGGCGCCGCGAAGGCGTACTCCGCGCTCCGAAACTCGGCGGAGACGGCCATCGCGCCGTGGCGGAAGCTCGGCCTGAGCGATCTCCTCGAAGCACCGGAGATCGCGATGAAGACCGTCCACGCTCTGACGGCCGCGCAGCAGACCTACGAAGGCAAGCTGAACGCGCTGGCGGCCACGACCGGCGGCGGCTGGGACAGCGACGGGAATGCCGACATCAGCGGCGTCAACCCCGGGCAACCATGGATCTCTCAGGGGTTGGCCTACGACGGCAAGAACCTGCTCGTGGGCTCATACCACGACGGCGACGGAGATGGGTCCGGCGACATCCCGCTCGGTCCGGAGCTGACACCGAGCAGGCTGACCTACGTCGACTACGAGACGGGCCAGGAAGCGGGGAGCGTCTATCTCGACGGCAACGGCGAGGTAGACGCTCCCACGCATACCGGTGGCGTCGCGACGGACGGCGAATACGTCTGGGTGTCGTCCAACGAACACGTGTACGTCTACGACAAGGCCGAACTCGACGCCGCGCAGGACAGCGGCAAGCCGGTCAACGCCATCGACGTGGTTCCGACGCCCGCACACAGCTATGTCACCTACGCCCAAGGCAAGCTCTTCGTGGGCGACTACGCCAACAACCGGCTTTACGAAATCCCCGTCGGCGAGAACGGCTCACCCGAGCCGGACAGGGCCGGAGAGCCGATCGAGACACCGAACAACGTCCAGGGTGTCGTGGTGCGCGACGACGAGTTCATCTTCTCCTCCTCCGACGGGCACAGCGGAAAGTTCTACAAGCAGGACCGGACGCCGGAGTGGTACGACTTCAACGATCGCGAAGAGATCGAACTGAAGGGCGGCGAGCCGGGCAACGAAGACGGCTACGACTCGCACGGTGTGGAGGAAGCGGTCGAGATCGACGGTGAGATCGTGCTGGCACATGAATCCGGCGCCTACGGCTACCAGAAGAACCCGGGCGAGAAGTGGGACGAGCCCGAGCTGACGAGGATCTCCCTGGACGAGCTGGGCCTCGACCCGGACGGCGCGCTCTCCCCCGGCGAGGCCGGATACGAAACCGACCCCGACTCACTGGTCGGCGCCGCAGGCGTCCTGGACGGGGCGACGTCCACGTTGAGCGGCGCGGCCGGCGCCGTGTCGCGGCTGCAACTGGTGGCGCGGCTGCTCGGCGACGTTCCCGCCGCAGCCACCTTCAGCGACACGATGACCAAGCACCTCACCGCGGCCGGTGATCGGCTGACGGCGGGCGTGGAAACTGTCGGCGGTATCGCGGACAGCCTGGTCACCGGCGCCGACACGTACCGGCGGATCGAAGACGGGATCACTGAGGGTCTGGACAAGCTCGGGAAAGTCCTTCCCTGACCCGGCCGAGATCAGGGCGCTTCGCGAGTGCGTAAGCGAGTGCCGGGACAAACTCACCGGCACGACTGGCGGGAGCCTCTCCGCACGGTCCGTCGGAGATGCCTGGAGTGGTGAGCCAGAGCAGTTGCAGCTTGTCGCGCTCGGGCCGCAGTACCTGGTTCTGTCCCACACGGGCGTCGGCCGGATTGCAGTCCCCGGTGGTCGGGGCTCCACCGCGGCTGCTGTCGGCCACCATGAAGTAGTCGTTCCTGCCGGTGGCGGCCAGTAGGCGGTGCCGGATGGCGCTCGCCGTCGCGGTCGCGGTGGTCTCGTCGGCGTAGCCACGAACGTTGACCGCGAATCCGTCCACATCTTGCCCCGCTGCGGCGATCTTCTCCGCAGCGTCCGCCGGTGAGGGTGAGTCGGAGACATCGAGAAGGACGGTGGTCCGAGCGAGCGCCCCGAGGATCATCGCCGCCCCGGTCGGACACCCCTCGTCCACTCGGATCACCACCAAGGCGGGCGCCTCCCCGATACCGGCCTTTTTCACCTGGTCCGGTGCGCGAACGATCTGGGCGGCTGGGCGTGAGGCGATCTGCTCGCGAATGAGGTCGGCTTCGGGCCCGGGCGGCGCAGAGCGCGCCCAGACAGCGGCCGGATTGTCCTCGTCGACGTAGAAGTCGCTCGCGGAGCCGAGCAAGGGAAACGGCGCCGCGACGGCGGGCGGGTCGATCGCATGCCCCTCCGGCCCGCACGCCGAGACAAGCGCGAGCAGGACGACGAGCGCCAACTGACGGCCGCGGCACCCGCCGACGTCGTCCTTCCCCATCGTCCTCATCTTTCACTCGTATTCACGGGATCGCCAGTCCGTTTTGCCCGTTTACGCGATACGCGTATCTAGTTTCGCGCGTGCGATGCGCGAAACTGAACTCGGATGGATGCACCGTGATAATGCCCCTTATGACTGAGTACCCCGGGAAGTGGGATCGAATGACGGCGCGAAGGGCCCGCGGGGAGGCGCCAGAGGCCGAACGGAAGACACCAGGAGGGAAGAGTTAGGCGCTCAGCGGCCATCTGAGAGGGTTTTGCCTGGTCAGCGCCACCTTTTCGGCAGAGCGAAAGGTCTGGAGCCGTGCTCCCCCGGCCCATACGTTCGAGCGGACGGATAACCGACCGTTTCGAGGGGACATCATGAGGAACTTGCTTCGGAAAACTTTGCTCGTACTGCCGGGCGTCGCCGCGGCGACGCTGCTCGGCGCCGGCGGCGTGGCGGGGGCCGCGCCCGCGGGCGCCCAGACCGAGCCGGTCCAGACGATGAGCTGCAGCCATTCGCATTCGAACAAGGACAGCGGCGAGGGCAGGGCGAAGACGGACCTGCGCTACCGGACCGGCCCGCACACCAGCTGTGCCGCGCCGGGACAGGTCAGCAAGGGCACGTTGATCTACTACCACTGCTGGACGGCCGGTGGTGAGGCCGGCGGGAAACACACCTGGACGTGGGGGCGTATCGCGGGCACGCAGACCGCGGGCTGGTTCGCCGACGCGTACCTCAGCGACGGCGGCGCCACGAAGCAGTGTTGAGCTGAGAAAGACGACGTGGCCTGTCCGGTGAGCCGGACAGGCCACGTCCTGTCATACGGCTTCGAGAACGAAGAACAGGAAGCCTATGAACGCGGTCTTGCCCGCGAGTTCCTCGGGAAAACGCTCGTGAGCACCCGGTGCCGGGTAGGGCTCGCTGACGACGGTCGTCCGGAATCCTGCCGCGGTGAAGGCGTCGGTCATCGCGTGCAGTGGCCGGTGCCAGTACGTCAGCACGGCTTTCTGGCCGCCGAAGGTGTACTCCTCGGACCACTGGACGGTCTTGAAGTAGTCGGCTTCGGGGTGGAGCAGTTTGAAGATGGTCGGATGGTTGACGGCCATGATCAGCCGGCCGCCGGGCTTCAGCACGCGCCGGATCTCGGCCAGCGGCGCGGTCCAGTCTTCCAGGTAATGCAGCACCAGAGCGGCGATGACGTCGTCGAACGCGGCGTCGGGATACGGAAGCGGGCTACCCGCGTCGGCGACCTGAAGAGCAGCGTCCGCGCCCAGCCGCTTCCGGGCCAGCTCCACCATTTTCGCGCTGGAGTCGAAGCCGGTCACGATCGCGCCCCGGTCGCGCAGTGCCTCGAACAGCGGGCCCGCTCCGCAGCCCGCGTCGAGAATTCGCCTGCCTGTCACGTTTCCGGCCAGCTCCAGGATCGCCGGCCGCGTGTAGTAGGCGTTCATGAGACTGGTCTCGTTCTCGGCCGCATACGCGTCGGCGAAGGCGTCGTAGTCGGTTTCCGCGAGGCTTTCGGGACTGATCGGCATATGGCCCAATATGGCACAAGCGGGGTTATCGGAATTCGAAAAGGCGCATCGCCGGTCCGGTGCCCCCGATGACGTCCAGCAGCACGTCAGATTCGCGTTACCAAAGCAGGTGCCGGTGCCGTCTAGGTCAGCGCGCTGCCGAGAAGCGGCAGCAGCCGTTCCCAATGGCGCTTCGATCCGGCCGGGTCGTAAGCGTCGGTGTCGGCCATGGTGAAGCCGTGGACGGTGCCGGGGTAGATCTCGCAGCTGTAGCCGACACCGGCGGCGTCGAACGCGTGGCTGATCTCGGTGATCGCTTCGGGTGTCATGTCGTTCTCGGCGAGGCCGAGGTGTACTTGCGCGGTGAGGCTCGGGATCTGCCGGTGGGCGCTGTCGGGTTGGTCGGTGACCAGGGCGCCGGGGTGGAATCCGGCGACGGCGGCGACCTTGTCCGGGTGGGCTGTCGCGGTGCGCATCGCGAGGACGGCGCCCATGCAGTAGCCGATCGTGGCGACCGGCCCGGCGCTCACCTCGGGCTGGGCGGTGAGGAAGCCGAGGTAGGCGCCGGCGTCGCTCAGGGCGCGTTCGGTGGTGTGCGCCTCGATGAGGGGCATGATCTGGCCGAAGAGCACCGGCCGGTCTTCAGCGGTGATCTGCTCGGGAAGGTCGAACACCGGCGCCGGGCGGTGCCGGTAGAAGACATTGGGGACGAGTACGTAGTAGCCGTGTCCGGCCAGTTCGCGGGCCATCTCCCAGAGAACGGGTCGTGGACCGAAGGCGTCCGGATACAGGAGGACGCCCGGATGCGTCCCGCCCTCGTCGGGGCATGCGGCGAAGGCGTCGGACTGACCGTCCGGTGTGGGGATGCTGAGTGTGGTGGCGGGAATGGGGATGCTTCCTTCCTCGTCGGCATGCCCCTCCGAACGTAGCCGCGTTTTCGATCACGCGCCGCCACACCGGAGATGGGTCACCGCAGCCGATCGGCCAGACCGGCGGAGGTGAACGCGGCCACCAGGTCTTCGCGGTCTTCGGTGAAGTGGCCCCAGCTGTCGATGTGCACGGGCACGACCGTGCGGGCACCGAGGATTCGCGTCGCCTCCGCGGCCAGTGCGCTGTCGAGGACGAGCAGGGCGCCGTCGAAGACCGGCTTCAGTCGCGGGGCACCGGCGAAGAGCACGGCGGTGTCGACCGGGCCGAACCGGTCGGCGACCTGCCGGACGACGTCGAGCGAGGCGTTGTCGCCGCTGACGTAGACCGTCGGCAGGCCCTGGCCGGTGAGTACGAAGCCGACGACGTCGCCGGTGATCTTCTCCGCGCCTTCCGGTCCGTGGAGCGCGGGCACGGCGGTCACGGTCACGGATCCGAGTTCGACGGTCTCCCAGGTCGCCAGCCCTTTCGCGGTGCCGCCCAGCCGGCCCGCGCCGCTGGGCGTGGTGAGGGTCAGTGGCACGTCGGCCAAGAATCGGCGGCCGGAGTTGTCGAGGTTGTCGGGATGCTCGTCGTGAGAGAGCAGGACTGCGTCGACACGGCCGAGGTCCGCGGGTTTCACCGAGGCCGGGGCGGTCTTGGTGAGACCGGGCCTGCCGTCGGGCCCCGCGTAGTCGCTGGGCTCGTCGAAGGTCGGGTCGGTCAGGAACCGCAGGCCGCCGTACTCGATCAGCGCGGTCGGCCCGCCGATGACCTGGACGGAGAGCTGTTCGCTGATCTGGGTCATCTTCCACCTCACGGATAGGTATTGTTCTTTCCGTGAGTGACCTTAGTCAGACCTCACGGAAGAGTGCAACCACTTCCGTGAGGATTTCTCATGGTTGAACCCAGCACCTACCATGAGAACGTGGACGACACCGCTGCCCTTCCCCCTGCCCCGGGCGCCGAGCAGTACGTCGCACTGGCGCTCGCCAACACCACCCTCGCGCTGCCCGGCGGCCAGTTCACCGACTTCCTCGGCACTCCGGCCGCCGCGGCGGACTGGCTGGCCACGCACGGGCTCGCCCCGGTCGACGCCGGTCTGCGGGAGATGTGCGCGGGCCTGGTCCGTTCGCTGCGTGAACAGGTCCGGGTGCTGCTCGCGGCGAGGTCCTGCGCGGATCCGGCTCCGCAAAGCGCCCTCGACGCCGTCAACGACGCGCTGAGCAAGGCCCCGACCGCGGAACTTCTGCGCTGGGACCCCGTGCGGGGGCTGTACCGCACGGCCTCGCATCCGGTCACCCAGATCGTCGAGCACGCGTTGGCGACGCTCGCCGCGAACGCCGCGGACCTGCTGACCGGGCCGGACGCGGAGCGGATCGCCGCCTGTGGGTCGCCGCCGTGCACTCGGTTCTTCCTGCGCAATGGACGGCGTCAGTGGTGTTCCGTGCGTTGCGGCGACAGGGCCCGCGCCGCCCGCGCCTACGCCAGGCGCTCGCAGCCGACCGGGGTCGCGTAGTCACCGGGCGGCAACGCGGGACGGCGGTGATGCTGCCAGAGACCGAGCACTGTCGTCCCCACGCCGAGTACGGCGTAGGCGATGAGCCAGCCGGTGAATTCGGCGGGAGGTCCGTCGCCGAGAAGCGGGTCGTTCAGGACGACCCCCGCGTAGACGCCGGGCATCGCGGCCTGGCTGTCCATGACGCGCAGCTCGGTGTCGACGGCCATCGAGGCCCTGTCTTCGGCGTGGACGGGCCGCCGCAGTGTGCCGAGGAGGATCACCGAGCAGCACAGGGCGGTCCAGGCGAGCGCGAGGAGCCAGCCCGCCCCGTATGCCTTCGCCTTCGCCGGGGTGCTCAGGTAGACCGCGAGGGCGAGAGCGACGCCGCCGCCGAAAGTGATCACGAACGAGGACGCGTACCAGCCGCCGAGGATCCCAAGGGCCGTCGGTCGTCGCCCGGACCGTCGATCCATCACCGGCAGCGGGCCCAGTTCCCGCTCGCGGCGCTGGTACGACCACCAGAGCGCGACTTGCACGGCACCACCGACGAAGCACAGGTAGACACTGACCGGTGCCTCGCCGTCGCGAAAGTCGAAGAACCCGTAGGCGATGCCCAGCAGGACGCCCACCGCTGCCGCGGCGGCGAGCCGGCGGAACCGGCCGGGAACAGCCCGGCTCAGGCGGGGGCCGACCCGGGCGGCGAGCAGCCTGGACGGAGTCACCACCTCCACGCCACGTTTCGCCAGCCACCTCCTCGTCACCGCGATCTCTTCGAAGCTGAGTGCGCCCGTCGCCACTGTTCCCCCTAGCTCGTCTGCCGGGTTCACGCCCGGCGCCGCGCGATGGTTGCCTCAACGGTAGGACGCGAACCGTTCCAGCAAAGGCTTCGGCGAGTCTTCGGCGAAACACAGGACGAGGCTTTCGGCCGATTCGGCCGCCGAGGCCTCGCTGCGCGGGAACAGCGCCGTCTCGTACGCGCTGAGAGCGGCTTCGGGGGCGCCGGGGTGAGCTGCGAGGGCAAGGCCGAGTTCGGCGCCGTCGAGCATCGCGAGGTTGGCGCCTTCGCCGGCGAACGGCGACATCAGGTGGGCGGCGTCCCCGAGAAGGGTGACGCCGGGGACGCGGTCCCAGCGGTGGCCGACGGGCAGCGCGTGGATCGGCCGTGGGGTCAGTTCACCGTCGGCGTCGGTGATCAGCGCTCGCAGGCCGGCGTCCCAGCCGTCGAAGTGGTCCAGCACGGCGGCTTTCGCGGAGGCGGTGTCGCTGAAGTCGACAGTGGAGATCCAGTCCTCGTCGGTCTTCATCGCGACGTAGACGTGCAGGCTGCCGGCGGTGTCGTGATGCGCCAGGAATCCCTTGGCCTCGCCGAGCGCGAAGAACATGCCGCTTCCGACGAGCGCGGCGCTCGCGGGGTGGCGGTTCTCGGCGTCGTTCAGGTGCACCTCGACGAAGGAGATGCCCTCATAAGCGGGCTCGGCGGCCGAGACCAGCGGGCGGACCTTGGACCACGCGCCGTCGGCGCCGATCAGCAGGTCCGTGGTGAACGTCGTGCCGTCGGCCAGGGTGACCTCGTGTCCGCCACCGCCGTGCGCGCGTGCGCCGGTGATCTTGGCTCCCCAGCGCACGGTGCCTTCGGGCAAGGATCCGATCAGCAGGTCGCGCAGGTCGCCGCGGGCGACTTCGGGGCGCCCGCCGTCGCCGTCGTCGGTCTCCTCGCGGTGCACGACCGCGTGCCGGTCGAGGATGCGCAGGGCCTCGCCACCGGGATGCACGAGCGAGCGGAATTCGTCGTGGAGTCCGGCGGCCCGGAGCGCCGACTGTCCGGATTCGACGTGGATGTCGAGCATGCCGCCCTGTGCCCGTGCGGACGGTGAGGCGTCCAGGTCGAAGACCGTGGACTCGATGCCGTTGACGTGCAGGACGCGGGCGAGGGTGAGGCCGCCGAGGCCGGCGCCGATGATCGCGATGGGGTGGTGTGTGGTCATGTCGGGTTCCTTTCGGGTGGCAGGCCGGTGTGCGTGATTCCGGTGATCAGCACGCGCAATCCCCACGACATCCGCTGCTCTGGCCGTCCGGTGAGGAGGTCGGCCGCGTGCGCCGCGATCTGGGGGTGGGTGGTCTCGTCGGCGTCCCGCACGGCACGGGCCAGCGCGTCCCAGTCGTCCGGGGAGTCCTGCTCGGCGTGTTCGGCCGCGGTCGCCGTCGCGTGCTGAAGGAGGATGTCGATCCCCCACGCGCGCCGCTCGGGTGGCACGCCGCCCTCGGCGAGGAGGGCGAGCAGGTTCTCGACCAGTCCGAGGTAGTTCTCGCCGCTCGGGCGGGCCACCAGTGCGGACAGGGCGAGGCCGGGGTACTCGAGCAGGGTCGAGGTGTAGCCGGTGAGCAGCTGTTCGAGCCGGTCGCGCCAGTCGCCTTCCGGCGGCGGCTGGGCGATCGTGCCGAGGAGTTCGTCCAGGATCGCCGCGTGCAGCTCGGCGGTGTTGCGGACGTAGACGTAGAGCGAGGCCGCGCCGGTGTCGAGCTCCTGCGCCAGGCGGCGCATCGTGACCTTCCGCAGGCCTTCCTCCCGCAGGATCGCGACCGCGGCGGCGACGATGCCGTCGCGGGTCAGCGCGGGTTTGGCCGGTCGTTCCCGGCGGCTCTTCTCGGGTGTCATGCGACCACTGTACCGAACATGTTCGTAACGAACATGTTCGGTACAGCTTTGGTGAAGCGCACTGCTTCGCACGGGGGGTTGTCCGTCCACTGCGGACTGAAATGACGAAAGCAGGGAGATCGACACTCCCTGCCACTTCTAACGTATAGCGCACCCGGGGGCTTGCGGCAAGACCCCTGTCGTGCCGCAGAATCTCCCGCCGGACAACACGAACTCGACAATCGGGGGAACTCTTGATCGACGTGATCATCGCCGGTGGCGGACCGACCGGCATGATGCTGGGCGCCGAACTGCGACTGCACGGCGTCCAGGTGGTCGTCGTGGAAAAGGACGCGGAGCAGACCAAGGTCGTGCGCTCCATGGGCCTGCACGCACGCAGCATCGAGGTGATGGACCAGCGGGGCCTGCTGGAGCGCTTCCTCGAACACGGCACCAAGTACCCGGTCGGCGGCTCCTTCGCGGGCATCCCGAAATCGGCGCCCCCGCTGGACAGCGCCCACGCCTACATCCTCGGCATTCCGCAGACCGTCACCGACCGCCTGCTGATCGAGCACGCCACCGAGGCGGGCGTCGACCTCCGGCGCGGCCGGGAACTGGTCGGCCTGAGCCAGGACGAGGACGGCGTGGACGTCGAACTCTCCGACGGGACGACACTGCGCTCGCGCTACCTCGTCGGCTGCGACGGCGGCCGCAGCACGGTGCGCAAGCTGCTCGGGATCGGCTTCCCCGGCGAGCCCGCCACCGCCGAGACGCTGCTGGGCGAGATGGAACTGACCGAGGACTGGGAAACGGTGCTCGCCGTGATGACCGAGGTCCGCAAGACCCAGCTGCGGTTCGGTCTCTCCCCCATCGGCGACGGCGTGTACCGGGTCGGGGTGCCCGCCGAAGGACTGGCCGAGGATCCCCGGATCCCGCCGACCTTCGACGAGGTCAAACGGCAGCTCAAAGCCGTCGCCGGCAGCGACTTCGGCGTGCACTCGCCGCGCTGGCTCTCCCGCTTCGGCGACGCGACCAGGCTGGCCGAGCGCTACCGGGCAGGGCGCGCGTTCCTCGCGGGCGACGCGGCGCACATCCACCCGCCGGTCGGCGGGCAGGGGCTCAACCTCGGTGTCCAGGACGCCTTCAACCTCGGCTGGAAACTGGCCGCAGCGGTCAACGGCTGGGCACCGGAAGACCTGCTGGACACCTATCAGACCGAACGGCACCCGGTGGCCGCCGCGGTACTGGACAACACCCGCGCGCAGATGCAGCTGATGTCACTCGATCCGGGTTCCCAGGCCGTCCGGCGGCTGCTGGCGGAACTGATGGAATTCGAGGACGTGAGCCGGTTCCTGACCGAGAAGATCACCGCGACCGCGATCCGCTACGACTTCGGCGACGGGCACGAGCTGCTCGGCCGCCGGATGCGGGACGTGGACCTCAAGCGGGGCCATCTCTACGGGCTGACCCGGAGCGGTCGTGGCCTGCTGCTCGACCAGACCGGCGCGCTCTCGGTGCGGGGCTGGGCGGACCGGGTCGACCACGTCGTCGACGTCAGCGAGGAACTCGAGGTACCGGCGGTGCTGCTGCGGCCGGACGGGCACGTGGCGTGGGCGGGCGAAGACGAGGAAGGGCTGCTCACGGCTTTGCGCCGGTGGTTCGGGGAGGGTGAAGGGCTTCAGTGACGTCCGCGGGGCCCGTGCCCGGTCACGGGCCCTGCGGCCCCCGATACCGCAACGTCTGGTTGTAGACGATGTTGGTGTTCGTGCTCCCGAACAGCGCGAGCTCGTTGACGATCTCCTCCAGCCGTCCCATCGACGGCGCCGCGATCTTCAGCGAATAGCAGTCGTCACCGGTCGTGCGGAGGCATTCGAGGATCTCGGTCCGCTCCGCGAGGAGCTTGTGCAACGGCGCGTGCTTGCTGCCCGGATATTTCAGCCGCACCACCGCGAGCACCACATACCCGGCCTTCTCCAGGTCGACCTCGGCGCGGTAGCCGGTGATCACCCCGGCCGACTCCAGCCGCTTCACCCGCTCCGTCGTCGCCGACGCGCTCAAGCTGACCCGCTTCCCCAGCTCGGTGAGCGGAAGCCGCCCGTCGTTCTGGAGCTCCACCAGGATCGCCCAGTCGGTCGCGTCGAGAGTCTCGGCCATCGGGGCAGAATACCGGCAGATCCACGGCGGAAGTGCCCGTACGCCGGGAAAGATCTCTTCCCGGGGTACCCGTCCCGCCGATAGCCTTGACCTGTGCGAATAGGTGTCAACGTCCCGAATTTCGGACCGGGGACCGACCCCGGGATCCTCCGCGGCTGGGCCACCACGGTCGAAGGCCTCGGCTACGACCTGCTCATGGTGTCCGACCACGTCGCCATCACCCCCGACGTCGCCGAGCAGTACCCGGCGCCGTTCTACGAACCGTTCACGACGCTGTCCTGGCTCGCCGGCGTGACGAACGAAATCAGGCTGGGCACCACCGTGCTCATCGTCCCGTACCGGCATCCGCTGCTGATCGCCCGCATGGCCGCGAACCTGAACCAGCTCAGCGGCGGACGGCTCGTGCTCGGCGTCGCGTCCGGCTGGGCCCGTCAGGAGTTCGAAGCGCTCGACGTCCCGTTCGAGAAACGCGGACGGCTGACCGACGGCCATCTCGACGCCGTCCGGAAGGCATGGGCCGACGACGCCGACTACCGCGCCGGTGACATCCCGATCTGGGTCGGCGGCAACAGCGACGCCGGGATCCGCCGAGCCGTCCGGGTCGGGGACGCCTGGCATCCGCTGCGGGCCACCCTCCCCTGGCTCACCGAAGCGCTCACCAGGGTCAAGACCATCGCCGACGCGCAGAACCGGCCCGTCCCCGCGTTCACCCCGCGGATCCTGCTGAACATCACCGGCCGTCCGGTCACCGGACCCGGCCGCCTCGCCGGGGAAGGCACGATCGAGCAGATCGTCGACGACCTCGACCGGCTACGCCACCTCGGCGCCGAGACGGTCGTCCTCGACCCGTTCTCCGGTGACCCCGAGGAGACTCTCCGCCCGGAAGCCGCCTGGCAGGCGCTGGCGACCGTGGCCGCACACTGGGAACTGGGCCGCTACCGAACCGAACAGGACCGACGATGACCGAAGAAGACGAAAAGTTCCTCCGCCGCGCCATCGAACTGGCCGCGAAATCCCGCACGGACGGCGACCCGCCCTTCGGCTCGCTCCTCGTCGGCCCCGACGGCACGGTGCTCGCCGAGGACCACAACACCTCGGTGTCGCAATCGGACATCAGCCTGCACCCGGAGCTGAAACTCGCCGTCTGGGCCGCACGCGAACTCGACCCCGCCGTCGCCGCGGCGACCACGATGTACACCAGCTGCCAGCCGTGCGGGATGTGCCAGGGCGCCATCGAGCGCTCCGGCCTCGGCCGCGTCGTGTTCGCCCTTTCCGGCGACCAGGTCACCGCGCTCAAGCCGCCGTCCACCGCGCCGCCCGTCCGGCTCGAAGGACCGGCGTTGTACGACGAAGCCCGCGTCCCCGTGGAGGGCTACTACACCTGAGCGGCGGCGAACCGGAATTCCGGCGGGGCCAGAATCGGCCCCAGCACCGGATTCTCTTTCCGCAGCTCGATTTTCGCGGCCGGCAATTCATCCCAGCATTCCAGGACCCGCGCCGTCGCCTGGTTCACGAAACGCGAACCGACGCACGCGGCCGCCCCGAAACCATAGGGAAGATAGACCGCTTTATACCCGTCTGGCGGATTTTCCCACCGCGCGGGCAGATACTCGTCGGCGTCATTCCACACCCGCGGATCACGGTGCAGGAGGAAAGTGCACAGATAGAGCCGCTCTCCGGGCGACAACGCCACTCCGCCGACCTCGACCGGGCTGGTGACCTTCCGGGACATCAGCCAGGCCGTCGGCCACAACCGCAACGCCTCGCGTATCCGGTTCTCCACCGGATCGCGCGGTTCTTCCCTGGTCAGCGTCGCACCGGCGGGCATCCCGAGCCGCCAGCCGCTGTCGAGCAGCACACACCAGGAGAGGACCATCGCGGTCGCCCGGCAGAGCGCCCCGATCAGGCCGTGCAGCACGAGCGCGACGTCGTCCATCGACTTGACCGTGTCGTGGACGGCCTTCTGGAAACCCGTGTCGCCGTCCCGATCCGACGCCCACCGGTAGAGCGCGGCCTCCGCCCGGCTGTGCGCGATCCGGCGGCGAAGCGCGAGAACGGCGGACTTGTCCCGGTCACGCCGGTTCGAGAACGACAGCGCACGGTGCAGCGCCTTGCGAGCGGACGGCGACAGATCCGGCAGCAGCCGATCACCGAACAACCGCAGGTACAGATCCGAGACCGCCGACGGCCAAGGCTCGCCACCCATCGACGCCCGCAACTCCTCGGCGATCTGCTCCTTGGGCAGCGAACGCAGCACGCCGTCCAGTTCCCGCGCGATGGCGGCGTTCACCGGACGGCTCTTCTCCGAACCCGGGATCCAGTCCGCGACCGCACCCAGCGTGGCAGCACGGGCTTCGAAAGGCTCGGTCGTGCTCGCGAGGACGGTACGGACGATCTCCGCGTCGGAGACCAGATGACGACCCGGTTCGAACAGGACCACCGGCGGTTTCCCCGCCCGATCCCACGTCAGGAGATGACGCAGCGGATCGGCCAGTAAACCACCAGGGACGCCCTCGGCGATCGTGTGCATGATTCCCCCAGAACAAGACGGTTGCGGCGACGATCCCGAGACCGCCGCCGCAACCGAAAACATTCAGACTCAGTAATCCATGTAGTAGATCACCCAGCCCGACTCCTTACTGCGAATGCTGCGCAGCATCGAACGCGTGAAGAAACGAACGGCCTTCATTGTGGTTCCCCCAATCCCCAGTAGTCATCGACGTGACGAAAAGAAAAATATGGGGCCGATTACGACCCTGTCAATAGCGGAACGAGACAGGTCGCGGACGACGGCCTAGGATGATCACGATGTCCGCCGAACTCGTGCCCACCGCGCCGGAAACACCGACGGCCCGGCTGCCGGAGACCAGGGCCGAGAACCGGCGACAGATCCTCGCCGAAGCCGTCGCGCTGCTTCCCGCGCTCCCGCCCGCAGACCCGCTCGACCGGTACGCGATCCGGCACATCACCACGCTCTGGCTCGAGACCGACAAGACCGACCACACCCGCCGCGCCTACTACGCCGACCTTTCCGCCTGGCTCGGCTGGTGCGCCCGCACCGGGCTCGACCCGCTGACGGCCCGCCGCGCCGACGTCGACGCCTGGAAGAACACCCTCACCGTCACCGGCAAGGACGGCCTGCCCCGGCCCGCCGCCGACTCCACCGTCGCGCGTACTCTCGCCGGCATCTCCAGCTGGTACCGGTACCTGCAGTCCAACGACATCGCCGACCGCAACCCGGTCTCCGCGGTCAACCGGCCCAAAACCGGCAAGACCCCGCCGCTACCGGCCCTCGGCGGCGAGTCGACGGCGAAACTGCTGAACCACATGGAGAGCCGGGCCCGCACCAACGACACCGAAGCGTCCTGGCGCGACGCCGCCGTCGTCGCGATCCTGTTCTACACCGGCCTGCGTGTCTCCGGCCTGACCACCGCGACCGTGCGCGACCTCGACACCGACGCCGGGCACACGATCCTGCGCTACACCGCCAAGGGCGGCCACCGCGACTTCGTCCCGCTCGTACCCGCGGCCCTGCACCCGCTGCACCGCTACCTCGACCTGCGCGCCGCCCGCGCCGGAGTCCGCCCCGGCGAACTGACCGGGCCGCTGCTCGCGACCATGCCCCACCGCTACGACAGCACCAAACCCGGCGGAAAACCGCTGGCGCAACGGGATGTCTGGTTCCTCCTGCGGGCACAGGCCCGCGCCGCCGGACTCGCCGAAGCGAACACCATCTCCCCGCACACCGCGCGGCGCACCACCGGCACCCTGCTGCTGGCCAACGACGTCCCGGTACAGAAGGTCCAGGACCTGCTTGGCCACGCGGACATCCGCACCACCCGTGACCGCTATGACGCGCACCGGCACAAGCTGGAGACCTCCCCCGTGCACGCGCTCGCGCAGCTGCTCGCCGACGCGCGCCACCGTCAGAGCTGAGCCTGCCCCAGCTGGGACTTCGTCGCCCCGATCACGACACCGTCGACCCGCGTGAGCCAACTCCCGCACAGACACCGGACGTACTCGAGCCTGCCCTGAGACACCCGGTGGTTGTTCGGCACGCTTCCCGGCAGTTCCGCCAGCGGCCACCCGCACCGCGGGCACATGTTCGCTTCCATGCCCCGATCGTGCTGTAATGAGTCAATGCACTTCAACCCTTACGGCGGAGCGGCGGCGCAGATCGCCGCCGAACTGGTCAATCTCGGCGACACGGCCGGACCAGCCACCCTGACCGCGATCTTCAAGGACCGCATGACCGTCCCCGCCGTCGAGGAACACGAATCGACCGAGATCATCGCCTGGACCCGGAGACTCCGGCACGTCTTCGAAGCCGACCCGGCCACACGCGTCGACCTGGTCAACGCGCTGCTCCACGACTCCGCGTCCAAGCCCTACATCTCCACCCACGACGGCAAAGCCCCCCACCTGCACTACGTCGACGCGCACGCCGGCACCGTCTCCCGGGTCCGCGCCTATACCGCGGGCGGGCTCGCGCACCTCGTCTGCGACGCCCCGGATCGCTTCGGCGTCTGCTCACGCGAAGGCTGCGAAACCGTCTACGTCGACGTCTCCCGCAACGGCCGGCGCCGCTTCTGCTCGACCCGCTGCGCCACCAGGGTCCACGTCGCCGACCACCGCACCCGGCAGGCAAGCTAGACGCCACCCGCGAGAGTCCGGCCTAGATCGCGTACCGCCAGGCCGTCAGGGCATGCGCCGAGAACCACGCGCCCAGCACCACCCACGCCGCCGCGGCCGCCACCGCCGTCACCGTCCGGCGCTTCGACAACCCGATCGCGATCGGGATCAGCACCGGGAAAGCAGGCAGGATGAACCGGATCTTCGCGTCCGGCAGCCCCCGCGTCCCGATCGCCAGCAACAGCACACCGACCCCGTACAGCGTCAACGGCCACGGCACCCGGATGAACGCCGCCACCACGGCCAACGCCACCGCACCCAGCAGCAGCAACACCGTCAGCGTGCTGAACACCGACTCGTCCCCGGTCAACCGCGCCAGCACCGAATCCGCCGTCTCCGCCCCGAAATCGAACTCGGTGTTCCAGCCCCGCAATTCGATGTCCTGCCAACCGGTCCAGCTGCCCGTCCGGTACGCGACGAACCCCAGGTAACCCACGACCCCCAACGGCGCGACCACCGCACCCGCCAACGCCCACCAGCGCTTCTCGGTGCGCCGGAACACCGCGATCAACGCCGCCACGACGACCACCGCGACCAGCACCACCGCCGTCGACCGGGACAACCCGGCCCCGAAAGCGCACAACCCGGCCGGCATCCAGCGCCGCTCCAGCACCCCCACCAGCGCCCACACCGCGAACGCGCAGAACACCGCCTCCGTGTAGGCCATCGAGAACACGATCGCCATCGGCGCCCCGGCCCACAACGCCACCAGCAGCAACCCGGTCCGGTCACCCCGATCCGGCGACACCGCCCGCCCGATCCGGATCAGCCCGCACGCCAGCACGAGACCGGCGATCACCGACACCGTCAGCGCCGCCGTCACGACGTCGGACCCGAGCCACATCACCGCGCCGACGAGCTTCGGATACAACGGGAAGAACGCCATCGGCGCGTCCGAATACGGCTGCCTCGCCGCGTCCAGCGTCCCCGGCAGATCCGCGTACCCGTGCACCGCCAGCCGCAAATACCACTGACCGTCCCACGCCGTCAGCCGATCGGTCAGCGTCGCACCGCGCCGGGCGGCCAGCAGATCCAGCAACTGGACACTCGCCGTGCGGATCACCAGATACAGCGCGATCGCCCTCGGGTAAGGCGACCAGGCCAGTCTGTCGAGGAGTCTCTCGAACACACGCGCCGGACGCCCCTGCCGGGGCGCCGTCCCGGGAACGGCGGGTTGATCAAGGTCGTCGACTTCTCGAAGCACGATCAGAGTGTCCACAATGTGAGGTCATTTCGCCGTTCGATCCCGAAGATTCACAGCTCGAACCCAGGTGGGGAAGGCCACAAACCAGGCTTGTGGACCCACCCCGATCTTGTGTTTCCCAGCCCCCGCCCACGGCTCCTACGGTCGGAACCATGAGCGAACAGAACCTCAGCGACAAGGTCGCGATCATCGCCGGCGGCGCGAAGAACCTCGGCGGACTCCTCTCCACCACCCTCGGCGAAGCCGGCGCCAAAGTCGTCGTCCACTACCACGGCGACACCTCCGCGGCCGACGCCGAGAAGACCGTCGAAGCCGTCCGCGGCACAGGCTCCGAAGCCGTCGCCGTCCAAGGCGACCTGACCACGGTCGCCGACGTCCGCCGCCTCTTCGACACCGCGATCGACAACTTCGGCCGCGCCGACATCGCGGTCAACACCACCGGCATGGTCCTGCGCAAACCGATCCTCGAAACCACCGAGGAGGAGTACGACCGCATGTTCGCGGTCAACGCGAAAGCCGCCTACTTCTTCATCCAGGAAGCCGGACGACGTCTCTCCGACAACGGCAAGATCATCAGCCTCGGCACCTCACTCCTGGCGGCCTTCACCGACGGCTACTCCACCTACGCCGGCGGCAAAGCCCCGCTGGAGCACTTCACCAGGGCCGCCGCCAAGGAGTTCGCCGACCGCGGCATCTCGGTCAACGTCGTCGCCCCCGGCCCGATGGACACCCCGTTCTTCTACCCGCAGGAAACGCCCGAACGGGTTGAGTTCCACAAATCGCAGGCCAAGGGCGGACGCCTCACGAAGATCGAGGACATCGTGCCGATCATCCGGTTCCTCGCCACCGACGGCGGCTGGTTCACCGGCCAGACCATGTTCCCGAACGGCGGCTACACCACACGCTGACCCCTACGCTGACCGAGACACCGCGGACCGGACACGAAGGGGAACCTCGAGGTGGGCCTGGACCTGTACAAGCTGAACCACCTCATCGCCGTCGCCGAAGAAGGCAGCTTCACCCGCGCGGCGACCCGGCTGCACCTGAGCCAGCAGGCGCTGTCGACCTCGGTGCGCACGCTCGAGCGGGAAGTCGGCGTCCCCCTGCTCGAGCGGAGCGCCACCGGCGTCACCGTCCTCCCCGCCGGACAGGCACTCATCGCCGACGCCCACCTCCTGCACGGCATCGCCGACTCCGCCGTCCAGCGCGCCCGGCGCATCGGCCGGAGCGAACCGGAACGACTCCGCGTCGGCCACACTCCCGCCGTAACCGGCGACGAGGTCACCGCCCTGCTCCGGAAGCACCAGCCCGACTCCGGGCTGATCATCGACGTCAACCAGCGCTATCCCGACGAACTCGTCGCACAACTACTCGGCGGACAGCTCGATCTCGGCCTCGGCCGCGCACTGAACCTCGCACACGGCCTCGTCGGCACCACCCTGATCCGGCAGCCACTCAACGTCGCCGTCGCGGCGGGCCACCGGCTCGCCGGACGCGACGACCTCCAGCTGAGCGACCTCGCCGACGAGGACATCACCGTCTGGGGACAACCCGGCCGCTCCGGATACACCGATCTGCTCGTCAACCTCTGCCGTGACGCGGGATTCGAGCCGCGCGTGCGTCGCAACCCCATCCAGGGAACACCGCCGGTCACCGCCGTACTCGACACCGAAGGCGTCGCCTTCGTGACCGCGCCACCCGGACCGGCGGCAGGCGGCGCCGTGTGCGTCCTGCGGCTGGAACCGGCGGTCCACGTCCCGCTTCAGGCCCTTTGGCCCCAGCACGGCACTTCCGACGCCCGCCAGGCCTTTCTCGCGGCTGCCCAGGGTTTCTCCTGAGGTGCACGGGCCCCTGAAGGACTAGGTACCTACTGCGTGACCTGTGGCGCTTCTTGCGCGATGGCGGGTTGAAGTACATGAAGGCCCCCTTCCTGTACCTAGGCGCAAGGAAGGGGGCCTTCATGTACTTGGGGAAGGCCTTCGCGCGCCATCGTTGTGCCTGGTGGGGCTACTGGGGCTAAAGCGTGTGTGCCGAGTCCGTGAAGGCCTCCTTGAGGGACCCAGAGTCCCTCAAGGAGGCCTTCACGGACCGCGGTCCCGCGATCAGCCGAAGCCGGAAGCCAATAGCTCCCTAGGGCCACCCTCAAGAGAGTCCGAATCGCCGCTCACGAGGTCTGGGCTCCTTCACCGGTTCGCCGATCGTGGTGATCCAGCAGCTTCGACAGCAGCTCACTGAACCGCTCCCGCTCGCCGGGTGACAGCGGTTCCAGCAGTTCGTCCTGGCGTTCGGCCAGCTGCTTCTCCAGTCTCCGCAACTGCCGCTTCCCCGCGGTGGTCAGCGAGATGACGTTGCGCCGCCGATCGGCGGGATCCGGGGCGCGCTCGACCAGTTCGCGTTCGGCGAGTTCGTTGATCGTCGCGACCATCTCGCTGACGTGGATCCCACTGCGACGACCCAGCGTCGCCTGACTGGCGGGCCCGTACTCCTCCAGCGTCGCCAGCACGCGGTAGTGGTAGCCCCGGGCGTCGACGGCGGAGAACCCGTCGGTCACCAGGCGATGGGCGTGGTTCGCGGTCTGCGTGAGCAGCCAGCTGGGCAGGCCGCGCCATCGGGCAGGCGGCTCTCCGGACGAGTTCTCCATGTGACGAGTCTAACCAATCGTTGGGAGCCCGAACGATTACGGTATCGTTCGGAGACCAAACGTTAGTCGCCTAAACGTTTAGGCAACCACTGGGAGCAAAGACCGTGATCAAGCCCTTCCGCATCGACATCCCCCAGGCCGACCTCGACGATCTCCACGACCGCCTGTCCCGCACCCGCTGGCCCAACGAGGTCACCGACGCCGGCTGGGACTACGGCTTTCCACTCGCCCGCCTCAAGGAACTGGCCGAGCACTGGCGCACCGGTTACGACTGGCGCGCACACGAAGCCGAGCTCAACCGGCTTCCACACTTCACCACCGAGATCGAAGGCCAGAACATCCACTTCGTCCACGTCCGGTCCTCGAACCCGGACGCCCTCGCGCTGATCCTCACCCACGGCTGGCCCGGTTCGTTCCTGGAGTTCCTCGACGTGATCGAGCCGCTGTCACGCGACTTCCACCTGGTCATCCCGTCCATTCCCGGCTACGGATTCTCCGGCCCGACCCACGAACGCGGCTGGGACCTCACCCGCATCGCGCGAGCTTGGGCCGAGCTGATGCGCCGGCTCGGATACGAGCGCTACGGCGCACAGGGCGGCGACTTCGGCTCGGGTATCTCGATCACGCTCGGCACGGTGGCCCCCGAACAGGTCGTCGGCGTACACGTCAACTACCTGCCGACCCGGCCGGACGCCGATGTCGAACTGTCCGAAAAGGACGAAGCCCGCCTGGACAAGGTGCGGCGGCTGATGGCGAACCGGCCGCCGTATCAGGCCCTGCAGGCCGCGACCCCGCAGACCATCGGCTACGCGCTGACCGATTCGCCGGTCGGCCAGCTGGCCTGGATCGCCGAGCGCTTCGCACAGTGGACGGATCCCCGCTCGCCGGTCGGCGACGACCGGATGCTCACCGACATCTCGCTGTACTGGCTGACCGCGACCGCGGCCTCCTCCGCCCGACTGCACCACGAGACCCAGCGCGGCACCGAACCGTGCCCGGTCCCACTCGGCGTGGCGGTGTTCCCGTACGACATCACACAATCGGTGCGACCACTCGCCGAGCGGCTGTACGACATCCGGCACTGGTCGGAGTTCGAGCGCGGCGGGCACTTCGCCGCGATGGAAGTGCCGGACCTCCTGGCCGACGACATCCGGACTTTCTTCCTCGGGCTCTCCACGTCGTAGCGGGATTTCTTTGTGGAGTAAGCGGTTTTTGAAACCAGCCCTAGCGTATAGGGCGTTATACATTTGAAGAAGGTCAGCGACCGGTCGGAAGTTCCGCCGCCTCGACGGACTTCCGGTCTTCCAGGACGCGTTGCTTGGCGTTCTCGATGTGCCGGCGCATCCGAGCGGCCGCCTCGTCGGGCTCCCCCGCCACCAGAGCGTCGTACACGGCGCGATGCTCCTCCGCCGCCAGCCCGGGCGCTCCCCTGGCCGAGCCGAGCTTCGCGAAGAACCTGAACCGCTGCACCTGTCCCCCGAGTGACCGGTACGCCTTCTCCAGGAACGGGTTGTCCGCCTGGGCGGCGATGAGCAGGTGGAATCGTTCGTCGATGGTCCAGTACGCGCTGAAGGCGGCGGTGTCCGGCGAGGTGGCCGCCCGCGCGAGGTCGTCGACACTCTCCAAGACCTCTTCGAGGAACTCGGGCGTCGTCCGGCGGGCCGCCTCGTAGGCGAGCGCGGGTTCGAGGACCAGCCGCGCGTCCATCAGCTTCACCAGCTCGAATTCGGTGAGCAGCGGGGCGACCCGGTAGCCCTTGAGCGCCTCGCGGCGGACGAGCCCGGTGTGTTCCAGCCGCGCCAGCGCTTCCCGCAGCGGCGTCTGGCTGACGTCGAGTTCCCGTGACAGCGCGCCGATGTTCACCGGCTCGCCCGCAGACCATCGGCCGTCGGTGAACTGCCCCAGCAGCACCTCGTACATCCGGTCGGCGAGCGGCAGTCGTCCGGACCTCCGCGGGGAAGTCATAGGTCCCTCCTTAGTCGCATCACGATATCCCGCGCGCCGGATCGACTCGATCTTGCCTGGCTATAGTATTGACACGAATCCTATAGTATTTCCAACAGGCAGCCTCGAACAGGAGAAACGAACCGGATGACCATGCGCGTACTCGTGACGACCTCGTATCTGAAGCCCGGCGGCGAGGTCGACAAGCTGCTCTCGGACGCGGGTTTCGACACCGTCTTCACCACCCCCGCGCAGCGCGAGGCCACCGGCACTCCCCTGGCCGACCTCGTCCGTGAGGCCGACGGGATCGTCGCGGGCACCGACGCCTTCCCCGCCGCCGTCATCGAGGCCGCGCCCAGGCTCAAGGTGTTCGGCCGCTGCGGTGTCGGCTACGACAACATCGACCTCGACGCGGCGACCCGCCACGGCGTGGCCGTCACCTACACCCCGGGCGCGAACCGCCGCTCCGTCGCCGAACACGTCCTGGCGCTCATGCTCAACTGCGCCCGGCTGATCCCGCAGAACATCGCGAGCGTCCGGGAGGGTCACTGGGAGCAGCGCAGCGGGCGGGAACTCGACGGCGCCGTGCTCGGCCTGATCGGGCTGGGCTCGATCGGCAAGACCGTGGCCCGGCTGGGGCTGGCGCTCGGGATGCGGGTCGTCGCCCACGATCCGTACCCGGACCAGGACTTCCTGGCGAAGACCGGCGTTGAAGCCCGCACCTTCGACGAAGTACTGGCCGAGGCCGACTTCCTCAGCCTGCACATCTTCCTCGACGACTCCACCCGTCACCTGATCGACGCGTCCGCGCTGCGGAAGGTCAAACCCGGGGCTTTCCTGATCAACACGGCACGCGGAGAAGTGGTGGACGAGGAAGCCCTCGCCGACGCGCTGGAGAACGGCGCGCTGGCGGGCGCGGCCCTGGACGTGCTCACGGAGGAGCCCTTGCCACTCGACAACAGGCTGCGCCGGTTCGACAACGTCCTGGTGACCGCGCATATCGGCGCGGCGACGGAACAGGCGAGGTCCCGCTCCAGCCTGATGGCCGCCCAGCAGGTGATCGACGTCCTGCGGGGAAGCACTCCCGGCAACCTCGTCAACCCCGGATACCGCCGATGATCCTCCACAATGGACTCCGAATCGACGCCAATCTCAAGTGGCTGTTCACGGAACTGCCCTTCGAGCAGCGCTTCGACGCGGCCGCGGCCGCCGGTTTCACCGCCGTCGAGTACGCCTCGCCGTACCCCTTCCCCGCCGCCACGCTCGTCCGCCGCCTCGCCGACGCGGGGCTGACCCAGATCCTCGTCAACTCCCCCACCGGCGAACCCGGCTCCCCGGAACGGCTCGGTTACGCGTGCCTGCCCGGCCGTGCGGCCGAATTCCGCGCAGGAGTGGAGCTCGGCCTGGAGTACGCCGTGGCACTGGGCAGCACCTTCCTGCACCTGCCCGCCGGGATCCGGCCCGCCGATGTCTCCCGTGACCGTGCCTTCGCGCAGTACGTCGCGAACATCGCCTGGGCGGCGGATCAGGCTCGCGACAGCGGCGTCCGTCTACTGCTGGAGGCACAGAACAAACAGGACGCGCCGGGCTTCCTCCTCGACGACCAGGCACACGCGGCAGCGGTGGCCGACGCGATCGACGAACCCCACGTGGCCCTGCTCTTCGACGTCTACCACGCCTCCATCGACGAGAAGGACGTCGTCACGGCACTGCGGGAGTTCCTGCCCCGCGCCGCCCATCTCCAGATCGCCGACTCACCCGGCCGGGGCGAACCCGGTACCGGCGACATTCCCTGGGCCGACGTCTTCGACACCGTGAAGTCCGAGGGCTACGACGGCTGGATCGGCTGCGAGTACAAGCCCGCCACCAGCACCGAAGCAGGTCTGAACTGGATCGAGGAGCAGGTCCGATGAGCCCACGCATCGCGTTGATCAGCGCCACACCGGCCGCCATCCCGCCGGCGGTGAACGCGCTGGCGGCCGGGTTCCCGCAGGCCCGGCCATGGAACATCCTCGACGACCGGCTCCTGGCCGATGTCGGGGAAGACGGCCGCACGGCCGCTTTGGACGACCGGATGCGCCGCCTCATCGACTACGCGGTCACCGGCGGCGCCGACGGCGTCCTGCTCACGTGCTCGCTCTACGGCGAGGTCACGAAGCAGGTCGACGCGCCGGTCCCGCTTCTCGCGCCCGACGAAGCGGCCTTCGACGACGCGCTTTCCAGCGGTCACACCCGCATCCTTGTGGTCGCTTCGCTGGCCTCGGCGCTGAGTGACTCCACGGCGCGTTTCGAGCAGGCGGCACGCGACAAGGGGATCACCGTCGAGGTCGGCGGAGTGCTCGCACCGGACAGGCTCGTCGAAACGTGCCGGGCGCGAGCCGACGGATGGGATCTCGTCCTGCTCGCCCAGTACTCCCTCGCCCCCGCTGCGCAGGAGCTGTCAGCGGAACTCGGCGTGCCGGTCGTGTCCGGACCCCGCAGCGCCGCGGCGAGACTGAAGGCGGTGATCGGGGAATGACCGGCACGCTCGGCGCGATCGCCGACGACTTCACCGGCGCGACCGACGTGGCCGCGGCCTTCCGCCGGGGCGGACTACGCACCCTGCTGTTCTTCGGCGTACCACCCGAAGACGAGGCGACACCACCGCACGACGCGATCGTGATCGCCCTCAAGAGCCGCGCGATCCCGACCGGAGAAGCGGTCTCGGCGTCCTTGGAAGCGCTGCGGTGGCTGCGAACCCGGCAGGCGGAGCAGATCTACTTCAAGTACTGCTCCACTTTCGACTCGACGCCACGCGGCAACATCGGCCCGGTGCTCGACGCGCTGTCGCAGGCGTCGCCGCCCGGCGGTGTCGTGATGACTCCGAGCTCACCGGAGCACGGGCGCACGCAGTACCAGGGCCACCTCTTCGTCGGCGGCACCCTGCTCGCGGAATCGCCCATGCGCGACCATCCCGCGACCCCGATGACGGACTCGCACCTGCCCCGGCTGCTGCGGGCGCAGACCGACACCCCGGTCACTCTGATCACGCACGACGTCGTCCGGCGCGGGGAAACCGCCGTGCGCGCGGCGGTCGACGGCACGAGCGGCTACGTGCTCGTTGACGCGCTCACCGAAGAGGATCTGCGGCTGCTGGGCCGGGTCACGGTGAACTCGCCCCTCGTCGCGGGAGCGGCTGGTCTCGCGGCCGGACTCGCGGCCGCGCGAGCCTCCACCGGCCCTCCGGTCACCGAGGCGCCCGCCCCGACCGGCCCGGCCGCCGTCCTGTCCGGAAGCTGCTCGGCACGAACGCTCGAACAAATCGCCGTCATGACGAGTCTCGGCCGCCCCGCGTACCGGCTCGACCCGGTGGCGACACCGGATCCGGACGGCCTCGCCGCCGAAGCACTCGCCTGGTACGACTCCCAGACCGCACCCGGACCGCTCGTCTACTCGTCGTCGAGCCCGGCGGATCTCAAACGCACCCACCAAGAACTGGGCGTGGCGAGATCCGCCGAAATCCTGGAGAAGGCGACCGGACTCATCGCCGTCGGACTCGTCGAACGCGGGGTGCGCCGGCTCGTGGCGGCCGGCGGCGAGACCTCCGGCGCGATCGTCACCGCACTCGGCGTCCACGGCGGCGTCATCGGGGCGGAAGCCGCGCCCGGCGTGCCGTGGATCCACCCCGTGGGCGACGACCGGTCCGCCCTGCTGCTCAAGTCGGGCAACTTCGGCGATCTGGACCTCCTCGCGACGGCGTCCGGCTCATGAGCACCGACCGGCTCCACCGCGAACGCGTCATCGCCGCGGCGCGATCCCTCTACGACCGGGGCCTCACCCATGGCCGCACAGGCAACATCTCCGTGCGCTACGGCGAGCAGATCCTCGTCACGCCCACCGGGGCCTGCCTCGGCACGGTGCGACCGGGCGATCTGTCCGTCATCGACGCCGACGGAAACCACCTCGCCGGACCACCGCCGTCGAAGGAAGCCTTCTTCCACGCGACCGTGCTCCGGCAGCGTCCTTCCGACAACGCGGTCGTGCACACCCACTCGCCCCATTCCGCCGCCGTCTCGTGTCTCGACGGTCTCGACCCCGACGACGCCATCCCGCCGCTGACCGCGTACTTCGCGATGCGGGTCGGCCGTCTCCCGCTGCTCCCCTACCACCCGCCGGGCGACTCCGGCGTCGCCGAGCCGATCGCTCGCGCCGCCGTCGGCCATCCGGCGCTGCTGCTCGCCAACCACGGCCCGGTCGTCGCCGGGACGAACCTCGACACCGCCTTGGACACGCTCGAAGAACTCGAGCACACCGCGGAGATCTTCCTGCTCCTGAGAGGCCGTCCGGCCCGGCCGCTGACCGACCGTCAGCGCGACGCCCTCCACTCCCCACCCGCCCGAAGGGACACCCCATGATCAGCCTCTTCACCGCCCTCTCCGTCAAGAAGGCACTCGACGACGTGCTGCTGCACGCGTTCACGAAGAAGCACGGCGTCGACGTCGACGTCACGTACGACCCCACCACCATCCTGGTCGAGAAGATCAAGAAGGGCGCCGAACCCGACGTCGTGATCGCCGTCTCCGGCGCCTTCACCGAACTCGAGGCGCTCGGCGCGGTCACCGCCGAATCCCGCGTCGTACTGGCGAAAAGCGGGATCGGCATCGCGACCGCGCCGGAACTCGACGATCCCGGCATCGGCACGGTGGACGCCCTTCGCGCGGCCCTCACCTCCGCCCGATCCGTCGCGTACTCCCGCAGCGGCGCGAGTGGCATCTACTTCGCCCGGCTACTCGAAGAGCTGGGCATCGCCGACGAAGTGAACGCGCGGGCCACCATCGTGGAGAAGGGCTTCACCGCGCTCGCCGTGACCGACGGCCGGGCCGATCTCGCGGTCCAGCAGCTCAGCGAGCTGAAGTTCGTCCCGCAGGCTCGCATCGTCGGACCGCTTCCGGACGGGGCCCAGCACTACAGCGAACTCTCGGCCGCACTCGGCCCTGCGGCCCCGTCCGAAGCCGCGGACCTGCTGCGTTTCCTCGCGAGCCCGGAGGCGACGGCCGCCTACCGCGACGCGGGCCTCGTCACCGGCGGCACATCCCGGATCCGCGCGTGAACGCGATCCTGGCGCTGGTCGCGTTCATCGCCGCCATCGTCGTGTGGAACGCGATCTTCAAACGCAACATCGGCGAAGCGATGGTCGTCGGTTTCCTGGTCACCGCCGCCTTCGCGGGCACGGACTTCTTCGCTGTCGCTTGGGAAAGCCTCCTCGACGGCCTCAAGTCCGAGATCACCTTCGCCGCGCTGGCGTTCGTCTTCGTCAGCGAGCTGCTCACCAGGACCGGGCTGGTGCAGCGCATGGTCGACATCCTCAGCTCGTTCCTCGGCCGCCGCCGGGGTGGCTCGGCCTACGCGGCGACCGTCGCTTCCGGACTGTTCGGCGCGGTCGCCCACAACGGCGCCGCGATCGTCGCCACGGTCGGGTCGATCACCATCCCCTGGATGAAACGGTCCAAGGCCAGCGGCGAGACCGCCGCGCTGGTCCTGTCCGGAAACGCCGGTGTCGGCGCCACTTTCCCCTTCAGCGGCGCGTTCTTCATCCTCCTCGCCGCCCCGACCGTGCTGCCGGTGCTCAGCGCGGGCGACATCGTCCCGACGATCTTCGTCACCGGCGTGTGGATGGTGGGGATGCGGCTGATCATGGCCTACGTCATCGTGAAACGCCGTGGCGTGCAAGCGATGGAGCCGCAGGACATCCATCCGCTGCGGGCGTCGTTCAAGGTCGGATGGCCGTCGCTGGTCGTCCTCGGCTCGATCGCCGTCCCCATCCTGCTCACCGCCCCGCCGACCGCGGACTTCGTCTCGGCCCGCATCGGCGTCGACGCCCCGGACGCGATCCCACTGCTCATCTGGCTGCCGATCGTCATGCTGCTGGTCGGCCTGCTCGTCGAACGGAAACTGCTGCCGAAGGGGCGGGCACAGTGGTGGGATCTCTTCGGCACGGTCGGCCCCAAGCTCGGCCTGGTCGGCGTCACGATGATCTCGGCGTTCGCCGCGTCGAACGTGCTGAAGACACTCGGCCTGGACGATCAGCTCAAGCCCTACCTGGAAGGGCTCACCGGCGTCTCCCCGCTGGTGGCCGCCATCGTGGTCGGCGTCGTCATCGTGCTCGTCGCCGGACCGCTCAACACGACGTCCACGGTCGCCGCCGTGGGCCCGGTGGCGTTCGCCGCGCTGACCGCCGCCGGCATCCCTCCGCACGTCGCCTTCGCCGCGATCCTCGTGTGGGCGTCTTCGGAGGGATGCTCACCGCCGGGCGCCGCCCCGCTGTACGTCGCGGCGGGCATCGCCGAGATCAACCCGGTCCGGATCTTCGTCCCGGTCGTCCTCTACTACCTGTTGCCCACCCTGCTGTTCGGCGTCCTCATGGCCGTCGGCCTGCTGTGGCTCCCTGGAGCGTGATCACCGTGTATCGGATTCTGCTGGCCGCGACCCGCGTCTGCCTCTTCGCGTTCCTCGTCGGCGGTTTCGTGGTCGTCGCCGGGCAAACCCTCGGCATCGTCGTCGGTTCCGGCCCGATCGTGACGGCCTTCGGCACCGATGTCGCCGACAGCGTCTGCGTCGTCGCCGGGATCGCGGGCATCCTCGCGTTTCTTCTGTTCTACACGGGAGAAGGGCGAGAAAACGCGCCAAACGCGGACGAATAACACGCGTCGCCCCGGCGTATATAGCGTTATACGCCGGGGTAGGCGGGTGAGTCCCGGGAGGAGAAGGCAGATCAAGTAAGCGTTGCCGATCAAGGCCTCCGCGATGTTCCAGTCGCGCTCCGCTCCCCCGCCGCCCGGCACCACGGCCACCGTCCACCCGGTGAACAGGACGGCGGCCATCAGCGCCGCCCCGCGACGTCCTCGGGCGGCGAGGAGGCCGATCGCGGGCACCACCCACACCCAGTGGTGAGTCCAGGAGATCGGACTGATCAGCAGGGAACATCCCGCCGTGACCAGCAGTGCTGCTCGGTCGTCACCCGCTCGATGGAGGCGGTGCACGAGCCACATCGACACGGCCGCGAACGCCACTCCGGACACCACGATCAGCATCGTGGCCGTCCGTCCTTCCTGGACGGTCCGCGCGACGAATCCTTGCCAAGACTGGTTTCCCACCCAGCCCTTCATCTCGGCGAAATGGTCGTTGAAGATCGCCGAGGTCCAGAAGCGCACGGAGTCGGCGGGCAGGACGACCACCGCGAACGCCGTCGCGCCGAGAAAGGCCGCCAAGGCGCGTGCCGCGTCGGCGGTACGCCGCACCACCAGGAGATGGACGATGAAGATCAGCGGGATCAGTTTGACGGCCGCGACGATCCCGATCGTGATCCCGCGCCAGCGCGAATCACGCAGGAGGAGCAGGTCCGTCACCACGGCGGCCATCAGCACGAGATTGACCTGGCCGAGGCCGATGGTCTGCCACACCGGCTGGAGCGCGAAGGCGCCGAGCAGCAGAAGCGGCAGGTGAGCCCGGTCGGCGAACGGCCGGAGCGCGAGGTAGAGCGACGGCGCGGCCGCCAGTGCCAGCAGGCCCCAGCACAGCTGGGTGGGCAACGCGGTCAGCGAGGTGAACAGGAGCGCGGCGAACGGCGGATAGGTGAACGGCAGCTCCGGCGCCCATTCGGGGAGCGCCCGCAGCGGTGAATAGAGACTTTCCCCTTCCACCACCGCGAACCCGCCTGCCCGGTACACCGCCGAATCGACGCCGAGCGGCAGATCCGCGATCCACCAGCCGAGCGCCACCAGGGCGCATACGGTCATCGCTCCGCCGACGACGATCAGCGCCGGGTCGGCGCGTCGACCTCTTGAGAACTCCATGGGGAAACGATCTCCGGAACCACGCCGGGAAACATCGCCCCCGGGAACCGTCTTGGCGCCACTACCCCGGTACCCGCTTTCGGGCTTACCCCTACCCCGGTATCAGGGCGTGGTCCCCGGAACGACGAGCCCCGCCTCGTACGCGACCATGACCGCCTGCGCGCGATCACGCACCCCGAGTTTGGCGAAAACCCGGCTGACATGGGACTTCGCCGTCTGCTCCGCGATCACCAGCGCTTCGGCGATCTCCGTGTTGGAGAGGCCGCGGGCGACCAGCCGGAGCACGTCCGTCTCACGTGCGGTCAACTCGGCCACGAGGGCGTGACCCGAATGCGCCGAGGCGTGGGTGCGGGTGAACTCGCCGATCAAGCGCCTGGTGATCGTCGGCGCGAACAACGCGTTGCCGGCGGACACCATCCTGACCGCGGTGACCAGGTCGTCCAGCGGGGAGTCCTTCAGCAGGAAACCGCTGGCGCCCGCCCGCAGCCCGCCGAACACGTACTCGTCGATGTCGAAGGTGGTGAGGATCAGCACGCGGACCTCTTTCCGCCCCGCCACGATCCGCCGGGTCGCCTCGATCCCGTCGAGTTCGGGCATGCGCACGTCCATCAGCACGACGTCCGGTTCGAGTTCGGCGCACAGCGCGACGGCGGTGGTCCCGTCCGCGGCCTCCCCCACCACCCGCAGGTCGGGTTGCGCGTCGAGCACCGCGCGGAAACTCTGCCTGACCATGGTCTGGTCGTCGGCGATGACCACCGAGATCACGGTTGCGGATGCCCCTCACGATCGAGTGGAACGGTCAGCATAACGAGGAAACCGCCGTCCGGCCGCTCCCCCGCCTCAAGATCAGCCGCGAGCATAGCCGCCCGCTCCCGCATGCCGACCAAACCGTGTCCACCGCCGGTCTGTTCCGTCCTTTTCGGACCGTCGCCGGGCCCGTTCTCGATGAGCAGCCGGACGGAGCCCGGCACGGCCGCGAGTTCGACCGAGATCGGCGCCCCGGGCGCGTGCTGGATCGCGTTGCTGAGGGCTTCCTGCATGATCCGGAACACCGACAACGAGACGCCGACCGGAACGGCATCGAGGTCACCCCGCAGGTGGAGTTCGCAGGCGGTGCCGGCGGCCTTCACTCCTTCCACGAGTTCGGCCACCTTGCCCAGCCCCGGCTGCGGCGAAGTCGGCAGAGCGTGGTCCTCGGACCGGAGCACGCCGAGCAGCCTGCGCAGCTCGGTCAGCCCTTCACGAGCGGTTCCGGCGAGGTCGGCGAACTCCTGCCAGATCTCGGCTTCGCGGTCGGCTTTGGCCGGATCGGCGAACCGGAACCGCGCGGAGTCCGCGCGTACCGCGAGTACGGACATGTGGTGCGCGACCACGTCATGCAGTTCCCGCGCGATACCGGCCCGTTCCTCCAGCAGGGCCGCCCTGGCCTCCTCGGCGAGCCTGCGTTCCTGTTGTGCCACACGTTCCTCTTCGGCGAGCCTGCGCTGCCGGACCGTGTTGCCGAGGAAGAACGCGATCCCGCCCAGCAACACGAGCAGCGCCGCGTCACGCCAGTCACTCAGGAAGGGCGTGGCGGCACCGAACGAGATCAGCCCGGCCCAGGTCAGTTCCGCCTGATCGTTGCTCTCCCCCACCAGGTAGAAGACGAGCGCCGCCGTGAGCGCGAAGCCCGGCGCCCACGGCCAGCCCCAGGTGGCGGCGATGCCGGGCAAGGTCAGCGGGGTGCTCACGACGCCGACGATCAGCGTGCGCCACCCCCACAGCGGCGAACGCACCGCGAGCAGGCAGGGCAGCACGGTGATGAGCACGTTGAACGTCTTCGCGGGCGGCGACACCGAGACGGTCGAGAACGTGACGAAACCCGCCCAGAGTCCGCATCCGGGGATCGCCAGCGCACGCAGCCATCGCAACCCCGCCGAGCGCTTCGGCGGGGCGTCGGTTCCGGCGAATGCCGTGTAGCGCAGGGCATCCCACCACGCCCGCAGCCGCTGTCGGGTGATCATCAGACGTCACACCCTACCTTCGGATCACCTCATGGCACTGAGTGCCAGAACCGGCTACGGCTCGTTCAAGGCGGCGTTCACCTTGGCGATGACGGTGTGCAGCGGTGCCGCCGTGGTCAGTACGGCCACCACCGTCTTTTCGGCGCCGTCCGCCGCGGCGGGTTCGGCTCTGAACGCGTCGATGACCAGCGCGAAGGCCTCCGCCGCGCTGGCCGCGATGTCGTCCTGCCCGCCACTGCGCAGCCAGCGCCGGAGCACGTGGTTGTTGGCTGCCGCGATCGCCGCCGCGGCCACGGCAGCCCGCAGGCTCGCCGTCTCGTCGCCCTGCTCCGTGAACCGCGCCCGCAGGTAGCGGGCGAGCACTCGCTGGTAGCGGTCGACGGTCGCGACCTCCTTGTCCCGCAACGACGGCACCGTCCGCGTCAGGGTGAACCGGTGGAGCGAGACGTCGAGTTCCGCGGCATAGGAGTCGAGGACGAGGCCGACCGCGGCGCAGGCCACCTCCACCGGGTCGCGGCCGGGATCCGCGGCGGCGAACGTCTCCTCCATTTCGGCCACGATCTCGTCGTGGTTCGCGAAGAGCACGTCGTCCTTGGCATCGAAGTACCGGAAGAACGTCCGGCGGCCCACCCCGGCGGCGGCCGCGATCTCGTCCACCGTGGTGGCCTCGTAGCCCTTGGCCACGAAGAGGTCCACGGCCGCGGCGGCGAGCGCGCGACGCAGCCGGCGACGGCCCGCGGGAGTCGCCCCCGCCCTGGTCACCGGCGCTCGGCGCGGCGAATCGGTCATAGCGGGACGGTAGCAGTCACTTGCTAGTGGCACTGAGTGCCGTTAGGCTGACGGTGATCCCGGGGCCTTCGTGTCCCTCTCCGCCGTCCGGAAGGCGCCGACGATGTCGCTGGACCACCAAGTGCTTCCGATCGAGTCCCGCTCGTCAGTGGAGTCGATCCGCCCCCGGGGCGACGCCTTCTACAGCCGTCTGTTCGGCTGGTCGCTGAAATGGCGTGGCACGCAGCCGTTCCTGGTGCTGGAGAACGGGATCTGCGCGGTGACCCTGCCCAAGATCAACGGCGCCCAGGTCCTCACCCGGCTCGCCGAGACCGGGTGCGAGGGTCCCGCCATGGCGGTGCTGACCCAGCAGGGCCCGCGGGTGGCCATCCTCGCCGAGTCCGACGGGCTGATCCCGCCTCGGATCTCCTTGCCACCGCACGTCGAGGTACTCGCCTGGGGCGCGCTGCTCCCTTTGCCCGCCGACTCCGGCCGCGCCGAAGCCCACGCGGAATGGCTGTCGGCACCGGATCCTCGGCAGCGCTGGCTTCCGAGCCTGGACGCCGTCCTCGCGGGCGTCCGGCCGAGGTAGCGCCCGGGGCTCATGCCGCCACCGATGCCTGAGCCGAGACGAGCAGGGCTCCACCGTCCGATTCGGACAGGGTGATTTCGAGAGTCGCGCCTTCGGCCAACGGTGGAAGGTCGCTCAGGGTCACGCGGCCGATCAGCCGGTGCCCGCGGCGCGCGTTCGCCACACCGGGGCGCCGGACCTCGATCCCCGACCGCTGCCACACGCGAACGCTGCCCGCTGTCGCCGTCCGGCCGCGCCACAGGCTTCCGCACCAGGCCGCGAGCGCGGCGCCCGCCGTATTGCACAGCACGTCGTCCAGCGATCCGACCCGGCCCGCGCCCTGCCAGACCTGAAGACACTCGATCGACACGGACGCCACGAACGCCGACAGGATGACTCGTGGCACCGGCCTCGCCCAGTCGAAGCGCACCGGCAGCAGCACCGCGAACGGCGTCAGCAGAAAGACGTTGCCCGCCAACTGGAACAGGGCGGGGTCCGGGTGATCACCGAAGACGGGCAGGACGTCCGCCAGGAGGTGAAGACTCACCGGGGAACCGCGTCCCGTCGGCGGCGCCGGCACGAAGACGACCAGGAGAACCGCGAAAAGCGAGGCCAGCAAAGCGAAATCCAGCGAGATCACGAACGGGCGACGCCGCTTCCCACGAAGGCGCGCGCCGATTTCGGCGACCCCCGCACCGGCCGCGGCGACGAGCAGCGACCACGGTGCGGCGCCGGAGAATGCCTGCCACCACCATCCCATGCACTCCCCTTTCGCCGATGATCGTCTTCGGCGAGGGTGGCAGGATCGTGAAGGTCAGACAAGAACCCGGGCTATTGTCGGTGAATAACTACCATATGCGTTGATAGTGCACCGGATTGGTTTGTCACGGCCGTGCGGTCAACGCGGGGCCGATCCACCGGCGGACGAGGGCGCGCAACTGCTCGTCGGTGTGAGCCGGCGTGGACGGGTACTGCAGGAACGAGAGGAACAGCCGCATCAGCATTTCGGCGAGCCCCTCGAAGTCCTCGTCGGTCGTGACGCCCACCGCTGCCCAGTCGACGGGCACGTTCCGGAGGATCCGCGCGCCAAGCGAGAAGGACTGCGAAGAAGTGACCGCGACGGTGAAGACGTCGGCCTCGCCCGCCTTCAAGAGCAGTCCCAGGTACGGCTCGTCGGGGACCGCGCGGACGCCGAACACCACGGATTCCACCGCGACCTCGGCGGCGCTGCCGAACGAGGCCAGGTGCCGTTCCATCCGCCCGGCGAACTCCTCGACCCGGTCCAGCGCGACCGCGCTGAGGATGTCGGCGAGGCTCGGGAAGTAGCGGTAGACGGTCTGCCGGGTCACGCCGGCTTCGGCGGCGACGTCGGAGAGGCTGGTCTTGGCGAGACCGACCCGGTCGATGCAGGCCGTCGCCGCGTCGACGATCCGGCGGCGAGCCTCGCGCTCGGTTCCGGGCGGGTTGCCCCGCCATCCGTGGTGCCCCATGCGTCCCATCTTCCCCGAACGGAGAATCTCAGACGGTGGCAGGTGCCCCGCGGCGCACGCGGTACAGCGCGGCCAGCAGCAGACCGGCGGCCACGAAGCAGGCCAGTGTGTACAGACCGTTCCCGACCGGGGTGCCGTCTTCGGTGACGCCGTTCTCCGCGGACAGGTAGCCCGGCAAGGCGCCGAGCCAGAACACGGCCATGCCGCCCACGTAGACGCCGGGATAGAACCGGGTGAAGGCGGTCAACGGCTCGCCGGGACCCCGGTGCCGGACGAAGATCCAGCTGCCCGCGAGCCACAGCAACGCCAGCTCGACGCCGAGCACCCATGCCTGCGCGGTGACGTTTCCGCTGAAGGCGCTCGACGGGAGGCCGGCGATCGCCATGCTCGGCGGAGTGAGGACACCCGCCACGGCGATGCGTGCCGCGAGCGACCACCCGCGTCGCGAACCGCCTGCCAGCCGCACCACCAGATAGGTCATGGCGCCCATCGAAACGGAGGCGAAGAGCAGCATGCTGTTCATGGGGACCGAATCCAGCGCGGGGTGGTTGACGATCCGGTTGTTCCCGTTCCAGGCCCACCACGTCAGCTGCGGGCCGAGGTGATCGAAGACCTCGTAGAACACCTGACAGGCGAAGGCGACCGCCACCGATCCGATCAGCGCGCCCCTGGCACGGAAGATCCCGAGCGAGCGGACGAGTTCGTAGGCGAGCTGGCTGATCATCGGATAGAACGCCACGATGTACAACGGCAGGCGGTCCCACATGAACTGAACGGTGAACCGGTTGTGGGCGAAGATGAATCCGTACTGCCGCTCGAGTCCGAACCACTCGGGGAAGTACAGCGGCGGTTCGATGACGAAGAGGTAGACGAGCGAAGCGCACCACAGTGCCAGGTTGGTCGAATCACCCTGCCGGTGACGGCGAATCGCGTGCACCAGCGCGAACACGGCCCCGCCGAGGACGAGCAGTTCCAGCAGCGGCATCGTCCAGTGGGCCGCCGCCCACGGTGGGCGGATCGACAGCCAGGGGGAAACGTCGTGGCAGTCGAAGCCGAGTCCGCGGGTGACGGCTTCCGCGTCCGGCCCGCATACGGCGTTCATCGGGAGACGGCGGGCTCGATGGCGCCTTCCGGCGAGTAGTCCGTGACCGGCGGCTCGGCCCGGGCGTCGAAGTCGAAGGGAACCCGGTGCCGCCCGAGCGCGGCCCGGATCCGGTAGCGCACGAGCCCCGCGAGCACCCGCGGGTTCGTCATCATGTCCTTCAAGGACTCGTCGAGGTTGAACACCTTCGCGAAGTGCTCGTCGACCACGTCGTCCTCGCGGGCGGCGCCGACGATGAGCCTGAACGCCGGGCCGGACACCGCCGAGAGCAGGCGGCGCTTCCACTCCCCCGCCTTTTCCGTGCCAACGGCGCAGGCGTAACCCTGATCCCTCGCCATCGCCAGGCTCCACGGCACGTTGAGCAGCTTTCGTTGCGCGGCAAGGAAACGTGCGGAGAACTGCAAGTCGAGGCGGCCGGCGCGCGCGAGGTGCTCGCGCAGCAGCAGCGCCGAACCGGCCGCGGAACTGATGCCTTGCGCGTAGAACGGGTTGAACGCGCAGATCGAGTCTCCGACGAACGCGAGGCGTTCCGGCGGGGTGCGGAGCCGGTCGTAACGGCGCCACTTGTTGCCCGTCGACCGGGTCAGATGCACCTCGGACGTCGGCGTGGACCGCTCCATCGCGGCCGCGAACAACGGCGCCCGCACCCGGCGGGCCGACTCGACGAACGCCTCCGTGGTGCGCGGCATCTCGAGCCCCCACGAGCCCATGCACGCGATGACGCGGTTGCCCTCGATCGGGAAGAAGTTCACCAGGAACTCGTGTTCGGCCGGATGCGTGCCCTTGTCGGGGGTCGGCATGATCACCAGATGCCGCCACCACCAGGACGGGGGCCGCTCCTCGGGTGAGGGCAGGTCGTACCAGCGCGAGGTGTAGGTGACCTTGGCGTCGAGGGTCCGCACTTCGGGTTCGGGCCAGCCCGCCGCCGCCAGCCAACCGCTGACCGGGGAACCGCGGCCCATCGCGTCCACCACGAAGTCGGCGTCGACGTGTTCCTCGCCGTCGCGGGTGGAGAACCCGACCCCGGTGACGGCGCCCGCCCGCGTGGCCAATCCGTTCACGGCGACGCCTTCGCGGATCACGACGTTCGGCAAGGCCCGGACCTTGTCGCGCAGCACGCGTTCGATGAGGATCCGCGAGCCGTAGATCATCGTCATCGCGCTGCGTTTCCGTGCCGACCAGCCCTTCCCGTCGAGATAGGCGGCGTCCATGGACGGCATCAGATGCAGTCCCCCGGCGGCGATGAGGTCGTCTTCGAATCCCGGGAACAGCTCGCCGATCGCGCGACGGCCGGAGTTCAGCAGGAAATGCGGATGTTTGCTCTGCGGTACGCCGCGCCGGTGTTCGGCCTCGGCCGGAAGCTCGTCGCGTTCGAGCACCAGTACCTCGTCGAAGTACGGGGCGAGCGCGCCCGCGGTGCAGAGGCCGGCGGCGCTGCCACCGAGGACGACGGCGGTCTTGCCCAGTCGCATGCGGACCAACTCCCAGCGTCATTCATACACATTGACGAAGTGTGTATGAATGTATGAATGTCACCGAGAGCTGTCAAGGAGAGCGACGGCAGGGGAATAGCGCCGGGACAGACCGGGGGCGATCCTCGTGACCGCCTCGTACACGGAGGTCCCCGACCATTGGGCGATCTCCTCCGCGGTGATCTCGGTGTCGCCGTCCCTGCCGAGCAGGATCACCTCGTCGCCGACCCGCACGGTGGTGTCGCCACAGTCCACGATGACGTGACTCATGCCCACGGCCCCGGCGATCGGCCTGCGGTCGCCGTGCACGATCACCCGCCCTCGGTTGCCCGCGAGCCGGGGAAGGCCGTCGCCGAAGCCGACCGGCACCACGGCGAGCGTCGAATCCGTCTCGAGCCGGTAGCGCAAGCCGTAGCCGACGCGTTCGCCCTCCCCCACCCGCTGGGTGGCGACGACGCTGCTGCGCCAGGACATCGCCGGACGGAACCCGGCGAGCCCTGGCACCGACGAACCAGGACGCAGCCCGTACAGCACCGCACCCAGCCGCACCATGGTGAAATGCGTGCCGGCGTCACCAAGGGCGGCGGAACTGTTGGCGGCGTGCACCTGCCGGGGTTCGACACCGGCCGCGCGCAGCCGCTCGACCGTGGCGGCGAACAGCTCCCGCTGAACGCCGAGTTGTGGATCGCCCGGATCGTCCGCGGTGGCGAAATGCGTCCACACCCCCGTCACACGCAGGCCCGAGCTCTCCGCTCGCAGCGCCATCTCGACCGCGTACTCGGGGGCGACGCCGAGCCGGTGCAGCCCGGTATCGATCTTCAGGTGCACGTCCAGCGGCGTGGACCGCGCCGCCGCGGCCAGCCGGGCGACGCCGTCGGAGCTGGCGATGGTCGGCGTCAACCCGGCCTCGATCGCCGCGACCTCCTCCCCCGGCGCCGGCTCGGTGAAGACGAGGATCGGCGTCTCGGGCACGACCGCGCGCAGCGGCAGCGCCTCCTCCAGGAACGCGACACCGAAGCACGCGACCCCGGCGGAATCGAGCGCCTGGCTGACCTCCGCGGCGCCATGTCCGTAGGCGTCGCATTTCACCACGGCCATCACGTCGGCGCCGGACACCAGTTCCTTGGCCGCGGCCAGATTCGAGGTGATCGCGCCGAGGTCGACGTCGACCGCGCTGCGCGGTGGTGGCGAAGTCACAGCTTGCTCCTGAGGTGACGGGCCAGCGCGGCGACGCTCGGACTGGCGAACAGCTGACGCAGCGGGACCTCGACGCCGAGGCTGCGGCGCACCCGGACCACGTATTGGGTCGCCAGCAGCGAATGCCCGACCTCGAAGAAACTCTGGTCGAGACGGGCGGGCGGCCCGCCGAGCACCTCCTCCCACGCCGTGGCGAGGGCGGACTCCACGGGGTCGAGTTCCGCGGGTGACTCGACGGATTCCACCGCGGGGAACTCGACCTGGCGCAACGCGTGTTCGTCCACCTTGCCGTTGGACGTCATCGGGAGGGAATCGGTGATCGCCAGCCGGGCGGGCCGCTGATGGACGGGCAACTGTTCGGCCAGGTACGCGGTCAGCTCGCCGATCGTCGGCGAGCCGCCCGGCGCGGGTACGACGTGCGCGGCCAGCCAGTCGTCTTCGAAGCGCGGGCCCCGGCTGGCGAGCACCGCCGCCTCCCACACGTCGGGGTGACCGGTGAGGACGGCCTCGATCTGGGCGGGTTCGATGCGGTGGCCGCGCAGGTTCAGTTGCCGATCGCGGCGGCCCGCGAGTTCGACGGTGCCGTCCGGCCGGTATCGCGCCAAGTCCCCGGTGCGATGGATCCGGTCTTCGGGGTCCTGTCCGAACATGTTGGCGGGAAACGGATCCCCGCCGGCGTCGTCGAGGTAGCGCAGCGCGAGGTACGGCGACCGCACCACGAGCTCGCCCGGCTCGCCGACACCTGCCTGCAGATCCGCGTCGGTGACCACCAGGAGCTGGGCTTCGCCGGTACCGCGGCCGATCGGCACGTGCGGGCCCGGCGGGCAGGGTGAGGCGACGAAGTGACCGGCGGCCTGCGGGGTCTCCGTCGTGCCGTAGAAGTTCACCGGCACCGCCGAGGGCGCCCAACGTGCCATCGACCGGACCTGGGCCGAGGACAGGGCCTCGCCGCCGAAGAACAGCCACCGCAGCTCCGGCGCCGCCGAGTCGGTCGCGGTGGCGAGCATGGTGCCCAGGGTCGGGGTGAGATGTGCCGAAGTGATCCTGGTCGATCGCAGCCAAGCCGCCAGCTCGGCAGGTTCGCCGCGGATCTCCTCGGGCGGGAAGTGGACTTCGCCGCCCACGACCAGACCGGCGAAGCAGTCCCGCAGGATCGGGTCGTGCCCGAGGCCGGACAGCACCGCGAACCGGTCGGCACCGGACAGCCCGAACCGTTCGGCCTGCCACCTCAGGAAGCGGCACAACGGCGGCTGGGCGCTCAGCACCCCTTTGGGTTCCGCCGTCGTCCCCGAGGTGAACAGCAGGAAGGCGGCGTCCGAGACGCCGGCGGGACCCGCTTCCTCGAGAACCCGCCATGGGTCGTCCACAGTGGACCATCCAGCTTCCGCCGGGCGAATCGCCGTGACCCCGTCGAGTGTCACATCCGACAAGTTCAGCACGGCGGCGGGCCGGAGCCGGCGCATCCGCCGCTCCAGCCACGCCCGCGGGTACGCCGGGTCGAGCAGCGCCGCCACGGCGCCGGCCGTCAAGACCGCCAGCACCGACGCGGGCAGCCACGGCGTCCGGGCACCCAATACCGCCACCGTGTCGCCGCGACCGACCCCGGCGGACCGCAGCGCCTCGGCGGTCGCGGCGGTCCTCTCGACGAGTTCGCGGTACGTCCAGGTCCCGTCCGGGCCGGACAGCGCCACCCTGTCCGAGTGAGACCGGGCGGTCGCGACCACCTGGCTCACCAGACTCGGCACCGGCTCGGCTCGCACCGGCCGCCGCGGGTCGGGCAGCAGGCTCCGCATCCCGTCCGTCACCAGCGAAATCCGGGACAGCGGCCGTCCCACGTCGCCGGTGAGCGCGCGCAGCACCGCGAGGTACTGGTCGGCGATCCCGCGCATCCGCTCCCTGGAAAACAGATCCACGTTGTAGATGAACTGGCACCGGACCCGGTCGCCGTGTTCCCACACGTACAGACCGAGGTCCAGCTTGGCGAACGCCTCGTCACCCTGCTCCCGTCGCCACCGCAGACCACCGCTGTCCCATTCGTCCCGGCGCGGCATGATGTGGTTGAAGAGCACCTGGCACAACGGCGAACGGCTCAGGTCCCGTTCGGGGCGCAGCTCCTCCACCAGCCGTTCGAACGGCAGATCCTGGTGGGCGTAGGCCCCCAAGGTCATCTCCCGCACCCTCGCGAGCAGCTCCTCCACCGTCGGATCGCCCGTCAGGTCCGCCCGCAACGCGAGCTGGTTGACGAAGAACCCGATCGCCGACTCGGTCTCCGGGCGGCTGCGTCCCGCGATGGGGGCGCCCACCAGGAACCGCTCCTGCCCGGAAAGCCTGCCCAGCAGGAGGAAGAAGCCCGCCAGCATGGCCATGAACGGGGTGGTGCCCGCGTCGCGGGCGGTGGCGCGGACCGCGTCGGCCAGCTCGGCCGGGAGGTCCTGCCACAGCACCGCTCCGCGATAGGACTGCACCGGTGGCCGCGGCCGGTCCGTTGGCAGGCTCAGGATCTGCGGACATCCGGCCAGCGCGCGCTTCCAGTAGGCGAGGTGTCCTTCCGCCGCCGGGCCGCTCAGCTGGTCGCGTTGCCAGGCCACGAAATCCCGGTACTGGAAGGCGGGCGGGGCGGGCATCGGGATCGGCTCGCCCGCGTGGTACGCGTAAAGCTCGCTGAGCTCGTCGAGCAGCACGTCCATCGACCAGGCGTCGACGGCGATGTGGTGTGCCGTGATCACCAGCAGGCAGTCGCCTTCGCCGAGGCGCAGCAGCAACGCGCGCACCGGCAGGTCGGCGCCCAGGTCGAAGGGCACGCTCGTCTCCCGCGTGACCGCTTGCGCCGCCGCGTCGGGATCCGGCGGCCGGATGACCCGTAGCCGGGCCTCCCGGCCGTCGACCACGCGCTGGCTCGGCTTGCCGTCCTCGCTGCCGAACACGGTGCGAAGCGCGTCGTGGCGGGCGACGAGTGCACCGAAAGCGTCGGCGAGCGCCGTCTCGGACACCGTGCCGGACAGCCGGATGATCGACGGCACGTTGTACAGGCCGGTGCCCGGCTGGAGTTGTTCGAGGAACCACAACCGTTGCTGGCCGGGGGAAAGCGGCGCCGGGCCGGTGGTGCCCGCGGTGGCCGTGATGGGCGGCGCGCCTGCCGTGGTGCGCCCGAGCAGGTCCCGGATCACCGGTTCCAGCGCCGCCGGGGTGCGATGATCGAAGACCGCGCGCAGGGGCAGTTCCACACCGAAGTCCCGGTTGAGCCTGCCGACGAGCCGGGTCGCGGACAGCGAGTGCCCGCCGATCGCGAAGAAGTCCGCGTCCGCCCCGAGTTTCGCGCTGTCCTGGCCGAGCACCTCAGCCCAGACGGCGGTGATCTTCCGCCCCAGTGGTGATTCGGCCGGACCGCTCCGTCCGCCGGACAGACCGGCCCAGTCCACCGGTGGCAAGGCCTTGCGGTCGAGTTTGCCGTGCGCGGTGACGGGCAGCTCGCCGACGACCACGACGGCCATCGGCACCGTGTGCTCGGGAAGCGATTCCGCGACGAAGGCGCGCAACGACGAGCCGTCGGGCGCGGGCTCGCCGTCGGCGGCGGTCACGTAGCCGACGAGCCGTTGATCGCCGGGGGTGTCCTCACGCAGTACGGCGGCCGCCTGCCCCACCGAGTCGTGCGCCAGCAGCGCCGCCTCGATCTCGCCGAGCTCGACCCGGAAGCCGCGCACCTTCACCTGGTCGTCCGACCGCCCGAGGTACTCCAGCGCGCCGTCGGGACGTTCCCGGACGAGGTCGCCGGTCTGGTACATCCGCTCGCCCGGCGCGCCGAACGGGCACGGGACGAACCTGTCGGCCGTCAATCCCGGTTTGCCGTGATATCCCCACGCCAGCTGGGCGCCCGCGATGTACAGCTCGCCGATCGCGCCGGATTCGACCGGCTTCCGTGCCGGGTCGAGCACGTACAGGCGGGTGTCGCGCACCGGCTCGCCCATGGCGACGATCTCGGCGTCCTCGACCGGATCGAAGCGCCGGTGCGACACCTCCACGGCGGCTTCGGTGGGCCCGTACAGGTTGTGCAGCTCGGATCGCGGCAGCAGCTCCGTGAACCGGCGCGCCACCGCGGACGGCAGGGCCTCACCACTGCAGAGGACACGGCGGAGAGACGTGCAGCCGGGCGCGGCGGGATCGCTCAGGAACATCGTCAGCATCGACGGCACGAAATGGGCCGTCGTCACCTCTTCGGTCCGGATGAGCCGGGCCAGATAGGCCGGATCGCGGTGCCCGCCCGGTTTGGCGACCACCAGCCGGGCCCCGGCCAGCAGCGGCCAGAAGAACTCCCACACCGAGATGTCGAACGACGCGGGTGTCTTCTGCAGCACGCTGTCGCCCGGCCCGAGCGGATACCGGTCCTGCCCCCACAGCAGCCGGTTCACGATGGCCGAATGCGGGACGACGACGCCCTTGGGGCGGCCGGTGGAGCCCGAGGTGTAGATGACGTATGCCGGGTCGCTCGCGTGCGGTGGCCGGATCGGCTCGCCGCCGTCCGGGTCGTCCGCGTCGGCGAGCCCGCCGACCTCGTTCGCCGTCAGCACCGCGTCGGGTGCGGAATCCCCGAGCAGATAAGCGATGCGCTCCGCCGGGTAATCGGGGTCGACCGGGACGTAGGCCGCCCCGGATTTGGCGACCGCGTGGATCGCGATCACCAGTTCGAGCGACCGAGGGATGGTGAGGGCCACTGTGGACCCCGGCCCGATCCCCCTGCCCGCGAGCGCTCGCGCCACCCGCCGGGCACGTGTGTCGAACTCGTGGTAGGTCAGGACCTCACCTTCGAAGACCACCGCGGTGGCGTGCGGCGTCCGCGCGACCTGCTCGTCGATCAAGGAGGCGAGGGTGGCGTCAGACATGGCTCGCCTCCGCCTCGATCATCTCGAACACCAGCTCGCGCACGGCGTCCGCGCCCGGGAGCTGTTCGGCAGGCAGCGCGAGCCGCCGGACCGAAAGCGGATCGACCAGCCCGGCGGGGATCTCGCGGTCCTGCGACATCAGACAGCGCACCGTGACCGCGTCCCCGGCAGGCGTGTGATGTGCGGTGGCGAGCAGGAATCCGAGCCAGGCCCGGTATCTGGCGACCAGTTCGGTGGTGATGGCGTCCGCGTCCTCGGCGTCCATGTCGTTGTCGGCGGCGAACGCGGTCGCGTCGATGGCCAGCTGCGACGTCATGGCGCCCAGCGCGGTCCCGGGATCGCCATGGCAGTCGACGTCGGCCGCCGGCGGTTCGGTGCGGCCGAAGGCCCGCCGCCGATCATCGAACGACTGGGCGACACTCGCGGGCGTCGGCCGGAGCGGGTCCAGCAGGACCACGAGCGGGGCCCGGTCACCGACCGCGGCCAGCTCTTCCGCGAGTGCGAGTGCCAGCGTCGCGGCGGTGCAGTATCCGACCACCGCGATCGGCGCGAGCCCGGCCGCCCGCTCGGCGTAACCGCGCGCCATCTCGGGCAGCGACACGTATCCGGACGCGGCGGTCAGGTCACCGAGCGGGTCGATCCGGTGCAGCGCGTAGCCCCTGGTTTCTTTGGCCAGCAACGCATCGAGGTCACGCCCGAGCTCGATCCCGGTGAAACTGACCGAGAGCACGTTCGCCCGTGCGCCTCCGGCCACTCGTTCGATCGACGACCGCACGCTCATCACGATCCCTCCCCCACTCGGATGCCCGGCGACGGTTCCCAGCCGACCGGCACACTGGCGGCGACGGCCAGCGGCGGCGCGAGGACCCGCATCGTGGGCGGTGGCTGCTGCCGCGAAGGCACCAGGTGAAACACCACGGCCGCGTCGTCCTCCGGTCGCAGGTCCGCGTGGCACGGGCAACCGTCCTCGGCGAAGCCCGCGAACCGGTAGGCGATCTCCATCATGCGATTGCGGTCCGTGGCACGGAAATCCGCGACGAGGTGCACGCCGGCGGCGGCGGTCTGGTCGGCGAGCCAGCGCAGGATCACTGCGCCGACACCGAAGGACACGACCCGGCACGAAGTCGCCAGCAATTTGAGCCGCCACACGCGTTCGGACTTCTCCAGCAGGAGCACGCCGATCGCGCCGTGTGAGCCGAAGCGATCCGTAAGCGTCGCGACGAGCACTTCGTGACCGGGGTCGCCGGCCAGCCCGCGCAGGACCTCGTCCGGATAGTGCACGCCCGTGGCGTTCATCTGGCTCGTGCGCAGGGTCAGCTCCGCCACTCGCGTCAGTTCCCGCTCCCCGGCCCGGTCGATACGCAGCACCATGTCCAGGGAGCGCAGGAACTGCTCGTCCGGGCCCTGGAAGGCGGCCCGCCCGGCATTGCGCTGCGCGTTCGCCTGGTACATCCGCCGCCGCTGCCGCGAATCCGCGGTCACCGACACCGGCGTGAACTCGGGCCGGTCGAGGAGCGATTCGGCCTCCTCCGCCGCGTACAGCCGGACGTCGGGCAGGTGGAAGTGCACCTCGGCCCGTTCGGTGGGCTGATCGTCGATGAACGCCAACGTCTTGTGGGCGAAACCGAGTTCGTCCGCGATCGCCCGTACCGAGTCGGATTTGCGCCCCCAGCCGATCTTCGGCGCCACGAAGTACTCCGCGATGCCCAGCTCCTCCAGCCGGGGCCAGGCGTGCTCGTGATCGTTGCGGCTGGCGATGGAGTTCAGGATGCCCCTGGCGTCCAGCTCGACGATGACGTCACGGATCTCGCCGGACAGCCGGATCTCCCCCGCTTCGAGGAGAATTCCTTGCCACAGCGTCTGATCGAGGTCCCAGACCAGGCACTTCACCGTGCTCACGCCCATGCCGTCACCGCCTGCTCGGCCAGGATGAGTTCACAGATCTCATTGCTTCCTTCGATGATTTCCATCAGCTTCGCGTCGCGGTACGCCCTGGCGACCACCGAGCCGTCCCGCGCTCCGGCCGAGGCCAGCACCTGCGTGGCCCGCGCCGCGCCGTCGGCGGCACGGCGCGCGGCCACGTGCTTGGCGAGCACCGCGGACGGGACCAGGTCCGGGGTGCGGTCGTCCCAATGTCCGCTGGCCTGACGGCAGATCAGGGTCGCCACCTGTTCGTCCACCATGAGTTCGGCCAGGTGGCGGGCGACGAGCTGATGTCCGGCGAGCGGTTTGCCGAACTGACGTCTGGTCCGGGCGTGCCCGCACGCGGCGGTGAGGCACGCCCGCAGGATGCCCACGCAGCCCCACGCGACCGAGAGCCTGCCGTAGGTCAGCGCCGAGGTGACCAGCATCCCCAGCGGCTGCCCCGCCCCGCCGAGTACGTTGCGGCCCGGCAGCCGGACGGAATCCAGCCGGATGTCGGCGTGGCCGGCGGCCCGGCAGCCCAGCGGGTCGGGCCGCCGCTCGATCCGCACACCGGGCACGTGGGACGGCACGATCACCGCGGCGGCGCCGTCGGCGTACCGGCCGAAGACCAGGATGAAGTCCGCGTACACCGCGGCAGTGGTCCAGACCTTCTCGCCCTCGACGATCACGTTGTCGCCGTCCGGGCGGATCCGGGTGGCCATCGCGGAGAGATCGCTGCCCGCGTCCGGCTCACTGAACGCCACACAGGCCACAGCGCCCGACGTCAGCCGCGGCAACCATTCGGCTCGCTGCGCGTCATCGCCCAGTCGCGTGACGCACCACGCCGCGATGCCTTGGGAGGTCATGACACTGCGCAGGGACGAACACCGGCTGCCGACCTCCGCCGTGAGCTCGCCGCAGCGCAGGCTGTCCATGCCCAGTCCGCCGTACGCCTCGGGCACCTGCGGGCAGAGGACGCCCTCGGCTCCCATCCGGAGCAGCACGTCGGCGGGGAGCTTCCCCGCGACGTCCCAGTCTCCCGCCGAATCCCCGACGAGGGTGGCGGTCAGCTCTCGGGCGGCCGTCCACCGCCCGTCCACCGCTTCAGTCATCGCGTGCCCCACCGAGCCGCACCAGCAAGGCGACCATCGAGTCGACCGAACGGAAGTTGTCCAGCCGCAGATCGTCACCGGCGACCATCACGCCGAACTCCCGTTCCAGGTGGACGACCAGTTGCAACGCGAACAGCGACGAGACCAGTCCTGCCGAGAACAGGTCCTGCGCCGGGTCGACGGTGGTCTTCGTACTCGCTTCGAGGAATTCGGTCAGGCTCCGCCGCGCCTGGTCGGCGGGCAGCGTGCCGGGTGTCTGAGGGTCGATGGCGTGGCTCACGGTGTGCTCCGATACTCGAAGAATCCCGACCCCGTCTTGCGGCCGAGGTGACCTGCCCGCACCTTGTCGAGCAAGAGAGGACTCGGCCGGTAGCCGGGGTCGTCGGTGCGCGACGCCAGCACGGTGAGCGAGTCCACGACGTTGTCCAGCCCGATCAGATCGGCGGTGGCCAGCGGACCGGTGGTGTGGCCGAGACAGCCGGTGAACAACGCGTCGACCGCCTCTGGCGTGGCTTTGCCCTCGTCCACCACCTTGGCGGCCTCGTTGATCATCCGCTGCAGGATCCGGTTGATCACGAACCCCGGCCCGTCCGCCACCACCACGTACTCGCGGCCGAGCGCGGTCAGGAACGCGCCCACCGCGGCGAGCGCGGCCTCGCCGGTACGCCGCCCGCGCACGACCTCCACGGTGCGGATGAGGTACGGCGGGTTCATGAAATGCGCGCCGACGAGATCCTCGGGTCTGCCGACGGAGCCGGCGAGTTCGTCGACGGGGATGGCCGAGGTGTTGGTGATCAGCAACGTGCCCGGCCGCACCGCCTCGGAGGCCGCGGCGAGCACCTGCGCCTTCGGCTCGACGCGTTCGGTGACCGCCTCCACGACCACCGTCACGTGGTCCAGACCCGCCACCGAGGTCGCCGTCTCGATCGCCCCCGCGGTGATGTCGCGCGGCAACGCGCCCATGAGCTGGGCGAGGCGCAGCTGTTCCGGGACGGTCGCGAGGGCGCCGGCCAGCTGATCGGGGTCGGTGTCCACGAGCAGCACCGGATGGCCGCGGCCCGCGGCGAGAGTGGCGATTCCCCGGCCCATCACCCCGGCGCCGAGGATGGCGACGCGTCCGGCGTCGGTTGTGTCGGTCATGATTCGCGAGCCTCCGTGAGATCGGTGTGCCGTAACGGCGAGAACCAGGCGACGGCCGGCGCGATCGCCAGCCCGACGCAGCCGATCGCGATCCCCGCGTACAGGCCGAAAACGCTCGTCGACACGCCGCCCATCAAGGCGCCCAGCGGGCGAAGACCGCTGCCGACCCAGCGGTGCGCGGCGGTGATCCGCGAACGCAGGGCCTCCGGGGATTCGTTCTGCCGCAAGGTCCGCGAGGTGACGTTGTAACAGACGGTGGAGAAGATCGCGAGACACTGCGCGGCGCAGGTCAGCACCTGGCCGGCGAGCCCGGGGTTCAGCAGCAAGACCACCGCTTCGCACGGCCCGCCGAAGAAAACCGCGACCAGCAACAGCTTTCCGGTGCCCAACGTCGAATGCAGTCGTTTCACCAGCAGTGAGCCCAGAATGCCGCCGAGTCCGGCGATGCCCATGACGAGGCCGTACACCGCGGGAGACCAGTGCAGCGAACCGACCAGGTACACCACCAGGACGGCCTGGATCCAGAAAATGAAGAAGTTGTCGACCGAGTTGACGATCATCAGGGTGCGCAGGACCGCGTTGCGCCCGACGAACCGCAGCCCCACGGCGATGTCCTTGCGCAGGGTGGTGCGTTCCACGGGGCCGTCCGGCCGTTGCTCCCGTGAGCTGATCCGGTTCAGCGTGAACGCGCTGTAGAAACTCGCCAGCACGCCGAGGCCGAGCGTCACCGGCGCGCCGAGCCTGCCGACGAGGAACCCGGCGATCATCGGACCCGTCGTCGTGGCTGCGGAATCGGCCAGCGACAGCTTGGCGTTGGCGTCGATCAGCTGCGCGTTCGTGACCAGATGCGGGGTCAGCGACAGGTGCGCCACCTGCGACACGATCCCGAAACTCGTCGACGCGAACCCGGCGACGCACAACGTCGGGATCGACAACGCGCCGCTCCACCACAGCAACGGCACCATCAGTATCGCGACGCCCTGGCCGACGTCCGCCCACATCATGATCCTGCGTTTGTCGACCCGGTCCACGACGGCGCCGATCGGCAGGGTCAGCAGAAGCGCGGGGAGCATCGAGGAAGCGGACACGATCGACGCGGCGAGGCCGTTCGCGTGCAAGGTGACCACGGCGACCAGGCCCATCGCGACCGGAACGACGGCCGTGCCCATCATCGCCACGGCCTGCCCGGCGAAATACGTCCGGAAATTCCGCTGCCGCAACAGGGAAATCTCTTGCGCTACCGTCACACCGGTCCTTTCACCCATGGAATCCCCGCCCCGTCATGGCCTAAAGTCGGGCCGAGACAGGTTTTCCCACGCCGACCGGAAGCGGTGAGCGCATGTCCCACGGAGAACACGCACCGGATCTCGACCAGCTCGTGATCGGCATCTGGCGTGATGTCCTCAGTGGACCGGTCGGCCCCGACGACGATTTCTTCGCGCTCGGCGGCGATTCCATCAAGGCGGGCCAGATCGTGGCGCGGCTGCGCAAACACGCGCGGGCCGGCCTGTCGCTCGCCGAGTTCCTCGCCGAGGTGAGCACTCCGCGCGAGCTGGCCGCTTTGGTACGCGCCAAGGCCGTCTGAGCCTGCCCGGCGCGCCGTCGTTCCGATCGGGCCCATGCGGCTCACACCTCGACCAGCATGGAGCTCCAGGCGGCCGCCGGGCTGTTGTTCATCACCAGGACGAGATCGCCGGGTTCGAACTGACCGGAGGTCACGCCGGCGTCCAGGTTGGCCATGACGTCGACCGGGCCGAGATGGCCGTAGCCGGACAGGTTCCGCTCGCACACCTTCGCGATCTCGACGTCGAACGCCTCTTCGTAGAACCGGAAGGCGCCGGTCGAGACGTTCTGCATGAGCACGTGGTCGACGTCGGTCATGGCCAGCCCGTTCCGCTCGAGCACCCGCCGGTTGAGCCGGTCGAGCCGGTTGCGGCTCTCGATGGCCAGCTCGAAGGAGTACCGCGCGGGATCGGCGCAGACCTCGCGCCAGTGTTCCGGCGGCAGGCCCCGGTACTCCACCCGGAACAGGTCCCAGAACCGGCCGTCGGTCTCCACGGCGACGTCCACGACGCGCAGCGCGGTGGCCAGGGGGCGCATCAGCACCGCGAGCCCGGCGTCCCCGTTGACCGTCACCGGTAGCCGGATCCGGCCAGGGCCGGGGCGCACGCAACCGTGCGCGATCACCACGTGGCGCCAGTCCGAAGTGGACAGAAGCAGCGACCGGGCGGTCAGCAACGCGGCCGAGATGGACGCGCATCCGAGGTCCGACACCGAGAACGACAGCGCCGAGGACAGGCCTGTCTCGTGCTGGACCCTCGTCGACTCGGAGGCCATGAGGTACTCCGGTGCCCGGCTGCCGATGAGCAGCAGCGCGTCGACCTCACCCGGCCGCAGACCGGTCCGGTCCAGCAACGCCCGCACCGCTTCGACGGCCAGGTCCGTCCCGTGACGGTCTCCCGCGTCCGGCACGGAAGTGATCCCGAGGCCGTCCACCAGCGTCCGGTCCGGCTCGGTGAGGCCGGCGTACTCGGCGAGGTCACGGATCGGGGTCCGGTCCGGCGGCAGCCACACCTCGATCGCGTCGATCCCGACCGCGGTCACGGTGTGCTCCCGCCCGCAGCCGCCCGGTCTCGCACACTCTTCGGGGTGATGTCGGTCCAGACCTGTTCGATGTGGCCGAGGCAGTCCGCCCGGGTGCCGGTGTAGCCCACCGGCCGCCAGCCGGCCGGTGGCTCTCCGGTCGCGGGCCATACGGAGTACTGCTCTTCGTGGTTGATCACGACCTGGAATCGGCCGTCCTGCGGCTCGGCTGCGGTCACAAGACCCTCCCGATGATGTCGGCGATCGCGGAATGGTGCCGGCGCATCATGGTGAAGTGATCGCCGGGCACGGAGTGGACGGTGACCTCGCCGGTGATGAACTTGCGCCAGCCGAGGTCCGGGGCCCGATCGTCCGGGCCCTCGAACAGCGGTGACTCGGCCCGGATCACCACCGCCGGACCGGCGTACCCACCCCACCGGTAGTCGAGCAACGCGAGGTCGTTGGCGCGCAACACCTTCGTCATCGCGCCGATCTGGTGCCGGGTCATCGTCGGCGGCAACCGCCCGGCCTCTTTGGCCGTCTTGATGACGGCCATCAGCCGTTCCCGCTCGGACAGCCCGGCCAGCGCGCCGACGTCGACGCGGAAGTCGGTGCCGGCGGTGAGCAGGTTGACCAGCAGCGCCGATTCCCGTTCCGGGGGTGGTTCGGGGTCCAGTTCGGTGTTCGCGTCGATCAGCACCAGCGGCGCCACGCGGTCGCCCGCGGCGCTGAGCTGGCGGGCCATCTCGTAGGCGATCACCGCACCGAAGGACCAGCCGACGAGACGGTACGGGCCCGTGGGCTGGACCTGCCGCAGTTCGCCGACGTACCGGGTGGCCATGGCCTCGACGGTCGGATCCGGGTCCAGGCCGTCGTCGAGACCGACCGCGGGCACTCCGATGACGGGATGCCCGGCGGGCAACGCCTGCGCGAGTTCGAAGTACGGCTGGACACCACCGCCGGAGGGGTGCGGGCAGAACAGAGCGGGGTGATCGCCCCCGGCCCGGATCGGCACCAGCCGACCGGCGGCTGCCGGGTCGTGCCCGGTGCTCGCGGCCATGAACCCCGCGAGGTCGCGCAGTGTCCGGTGCGCGTAGATGTCCCGCAGCCGCAACCGCATGCCGAGTTCCCGGCGGATCTCGGCCAGCACCTGCAACGCCAGCACGGAGGTGCCACCGAGCTCGAAGTAGTCGGCGTCGGGCGGCACCTCGCCGACCCGCAGCGAACCGGCCCAGACCCTGGCCAGCGCCTGCTCGTAGTCCGCACGCGACGTCGGCGGCCGATCGGACAGCGGCGGCACGGGCCCTGGTGCCGGTGACGCCGTGTCGCGCCGCAGGGGCGTGACCCAGCATCGCGTCGGCTCGAAGGAGTAGCCGGGCAAGGAAACCCGGCGGCGCTCGGCACCCTCGTGCACGACGTCCCAGTCCACGTCCACGCCGGAGACGTAGAGCTCCGCAACGCGGGCGAGCACGTCGTCGCCGCGCACCGAGCTCAGGTCGTATACGACGAAGGCGTCGCCGGGGTCGTCGCTTTCAGGCCCCCCGCCGTCGGAGCGCATCGCCTCTTGAAGGCTCGATTCGCCGCGTGCGAGCTTCGCCAGCGCCACGGAGCCCGACACCCGCGTCGTATCGATCCCCCACGCCCTCATCAGGCGCAGGAACGCGTAGTTCCGGGAAAACCACGCCGTCGTGTCGTCGTCCATTTCGTCCGGTGCGGCCTCGGCACACTCGGCGACGGCGGCCGCGTACACCGCGTACCGTTCGGCGAGCAGGTCCGCGTCGCGGGCGCTCGGCCCGGCGCCGGCCGTGACCGTCCACATCGGACGGCGGGGGCCCGACGGTGCCGGGCCGCCCCGGGCGGCGCTCTTGCCCGCCCTGCGCAGACCGTCCAGCAGTTCGGCTCGGTCGCGCACCGGGAACGCGACTCGCCACGGCAGGTGGTCCCGGCCGCGGTTGAGGGTGTGCAGGACATCGCGGACGTCCAGTTCGGGGTCGTCCGCGATCCGCTCCCGTAACGCCGCACAGGCACGGGCGACCGAGGGCCAGCCGCGACCCGACACCGTCGCGACACCGCCCGCCCATTCCGACGGGTCTCCGCCAGCGGGTCGTGCCGCCGGTGCCGACTCCAGCACGACGTGCGCGTTGGTCCCGGCCAGGCTGAACGAGCTGACCCCGCCGAGCAGCGGGCCGTCGTCGTCCGCCTTCCACTCGGCGAGATCGGTGGCCACCCGTACGCCCAGCCGGTCGAAGTCGACGAGCGGGTTGGGGCGGGTGAAGTGCAGGGACGGGTAGATCACCCGGTTCTGGATGCTCGCGACGACCTTGACCAGCCCGGCGAGGCCCGCCACATGGTCGAGGTGGCCGATGTTGGTCTTCACCGAACCGATGACGCAGGGTTCCCGGCCGGGCTCCGGTCCGTCGCAGGCCCGGGAGATCGCCTCCACCTCGATGAGGTCGCCCAGCTGTGTCCCGGATCCGTGCGCTTCCAGGTAACCGAGCTGCCCTGGCCGCAAACCGGCCTTCCGCCAGGCGTCCCGCAGCAGGTCCACCTGCGCGGCGGGACTGGGCGCGCTCAGGCCGTTGGACCGGTCGCCGTTGTGGTTCACCGCGGTCGAGCGGACGACGGCGTGCACGTGGTCGCGGTCCCGCACGGCGTCCGACAACGGTTTCAGCACGAGCACCACGCCGCCCTCGCCGTCCCCGGTGCCGTCCGCGGCGGCGTCGAAGGCCCGGCATCGGCCCGAGGCGGACACCACTTCGGCGTACCGGTCGTCGGAGGCGTCGGCGAACGTACTGCGCACCGCGACCCCGCCGACGATCGCCAGACTCGCCTGACCGGCGCGCAACAGGCCTGCCGCGAGGTCGAGCGCCACCAGTCCGGTCGAGCATCCGGTGTCGACCACCAACGCCGGGCCCTGGGTGCCGAGCAAATGCGCGATCCGGCCGGGCAGCGCCGAGGTGCCCGTGCCCAGCAGGGTCAGCACCCCTTCGTCGGCCTCGGTCATCAGCTCCGCGTAGTCCGAGCGTCCGCCTGCCATCACCAGCGCGGTCCGGGTACCGCGAACGCTGCCGAGCGCGTGGCCGGAGTCCTCGATCGCCGCGCAGGTCAGCTGGAGGGAGAGCCGGTGCTGTGGATCCATCAACTCGGCTTCGCGCAACGGGATGCCGAAGAACTCGTGGTCGAACTCCTCGACGCCGGTCAAGGACGCGAGCGGCCGGTGGGCGAGGCCGGGGTCGGCGCCCGCGAGGCGCAGCCGTTCGGCGGGCACCTGCCGGACACTGTCCTTGCCCTCGGCCAGATTCCGGTGGAATCGCGGTAGCGAGTCCGCGTCCGGCAACCGCACCGCCATACCGGTGATCGCGATCGGCTCGGGGACGGTGGTCATGACGTCCTTCCGTCGATGAAGGCGGCGATGCGCCGCACCGTGGTCTGGTCGAACAGGTCGACGACGGACGGGGCGAGCGCGCCGAACTCCTCGCCGAGCCGTTCCGCGAGGACGACCAGCAGGAGTGAGTTGCCCCCGGCGGCGAAGAAGGGGGTGTCCCGGGCGACCTGCCCGGCTCCGGTGACGGCGAGCCAGATCTTCGCCACCCGCTTCTCGGTTTCGGTCGACGGTGGCGCACCGTCCGCGCCGATGTCCTTGTCCGGCACCGGAAGTGCCGCTCTGTCCACTTTGGCGTTCCCGGTCAGCGGGATCGCGGGGACGGCGATCAGATGCGCGGGGACGAGGGCGGCGGGCAGGATCTCGCGGAGATACCGGTCCACGACCGCGGCGTCGAACGGCACCCCCGGCCGTGCGACGACGTAGCCCACCAGCGCGGGTCCGCCGCGCAGATCGGACCGCAGCAGGACGACGGCGTCGTCGACGTCCCGGTGGGCGCGCAACGCCGAGGCGACCTCGCCGGTCTCCACCCGGAAGCCGCGGAGCTTGACCTGGCCGTCGATGCGGCCGAGGAACTCCAGCCTGCCGTCGGCGAGGAAACACACGAGATCGCCGGTGCGATAGAGCCGTGCGCCGCTTTCGCCGGAGAACGGATCGGGGACGAACCGGTCGGCGGTCAGCGCCGGCCGTCCGAGGTAGCCGCGGGCCAGCCCGGCTCCGCCGAGCAGCAACTCCCCCGGCACTCCCACCGGCACCGGCCGCATACCGGGATCCACCACGTAGGCCGTCGTGTTGCCGACCGGACGTCCGATCGGCAACGTGCCCTGACCTGGCCGCACCGCGTGCACGGGTTCGAAAGTGGCGAACAGCGTGGACTCGGTCGGCCCGTACATGTGCAGCACCGCGTCACTGTCCACATGGTCCAGTGCGGCGGACACCGCCGCCGGGTCGACGACGTCGCCACCGACGAAAAGGGTCCGGATCGAGGACAGCAGTTCCGGCGCGTGCTCGACGATCAGCTTCAGCTGGGGCGCGATGAGCTGCATCATGGTGACCGGATGGGTGTCCACCGCGGCCCTGATCTGGTCCAGGATCGCGGAGGTGCCGGCGGCCCCCGGCGGTATCGCGACCGCGCCGCCGTTGAGCAGCGGCCCCCACAGTTCGACCAGCGACGCGTCGAAGGTGAGCGGCGACAGATGCAGGCACACGTCTTCGCGGCCGAACTCGTGGAAGCGGGCGCCGCGGACCAACCGCCCGATCGAGAGCTGTTCGACCCCGACGGGGTTGGGCCTGCCGGTCGACCCGGACGTGTAGATGACATGCGCGAGGGTGCGCCCGTCGGCCCGCCGGGGCGGGTTCCCGGCGGCGGGTGCGGACGTGATGTCCGCCCACGACACGACTCCTGGCACGCCTGCCACCGCGTCGGACGACAGGGCGTCGGTGAGGACCACCGCGGCGCCGGAGTCCTCGACGAGCAGGCGCAACCGCTCCGGCGGATGGTCGGGCGCGAGCGGCACGTAGGCCGCGCCGGATTTCAGCACGCCCAGGATCGCGGCGATCGCCTCCGGCGAGCGGCGCAGGCACAACCCGACCCGTGCTTCCAGGCCGATCCCCCGCGCCAGCAACCCGTGCGCCACCGTGTTCGCGAGCGAGTTCAGTTCGGCGTACGACACGACGCCGCCGTCGTGGTGCACGGCGGGCGCGTCCGGGGCCGACGCCACCTGCTCCTCGAACAGTTCCTGGATCGATCGGTCCGGGAACGGGGCCCGCGTGCGATTGCCGTCTTCGACCAGGTGCGCCCGCTCGGCGCCGATGACGAAGGGAACGTCCAGCACCGGCCGGTCCGGTTCTTCGACCAGTGCCGTCAGTGAGCGCACGAGGTAGCCGGTCAGCCGGGCGACCGTGGCCTCGTCGAAGAGATCGGTGTCGTAGGTGGTGATCGCCGTGAGCTCGTCGCCGCGCTCCCGGAAGGTGACCGCGAGCTCCCATTTCGCGGCCCCCAGGAACGAATCGGCCAGGGAGACGCGGAGACCGGTGAACCCGGTCGGATCGACGACCCGGTCCAGCGCCACCGCGACCTGTGCGAGCGGGGTCCGGCTGAGGTCGCGACCGGGTTCGAGCACCTCGGCGAGCCGCTCGAACGGCATGCCCTGGTGCTCCATCCCGTCCATGAAGGTGAGGAAGACCTGTTCCAGGAGATCGGCGAAGCTGGGGTTCCCACGGAGGTCGGTGCGCAGCACCAGCCCGTTCACGAGGAAGCCGAGCACGTTCTCCGCGGCGGGCAACGGCCTGTTCGCGACCTGGACGGCCACCGGCACGTCGTCCTGGCGGGCCCAGCGGCCCATCGCCGCGGCGACGACGGCCACCAACGCCGTGTAGAGGGACACGTGGTGCTCCCGGCAGAGCGACCGCAACGCCGTGACCGTCGCCTTCGGGACCGGAATCCCGTGCGCCGCGCCCCGGAACGCGGGGCGGGCCGGGCGCGGCCGATCGGTGCGGAGGTCGAGCGGGGTGAGCCCGGTGAGGACGTTCTTCCAGTACGCCAGCAACTCCGGCTCGGCGGCCGCCACGGCGTGCCGCTCCCATTCGGCGATGTCGCCGTGCTGTACGGGCAGTTCCGGCAGCACCGGTTCGCGGCCGTCGGCCAACGCCGAATAGCACTCCGCCAGCTCGGCCAGCAGCACGTCTTCGGACCAGCCGTCGAACACCGCGTGGTGCACGGAAAACGCGAGCAGGTGCGCGTGCGGTCCGACGACGCGCAGCGAGGCGCGCAACGTCGGCCCGGTACTCAGGTCGAACGGCTCCTGTCCTTCGCGGATCGCGTCGAGCCGCGCGGCCTCCCAGCGATCCTCGCCGTCATCCGCCACGACCGGGAGCACCGGCATCGGAGGGTGGTTCTCCGGCGCGCCGACCGGCCGGATCCGCTGGCGGAGTTCCGTGTCGTGGACCAGCTCCGTGCGCAGGCTCTCGTGCCGGTCCACGAGCCGCCACACCGCTTTCCGCAACGCGACGACGTCCAGCTCTCCTTCGATCTTCAGAAGGATGAGGTAGTTGTAGGCGAAGCTGTCCGGGAAGAACCGTTGCAACGGCCACAACCGGCGCTGCGCGTACGACGCGGGCAGCAGGACGCGGCCGTCTTCGTCCGGTCGCCGGACCAGCCGCACGGGACCCGCCACGGCGGTGTCCCCTGGCACGAAGTCAGTCACGACCTCCACCTCCCTCGGCGGCGTCGAGCGCGGTGGCCAGGCTCGCGACCGTCGGATTCCGGAACAGCAGCCGCAACGGGATCTCGCGGCCGACCGCGCGCCCCGCCCGCGCCACGACCCGCAGCATCGTCAGGGAATGGCCGCCGAGATCGAAGAAGTCCTCGTGCACGCCGACCCGCTCGGCCCCGAGCACCTCGGCCCACACCTCGGCGAGCGCCTTCTCCAGCGGGGTGCTCGGTCCGTCCGCGCCACCGGCCTCCGTTCGCGGGCCGTCCGGCGCGGGCAAGGCCGCGCGGTCGAGCTTTCCGCTGGCGTTGAACGGGAGTTCGGCCAGCACCGTGATCGACGACGGGACCGCCGCCGCGGGCACCTCACCGCGCAGGAATTCCCGCAGCCGCGCGGGGTCCGGGTCCACTCCGGCGGTGGCGGGCGTGACATAGCCGACCAGCGACGGGGACACCCCCGGCGAGGACCGGTTCAGCACCACCGCGGCCTGTCCGACCGTCGGATGCGCCCGCAACGCGGTCACCACCTCGGCGGGTTCGACCCGGGTGCCCCTGATCTTGACCTGATCGTCCATCCGGCCGAGGAACTCGAGGTCGCCGCTCGGCAGCCAGCGGCCGAGGTCACCGGTGCGGTACAGCCTCGCCCCCGGCTCGCCCGCCCAGGGATCCGGCGCGAACCGGTCCGCGGTGACCGAACGCCTGCCGGGGTAGCCACGGGCCACCGCGACGCCGCCGATACAGATCTCGCCGGGGACGCGCGCCGGCGCCGGGTTGAAGTCGTCGTCCAGCACATAGGCCCGGATATGCGCCAGCGGCTTGCCGATCAACGCGACCGGCGAGTCGCTGTGGCCGGGGTAGACCCAGCCGCTCGCGGTGATGGTCCCTTCGGTGGGGCCGTAGCTCACGACCGCCCGCACGTGCGGCGCGACCTGGCGCCACTCGGCGAGTTGTTCGGTGGTCACGACGTCGCCGCCGACGGTCACCAGGCGCAGTCCGCCCAGCCTCGTCGCGGGGTCGGGATGGGCGATCAGGGTGCGGACGACCTCCCAGCCGTACTCCGGCAGCAGTTCCATCACCGTGACGCCCTGAGCGCACACCACGTCGAGCAGCTTGTCCGGGCTCCAGACCTCCTGGTCGCGCAGCAGCACGGTGGCACCGGCCAGCAGCGGGGTCAGAGCCTGTTCCAGCGACGCGTCGAAACCGATCGACGAGAACTGCAGGACGACGTCTTCGGCGTGGATCTCGTACAGCCGCTGGATGCTCCGGCAGTTGGTCGCGACCGAGGCATGCGTGATCGCGACTCCCTTGGGGGTGCCGGTGGATCCGGAGGTGTAGACGAGATACGCCAGGTCTTCCGGGTGTTGCGTGCGGGCGGGCGCCGCCGTCAGCGACGGACCCGTGGTCTGGCCGTCCACGCACAGGGCGAGCCGCCGGTCGCCCGACAGACCGGGCGCGTCCAGCCTGGGAAGCAGCGCCCGCTCGGTCACCACGGCACTCACGTCCGCGTCGTCGAGCATGAGCCGAAGCCGCCGGTCGGGCAGTGCGGGATCGAGCGGGAGATAGACACCTCCCGCGCGCAGCACGGCCAGCAACGCGACCACCAGGTTCGCCGAGCGGTCGAGGAACACCCCGACCACCCGCTCCGGTCCGATGCCCTCCGCGCGCAGCCGCCGCGCCATCGTCTCCGCGGCCTGGTCCAGTTCGGCGTAGCTCAGCGTCACGTCACCGCAGACGACCGCCGTCGCGGCACCGCGGCGCCGGATCTGCTCGCCGATCAGCTCGTGGACGAGGCGGGACACGGTGGGAGCCGGAGGCGGGCTGTACCGGGCCACGATCCCGGCGCGCGCCGAGGGGGTCAGCGGGTGCACCGAACCCACGCGGGCCGACGGGTCGGCGGCGAGTGTGTCGAGAATGGTGAGGAGGCCTTCCGCGATGTCGTGCACCGCGTTCTCGTCGAGATGGTCGCGCTGGTGCTCGAGCACGATCCGCGGTGTCTCGCCGAGCCACACCGTGACGAACAGCGGGTATCCGGTCTGCCCGAACCGGCGGACCAGGTTCATCCGCAGCTGTCCCGCCGACCACTGGGCGTCACTCGAACCCGGGTAGTTCTCGCAGACCAGGACCGAATCGAACAGTCGCGTGCCGGGTTCCAGCCCGGCCGCGGACTGGAGTTCGGCCAGCGACTCCCCGCCGTGTTCGCGGGCCGCTGCCAGCCGTTTCTGGTTCGCCCGCAGCCAATCGACGATCGTCGCGTCGCGATCCACCCGGATCCGGGCCGGGATGGTGTTGATCAACAGCCCGATCGGCTGCTCGTCGTCGAGGACATCGGGTGGCCGCACCGAAACCGTCGAGCCGAACAACACGTCGCGGCTCCTGGTGTAGTGGCCGAGCAACAACCCCCACGCCGCGTGGAACACCGTGGCCTGGGTGACCCTGGCCTGCTTGCACAACTCACGCAGGGCGGTGACCCTTGCCCCGTCGAGCAGCACGCTGTGTTCGCCCGTTCCGCCGCTCCTTCCCGGCTCGGCGCGGCGCTCGACCATTTCGGGAAGCGACGCGCTACCGGCGAAATCGCTCAACTCGGTGCGCCAGAAGGCAAGGGACGCCGCGGCGTCACCTGAGCGGGCCTGGCCGGTGAAATCGCCGAATCGTGGCCCGGGCCGCTCCGTGCCGGGCCACGATTCGGTGCGCGCTTCGGCGTACGCGGTCGTCAGCTCACGCAGGACCAGCGCCCGGCTCCAGCCGTCCATCAGGATGTGGTGCGACGTCCACAGCACCAGATGCGCCGCGTCCGCCACCCGGATGAGGGTGATCCGGCTCAACGGCGCGGTGTCGAGCCGGAACCCGCGTTCCTGGTCCGCTCGCAGCACCGCGTCGAACCTCGTGTCCTGGTCGGCCGGGCCGAGCAGGCTCCAGTCCAGCACGGTCAAGGACAGCGGCACGTCCGGGAGGACGACCATGCGGGGCTCCGCCAGATTTCGCCACCGGATCTCGGCGCGGAAGACCGAATGCCGCCGGATCACCGACCGCCACGCCGCGCCGAAGGCGTCGACGTCCAGCTCGCCCTCGACGCGGAACAGATGCTGCACCAGGTCGGCATCGTTCTCGGGATCGCGCAGCGCGTCCACGAGCATGCCGCTCTGCAACGGGGTCAGCGGCCACGAGTCCTCGGCCGCACCCGGCACGGCGTCGGTCATCCCACCGGCCTCGCGGTGTAGAACCCCCAGTAGCCCGCCTGCTCCATGATCGGCCCGGTGCCCGCCGGCTGACGGGTGAACCCGGTGAACCGGTCCGACCGGTATGCCTCCAGCGCGACCGGATAGGCCAGCAGGATCGTGGGCACGAGGTCGTAGTACCGCGCCTGGGCCTGCTTCACGATCTCGGCGCGGGCCTCCGGGTCCATCTCGGCCAGCTGCCGCTCGTAGAGGGCGTCGAACTCGTCGTCCGCGAGGAACGAGGCGCTCACCGTGGTGTCGCGGTCCGAGGGCAGGCACTTGCTCGTCTGCCTGGACAGGATCCAGTCGGGGTCGGGCGGGCTGCCCCAGCCGGCGACGGTGAGGTCGAACCGGCCGCTGTTGTACTCCTCCTCGTAGTCGTCGTCGGGCAGGCCGGTCGACTCGACGCCGATGCCGAGTTCGCCGAGCCAGCCGTCGATGTGGTTGGCCGCCCGCTCGTGGTAGTCCGTGCCCAGCCGCCAGAGCAGCCGGAACCGCAACGGGTCACCGTCGGGGCCGGTCCGCACGGCTCCCCGCAGGCGATAGCCCGCGGCGTCGAGCTCTTCACCGGCCAGCGTCAGATCGAACCTGTACCGCTGCTCCTCCGACGGCTCCCAGTGATAGTCCGGGAAGATGGCGGGCACGATGCCGCCGGGAGGACGGCTGAAGCCGCCGTAGACACCTTCCCGGATCGCCTCGACATCGATCGCCTTCGCGAGCGCCTTGCGCACCCGGATGTCACGCAGCGCGGGGTGACCGTCGCCGATCGGCTGCCGCTCCCGGTTCAGCGCGCCGAGGTTGAGCATCAAGTGGTTGTAGCGACGGCTGTCCGCTTCCACGACGGTGACGCCGTCGGTGGCCGAAAGCTTCCGGTGCTGCATGAAGGTCACCCGGTTGACGAGGTCGACCTCGCCCGCGCACAAGGCGTCGACCGCGTCGTCCGCGCTCTCGAAGAAGATGAGGTGGATTTCGTCGATCGCCGGGCGGCCACGCCAGTAGCCGGAATTCGCCTTCAGGATCGTGACGTCGTCCTTGCGATGCTCGGCGACCAGGAACGGGCCGCTGCCGACCCCGGCGATCTCGACGGACTCGCCGAGCGGGTCGTCCATGTCTTCGACCTTGCGCCAAACGTGCTCCGGGACGATCGGCACGTCGAGCGCCGTCATGCTGGCTTGCGGCGCCTTCGTCCGGAACCACACCGTGTCGTCGCCTTCGGCCTCGACGCTCACGAAGTTCTCGACGTAACTGCCGTTCGCCTCGGCGGCCACTTCGTCCGACATGATCTTGTCGAAGGTGAACGCCACGTCGCGTGCGGTCAGCGGCGTGCCGTCCGACCAAGTCAGGCCCTGACGGATCACGCACTTCCAGGTCAGCTTGTCTTCGGAAGGCGTCAGAGACTCCGCGACCCCGCTCGTGGGCTTGAAATCGACCGGCGACGGCGGCGTGAGGAATTCCCAGCACAGCCTGCCGACCATGGCGCCTGCCTCTTTGACCGCCCGAAACGGATTTACGTGGTCGATTCTCTGCGACAGGGCGACGCGCAATATCGAATACCCAAGGTCGCGTTCCTCTGCAGCCACCACACCCTGGCCCTTCTCAATTCGGGGACGCCTCGATTTCACTTCGACCCAACCAGTATCCGGCGAGTTCCGTCAACGTCGGTCAAGCGGCACCGGCAGTACGAGGGGCAGCACGCGGCGATTCCGCGGGCAAAAAAGGATCAGGGTGCCATTCAACGGCACGAAAAGAGTGCGGCCGTCAATTCGCCGCACTCTTTTCGTGCTTCGTTGTTCACCGCTCGATGTGGCGGTTCATCGTCCAAGCGGGTTCGCGACGTCTTGGGAGACGCCCCCTTCGCAGCCGCGCTGTTCCAGCCGGGTGACGAACCGCTGCCAATCCGCCACGCAGTGCCGGGCGAGCTCGACGACCATGCCCGTGCAGTGCTGCGGCACGTTGTCCGCCAGGCTGAGCCAGCTCTCGTCGCCGCCCGCGTGCAGGTTCAGCGACTGCAGCAGCGCCCGGCCGGTCTCGGTGAACCGCAAAGACGGGTCCGCCCGCAACTGACGCAGGGCCGTCACCCGGTCCCATACCTGGGTTTCCTCGGCTGGACGGGTGATCCGGACCGGCCCGGACCGCTGTCCACTCGGGACCAGATCGTCGCCGCAGCGCAGGCGTCTGCGTACATCCTTCACGGTGGTCGTCGAGATCCCCGCGGCGCGGGCGACCTCTTCGACCGGGGTCTCCGGATTCGCGACCAGTAACTCGCCTGCCCGGCGCCTGCCCTCGACGCCACTGAGCGGCCGGACGCGGCCGTCCCGGCCGATCCGCGCGGTCGAGTGGGGATTTTCCCCAGTCGACCCGCGCCGGATCGCGCCGACCGTCTTGTGCGCGAGACCGGCGAGGGCCGCGATCGCGCGGTCCGACCAGTCGCCGTGGGTGCCGATGATGCGCCTCGCGGCGGCTTTCCGATCGGCCAAGGCGAGCGACAGGCCGTGGGCGATGTTCGCTTTCACCGCGAGCAGGAACGCGTCGTCCGCGCTGCCGTCGAAGAAGCGCACCGCGATGGTCGTTTCACCCCGCGTCTCCGCGACGCGCAGCCGGTGCATACCGTCGATCACCCGCATCGTCGACCGGTGCACGACGATAGGCGGCAGGGCGACATCCCAGGTCGCCAATTCTCTTACGTGCGCCGGGTCCTCCCCCGCCGTCCGCGGCGAATCGGCGGGCCGCAGCGAGGCGATGGGCACCTGCACCACTGTCTGATCGAGATGCCCAGGGACGGTGGCCGGGTACTCCGCGGCGGCTGGTTCCGGGCGCGCTCGACTGTTCATTTCCTTGCCCCCATGGCATTGATCGCGGACTTCGCCCTGGATTCAGGGTCCGGTCCCGCTCGACGGTTCGGCGCCGTCCTCGAATGCGAAATGTTTCGGACGCGAGTGATATCGCCGGGGGACGACGGCCGTCGAAGGATGCGGGTGAGCTACGGAAATCTTGGTCAGCGCGGCTTCAGGCAATGAAACTACCGTCCTTCCCCCAGTGGGCTGCCGTTCTCAGACCGATTGAACGGACCGCCCGGGTGTCATGGAACCAGCAGGACGACTTGGCAGGCAAGGGGCATACAACGAAAGCACCAACGAGAGGGCGGCAGAACGTTCAGGGTGACTCCCTGTCATGGAAGTACACCCGATAAGACCCTCGACCCGAAACAACCGACGCGAAGAGGTTCGGGTGCGCACTCGGCCCTTATCGGTGATTTGCGCGATTTGGCGACGCGGGCTCGCCCGTGTGGCCCGACACCCCCTTCGGCTGTCCACAAGGGACACATTTGGGGCGATCGTGACCGATTTGGGCGTTTCACGGTACATACGTGGGTTCAGGCTGCGGCTGATCTCAGGCCGGTCCGTGAAGGCCCCCTTGAGGGACTCTGGGTCCCTCAAGGAGGCCTTCACACCTTGCGGAAGTACATGAAGGCCCCCTTCCTTGCGCCTGGCGCAAGGAAGGGGGCCTTCATGTACTCGGGAGGGCAGGCACTGGCGCCGTAGGGCGAACCGTGTTCTAGGTGCCTACGGCGGGCGGCGGGCACGAGCAACCCGCTACTAGGCAATGCCGTGGAATGACCCGGAGGCGAGAGCAAAGGTCTCCTGCTCTCTCGCGCGGTGACCGTGTGGATTTCGGGACATCTGACGCCCCAAAATCCACACAGTCAGCGATAGCCCTGACAGCGAGTGAGCGGTGTGTGGATATAGGGACACTCAAGGTCCCTATATCCACACACCCCTCCCGCGACACCAAAGGTCCCCCGCTCCCTTTCCGCAGGTCAGCACCCCAGGCGATACCCACAGGACACGGCCTAGCCTCGTGCGTTTTGCGGTTCGTCAGCGCCAAGAAGGTGTCGGCATCCAGACCAACCGGAATGCCCACCGATCGCGACTCAGAGCAGCTTTCGCAGTACTTCCCGCAGTGCGGCGAGGGCGGCGTCGGGCCGGTCCCAGAAGACCATGTGCCCGGCTTCCGGGATCTCGACGAGTCCAGCCGACGGGTTGCACTCGGCGGCTTCGGCCACGCCGGCGGCGGTCACGACCGGGCTCTCGCCGCCGTACAGGAAGAAGGTCGGAGCGGGCACCTCCGGCCAGTCGGTGAAGAAGTCTTCCGATTCGAAGCCGGCGTGGGTGGCGGCGATCGCGTCACGGGAACACGACGACAGCCAGCGGGCACGCAACTCCTGTTCCCGGCGCGGCCATCGTGGCCAGGACCGGGCCACCTCGTCCGCGTCGGTCCCCCGGCGGGCCTGGGCGAGTTGCCCGAGGAAGGCGTCGAGGGTGGTGGGGTACGGATCGCGGCCGGGGCCGCTCAGCGGAGGGTCGACCAGGACGGTGCCGCGAAGCCGGGAACGGCCGACGGCGGCGGCCCGTGCGGCGATCCGCGCGCCCATGGAGTGCCCGAGCAGGATCGGGTCGCGCAGTTCCAGCTCGGACACGACAGCGTCGACGTCCGCGGCATAGCTCGCCAGGTCGTAGCCGTGCAGGGGATCCGGCGCGTCGTCGGACAGGCCGCGGCCGCGGACGTCGAGTACGAGCGGGCGCACGAGATCGGTGAGTTCCCGCGCCACGAAGTCCATCGTGACGGCCGGGCTCGTGATCCCTGGCAGCACGAGCACCGGGACACCGTCGGCGGGACCGTAGTCGAGCACGTGCAGCCGGACCGGTCCCGACCGCACCCAGCGGCTGGTCGCGGGAACGGTCCCGAGGTCGGCCAGTGCGGGCTGCCCGAGCGTGCGAAGTGGCGCCTTCCCGAGGTAGCCCACGGCATCTTCGACGCTGACGACGTCGGCGTACTTGGCCTGGAGGTCGAACAGTGCGGCGTCGTGCGGTCCCTGGGCGCGGTCACCGCAGGCTTCCCGGACGACGAGCGTGTTGAAGCCGGACTGGACGGCGTCGACGGCGGTCGCTCGGACGCAGCCCGAGGTGGTGGCGCCGCAAACGACGACGGTGTCCGCGCCCAGGCTCGTGAGGAGAGCGGCCAGCGCGGTTCCGTGGAACGCCGAGGCGCCCTTCTTCAAGACGAAATGGTCGCCTTCGCGCTGTTCGAGCCGAGGGTCGAGGGCGATCGCTTCGCTTCCTTCGCCCAGGGCTCGCATCCCGGGTGCTTTCCGGAGCCAGGCGATGGCGTCTCCGTCCGCCTCGGCGGGCGTGTAGCTGATCGCCGTGTAGATCACCGGCACGTCCTGCCGCCGGGCCGCGGCCACGAGGGCGGCGGTCGCGGTCACTTCGGCGGTGAGGTCCGCTCCGGAGGGAAAGCCTGGTTCGGTGAATCCACGCGTCAGATCGACCACGACCAGGGCCGGGCGCGCTCCGCGGGGCACGCTCGCGCCGAAACCGGCTCGGTCGTACACGGTGTCGAGGCGTTCATCGACGGGCACGCTGCAACTCCTTGATCAGTTTGTCCTGAGTGCGGATCCGGCCGAGCAGCCAGCCCTGGAACAGCCCGAGCGCCGCGGCGGCCGCGATCGCGCCGTAGCGCTTGACATGGTCGGGAACCAGCATGGCCAGACCGTCGAGCGCCTCATCGCCTTGCGCGGGAGCGGATTTCGCCACCGGCGCGGGCTCCGCCGCGGCAGGCTGCCGTAACTGGTCGGCGAGATTGCGGGCGAACTGGTCGAGCAGCCGGGTGGACACGGCGCCGATCGCGCCCTTGCCGAACTGGGCGAGCTTGCCGCGGATCGACAGGTCGGTGCGCAACTCGATGGTGGCGCCGCCGGGTGCCTCGCGCACGGTCAGCGTGACGTCGGCTTCGGCGTCGCCGTTGCCGTGGGCGTCCGCTCCCCTGGCCAGCAACCGCAGAGTGCGGTCGGCCTCGGTGACGTCGGTGAAGCGCACGGTGCCGGCGTACGCGGCGGTGATCGGGCCGACCTTGACCTTGACGCGGCCGAGATAGGCGTCGTCCTGCCGTCCGTCGAGGGTCGCGCCCGGGAGACAGCCCGCCACCCGCTCGACGTCGTTGATCAAGGCGAAGACCGCGTCGGGTCCGGCCGGTACGGACAGCTGGTTTTCCAGGATCACGCTGTCGCCTCCTTTTCCTTGGCGTGGCACCGCCGGGCCGCGGTCGCCTCGACCGCGTCCACGATCGTCTGGTAACCGGTGCAGCGGCACAGGTTCGCCGACACGGCCTCGCGGATCTCCTCGCGGCCGGCGTCCGGCCGCTGGGCGAGGAATCCTTCGGCCAGCATGAGGAACCCGGGTGTGCAGAAACCGCACTGCAGGCCGTGGTGCTCGCTGAAAGACCGCTGCAGGTCGGAGAGTTCGCCGTCGTGGCTCAGTGATTCGACCGTGCGGATCTCGGCGGTTTCCGCCTGTACGGCGAACAACAGGCAGGCCCGCACCGGTTCGCCGTCGACGAGGACGGTGCAGGCGCCGCACACTCCGTGCTCGCAGCCGACGTGGGTGCCGGTGAGCCCGAGGTCGTGGCGCAGGACGTCGAGCAGGGTCTTGCGCGGCTCCACGAGAGTTTCGTACTCGTCGCCGTTGACGTTCAGGACGATCAGGTGCCGGTCGGTCATGATGGGACGCTCATTTCCTCGGGGATCCGCGTTTCGAGCGCGGCGAGCACGGTCTGCGGATGGACGGGGGTCGTGTCGAGTTCGACCCCCGTCTGGCGCAGCGCGTCGTTGATCGCGTTCAGCACGGCGGCCGGCGCGCCGATGGTGCCGCCTTCGCCCGCGCCCTTCGCGCCGCTTTCCGTGAAAGCACAAGGTGTTTCAAGGTGTGTGACGGTGATGTCGGGGATCTCCGTCGCCGTCGGGACGAGGTAGTCGATGAAACTGGCGGCCGACGGTTCGCCGTTGCCGGCATAGGTGACCTCCTCGAACAGCGCGCCGGCGATGCCCTGCGCGATCCCGCCGCGGCATTGGCCGTCGACGACCTGCGGGTGGATCACGACCCCGCAGTCCTCGACGCACGCGTAGCGCAGGATCCTGATCTGCCCGGTACCCGGATCGGCCTCGACGACCACGGCGTGGGTGGCGTTGGAGAAGGTCCCGTCGCCGGGCACGTCGAAGCTCGCCGTGGCCGTCAGCGTCGGTTCGACGTCCTTGGGCAGCAGGTGACTGCGCAGGTACGCCACGTCGGCGATCTCCTCGAACGACGCACGCCGCTCAGGCTCGTCGATCTGGACGACGCCGCCGTCGCCGTCGAGGCGGACGTTGTCGGGACTCGTTTCGAGCAGGTGCGCGGCGATCTTGCACAGCAGCTCGCCGAGCTTCCCGGCGGCGAGGGACACCGCGGAACCACCGATCGTCACCGAGCGGGAGGCGAAGGTCCCCCATCCGTAGGCGATGCGCTCGGTGTCGCCCTGGCGCAGTTTGACCTGGTCGAGGTGCAGCCCCAGCCGGTCGGCCACGATCTGCGCCAGCGTCGTCTCGTGGGACTGGCCGTGGTTCATCGTGCCGCTGGTGACGACGACGGATCCGGTGGTGTCCATGCGGATCTCGGAGATGTCGAAGCCGGGGACCACGGCCATCTTCCGCTTGGCGAAGGCACCCGACCCGTAGCCGGTCCGCTCCGAGAAGCAGCAGTAGCCGATGCCGATGTGCCTGCCCTCGGCGGCGGCACGGTCCCGGGTCTCGTACCAGCCCTCGTCGCGGAGCGTGGCTTCGGCCAGTTCCAGCGACTCGCGATAGGTGCCGGGGTCATAGGTGATGCCGTTGACGCCGGTGTACGGGAACTGGGTGATCACGTTGCGCCGCCGGATCTCGACGGGGTCGAGGCCGAGTTCCCGGGCCGCGCGTTCCATGACCCGTTCGATCGCCATCACGTACTGCGGACGGCTGACGCCGCGATAGGGCGCAGTCGGCGCCTTGTTGCTGGTGATGGCACGGGCGCGGACCCGGTACTCGGGCACCTGGTACACGCTCGGCATCTCGGCCGACGCCATCAGCGGCTCGATCCCCGCCGTGAACGGGTAGCAGGAGTACGCACCCATGTCGCAGACGACGTCGACGTCCAGCGCGGTGATGCGGCCGTCTCCGTCGAACGCCGCCAAGGTGCGGTAGCGCTGCTCCCGTGCCAGGAAGCCGGCCGTGAGCGCCTCCCGGCGGTCCTCGATCCACTTCACCGGCCGGTTGAGCCGTCGTGCCACCGCCGCGACCGCGATCTCCTCCCTGCCGACCACGCATTTCTGCCCGAAGCCGCCGCCCATGTCCGGAACGGTGACCCGCACGGTGCGTTCGGGGACCCGCAGCGAGCGGGCCATCGCCGTGCGCACCTGATGCGGCACCTGGGTGCACATCTGCACGAGCAGCTGGTCGTCGTGATCGTCCCAGGACGCGACCACGCCGCGGGTTTCGAGCGGGAGCGCGTTCTGCCGCCCGCTCTTCGTGACGACCTCGACCACGCAACCGCCGTCCGCGCGGGCCGCCTCGAACGCCGCGTCGACACCGGGAGTGTCGAACATGGACACGTCGAGCAGCACGTTGCCCGGCGCCTCCTCGTGCACGAGTGGCGCCCCCTCGGCGAACGCCGACTCCTCCGAGACGATCGCCCCGAGCGGCTCGTAGGCCACGATCGCGGCCTCGACGCCGTCCTCGGCGCTGTACGGGTCACGCGCGATGACCAGTGCCACCGGTTCGCCGGTGAACCGGACCTTCTCCCTGGCGAGGATCGGCATCGCGGTCGGCGAGAACTCCTCGGGCGGGCGGTCGAGCAGTGCGACGATGTCACCGAGATCGAGATCCCGCGCCGTGTAGGCGGCCACGACGCCGTCGACCGCCAAGGTGGCCGACAGGTCGATCCCGGAGATCGTGCCGTGCGCGACCGTCGAGCGGACGAAGGCGGCGTGCAGCATCCCGGTCAGCCGGATGTCGTCGACGAACCGACCCCGGCCGCTGAGGAAGCGGGGGTCTTCGCGTCGCGGCACCGAGGCCCCGACCCAGCGACCGTTCCGCCCGTCGAACCCCTGCGTCATCGCGTCGCTCCTTTCTCCCACGCCTGGCCCAAGGCCTTGGTGACGAGGGTTCGCGCAAGGCGTCGGCGGTAGGCACCGCTGCCCGCCGCGTCATCGGGAGGGTCGATGGCCGCCGCCGCGGCCTCCCCGCACGCGGCGAACAGCTCCGGCCCGGGAACACCTCCGGTGAGCAGGGATTCGGCCTCGGGAACCCGGACGGGCGCCGGGGCCACGCCGCCGAGCACTACGCGTCCACCGGCCAGCGGAGCACGATCGCCGGGGCCCGCGTCCAGGCTGACCGCGGCGTCGACGATCGCGAAGTCGCCGTGGCGGCGGGCGAATTCGGTCAGTGCGGCCCTGGGCGCCGGACGGGTGAAGCGCACGGCCGTCACCACCTCGTCCGGTTCGACGGCCGTGCTGTAGAAACCGTGGAACATCTCCCCCGCAGGGATCTCGCGGCGACCGGCCGGGCCTTCGGCGACGATCACCGCGTCGAGCAGCAGGGCGAGCAGGCACCATTCCGCGGTGGCGTCGCCGTGCACGATGCTGCCCGCCACCGTGCCGCGGGAGCGGATCGGCAGATGCCCCACCCACCGCATGGCGCGGGACAGCACGGCGAAGTCCGGTCCGAGCGCGGCGACCTCCACCGTCCGATGGGTGACCATCGCCCCGATGGTGAGCCCCGAATCCGTATGGCTGAAGGAATTCAGTGCCGGATCCCGGCGCAGCGGGCCAAGGTCGACCAGAGCCGTCGGCCGGGCGAGCCGGAAGTTCATCATCGGCATCAGGCTCTGACCACCGGCGATCAGCTTCGGATCCTCGCCCGCCGCGGCGAGCTCACCGAGCAGGCCGACGGCGTCGGAGACGTCGTGCGCCCGGTGGTAGCGGAACGCGGCGGGCTTCACGGAGCCGGAGCCGAGGTCGTACCGGCCACGGGCTCCGCCGGGTCGACGATCCGGTCGAGTTCGCGCCCCCGGGTCTCCGGCGCGCCCATCATCATGAACACGACCGCCGCGACCACGAGCAGCCCCAGCACGGTGAAGGTCAGGGGCAGGCCGAGCACCGGCCACAGGACGCTGCCGAACAGCAACGGCGCGAAGCCGGTGATCGCCCGGCTCGACGAAGACGCCCAGCCGAAGCCGGAGGCACGGAGTTCGGTCGGGTAGAGCTCGGAGACGTAGGCGTACATCACCGGGATCACCACCAGGGCGAACAGGCCGAACGCGCCGATCGCCACGACCGCCGCGGCCGGGGTGTCCAGCAGCAGCGAGAACACGACCAGTGACAGCGCCGTCACCGGCCCGGCGACCATGATGATCCGTTTGCGGCCGACCTTGTCGACGAGGAGCACGGCGATCGCGACGCCGACGATGCCGGTCGCGTTCATGAGCGCGGTCGAGGCGAAGGCGGCGATCTCCCCGAAACCCTGTGCCCGCAGGATGGACGGCATCCAGCTGAGCGCGGCGTAGTACACCAGCATGACGGTGATGAACAACGACCACGCGACACCGGTGATCCGCGGGTTGAACGCCCACACCCGGCGAAGCTGATCGAACGCCGCCGCGAGCGCGCCACCGCGGGTGTCCTCCACCACCGCGGGCGGGATCGAGTACGGCTCAGGGGCGGCTCCGGTACGGCGGACGAGATCGTCGATGACGGTGCGTGCCTCCGCCTCGCGTCCCTTGCGCACCAGGTACAGCGGTGATTCCGGGATGCCGCGCCGCACCCAGAACAGCAGCAGCGCGGGCAGGATCATCAGCACCAGCATCCAGCGCCAGTTCCCGGAAACCGGGACCAGCAAGGTCGCGGTGACGGCGGCCAGCGTGGTGCCGATCGGCCACCAGCCGTCCATCGCCGAAAGCACCCGGCCGCGATGCCGTCGTGGAGAGAACTCGCTGACGATCGCGTAGTCCACCGGGATGCATCCGCCGAGCCCGATACCCGCCAGGAAACGCAGCAGCAGGAACGACTCCACGTTCGGCGAGAGCGCGCCGAGCACGGAGAACAGCGCGAACAGCAGGAGCGTCACGCTGAACGCCCGCTTCCGGCCGATGCGGTCCGCCACCGTGCCCCAGATGACCGCGCCGACGGCCATGCCGATCAGATTGGCCGTCGCCACCAGCCCTTTCTGGCCCGCGGACAACCCGAATTCCGCCCCGACCAGCGGGGTGAGGAATCCGTTCAACGCCACGTCCCAGGCGTCGAACATGTAGCCGAGGCCGCCGATGAGGAAGATCTTTCCTTGCACGCTCCAACGCCAGGGCAGGTCCTGGACGATCTGATCTCCAGTGCGCATGAATGGCTCCGTCGCGCCGGCCAGTCCGCTCCTCAGCGAGCGAACTGGTAATGGATGGACTCGGTGTCGGGATCGGTGAGCGGGCTGCCGTTCCACAGCCAGTCGTAGGAGACGTCGGATTCGCCATCGAACCGGCGCAGCTTCTCGTCCCGCTCGCGCTGCTCGGGACCGTCGGGCAGGTGGTAGAAGTCCATGTTCTGCAGTGACGCGTCCTGCACCATGCCCGCGTGCTTGGCGCGCCGGTCCACGTACCGGATCAGGGCGCCGTCGATCCCGTCGCGGGCGACCCGCCCGAGCTCCTCGGCGAGCACCGCGGCGTCCTCCATGGCCTGGGACGCGCCTTGTGCCTGGTAGGGCAGCATCGCGTGGCAGGCGTCGCCGAGCAGGGCGATCCGGCCGTCGACCCAGACGGGATCACGGCGACGACGGTACATCGCCCACACCGAGACGTCCTCGTCCTTCGCCTTGGCCAGCATCGCCGGGACCCGGTCGTCCCAGTCCCGGTATTCGGCGGCGAGTTCGGCGGCGGTGGCCGGACCGCTCCAGTCCCTGGCGACCGAATCGGTGCACGGCACGATCGCGACCACGTTGAGGTATTGGCCGCCGCGGATCATGTAGTGCACCAGATGCTTGTTCGGGCCGTACCAGATCGTGGAGTGGTAGCGGTCGATCAGGAACCGGGTGGCGGGGTCCTGTGCGATCAGGTCTCCGGAGATCAGGGCGCGGTACGCCATCTCGCCGGAGAACTCCAGGGTGTCGTCGAATCCGGCGAGATCGCGCACCGCGGACCTGATGCCGTCGGCGCCGATCACCACGTCACCGGCGAACCGTCGCCCGTCGGCGGTGAGCACAGCGGGCCGCTCCGGCTCACTGCGGTCCAGCTCGGTCACTCGGGCGCCGGTCGCCACCCGCACCACCGGGCCGGGAACCTCCGGATCCAGGCAGGCGTCCAGCAGGACTCCGTGCAGATCGGCGCGGTGGTAGTGCCAGTACGGGGCGCCGTACTGGTCGATCACGCGCCCGCCGAGCGGCAGCTGCGCGATGATGCTCCCGTCGGCCCAGCGACGGCGAACCTGGTCCTGCGGCTCGGTCCGCACCTTTTCCAGCCGGGCACGCAGGCCCAGCCCGATGAGGATCCGGCTCGCGTTCGGTGCGGTCTGGATCCCCGCGCCGATCTCACCGAGCGCCGGCGCCGCCTCGACCACGGTGACCCGAAGTCCTCGCTGCCGCAGCGACAGCGCGGCGCACAGCCCGCCGAGGCCGCCGCCGACGACGACGACCTCAAACGACTGACTCGCGGCCATGCCCGCCTCCCGTCTTCGTCGATTCCCCGGCACCACTGAGCAACCGCCCGGCACCCGGCACGCGGGGCTCGACCCCGAGTTCGGACAGGATCCGGAACGTCGTGGCGGTCGCCGCCGACAGGACCGGGATCCCGAGTTCGTCCTCCACCGGCTGGATCGCGGACAGCGACGGCATCTGGACACAGGCCGAGAGCACCAGCGCGTCCACATCGGACAGGTTCAGCCTCCGGTGGTGCTCCCGCAACCCGGCCGGATCCAGCCGTGCCACGGCGAGGTTGTCCGACACCTCGAGAGACAGCGCGTCGGCCACCTCGATCCCCGCGTCCTCGATGTAGTCCACCACCGCCTGGGTGAGCGGCTTCAGATACGGCGTGATGATCGCGACCCTGCGGGCACCCAGGGCGCGGATACCCGACAGCAGCGCACCGGCGCTGGACACGACCGGCGCGCCGGATCCCTCGTCGCGCAGCACGCGCTCGATGTCGGCCTCGGCGGTGCAGTGGTAGCCGGGCCCCTGGGCCATGATCGCCACCAGGCAGGCGGTGGCCACCACGTCCGGCCGGGCGTCGGCCAGTTCGGCGGCCGCCCGGCCCGCCTGCGCGTTCATCGCCCGCAGCTGTTCCGGTTCGACGTGCTTCATCCTGGCCCGCGCGGAATGGAAGACGAACCGGTCCCCCGGCTCGGCCTCTTCCCTGGCACGCAGCATCCTCGGCAGCTCGGTCTCCATCGTGAGATTCGAGCTGGGGACGATCATCCCGATGTGGTGGTCGCTCATCGACGACCCGCCGGGCGCATCTCGGAAACGGTCAGCTCACCGTTGTCGACGATCAGTTCGTCGTCCAGGTAGAGGGAATTGCCGCGCATCGGGATGTCGAAGTGGCACGGGGTGTCGTTCGGGCCGCCGAGCTCGTTGTTGGGGCCGATGGAGAACATCACGTTGCCGTAGAAGCTGCGCAGTTCCATGCCCATTCCGCCGGGGAACTGGGTCAGCCCGTGCCAGTGCGCACGCTCGTCGAGCCCCCAGCCGACGTGGCTCATACCGTAGCCGCGGGGGTCTTCGAAGCTTTCGATGTAGGACCGCAGCAGGTCGGCGTCCAGCCCGGTCGATCCGGCGCCACCGCGGATGTCCCGGATGAAACCCTGCTCGATGGTGATCTCTACCGGCGTCTGTACGTAGGTGTTGAACGGCAGCAGGACATCCCCCGGCGACAGCACGATCTTCCCGTCGACGCCGTCGTCGGCGCCGCCGGTGAACACGAACGCCGCCGGCCAGTGGTCCCAACGGCCAGGGGTGTCGGTGTAGCCGTACTCGGACAGTGTCGGGTAAACGCCCAGCTGATAGGTGACATCGGTGCCCGCCGGACTGGTGATCCGCATGGTGCCCGCCTTGGCGAGCAGCTCGGCCCCGATCTCCACCCGCTCCCGCAGTTCCTTCGTCGGCATGAGCCGGGCCAGCAGCTCGGGCGGCTCGACCGCGGTGAGGATGCGGGTGCCCGCGTCCTGGATGGCGAACTGTTCCTTGCTGAACAAGAGGAACGTGCAGTCGACCACCATGTCCACGCTCTTGAGCGCCTCGACCGCGAGCGGGATGTTCCCGAGGCCCGAATCCCCCACGGCCCAGGCGCCCGCGGCGCTGACCGGCGAGGGCAACCGCATGTGGTAGGCCGAGGCACCCAGCTGCTGGGCGGCCCACAGGAAAGCGTCGGCGTACTCCGCCCGCTCACCGCCGCGGGTCAGCACCACCACGGTCTCACCCTCGTGCACCCCCGAGAAAGTCAGCTGGCGCAGGCAGATGTCGTTGAACAGGTTCTGATCCATCGTTGACCACCTCCACATTAATCCGAGCACGTATTATCCGGATGCGCAAGAGTTGCGCGTGGATTCGTGCTCCCGCAACGCATTGGGCCCAGCACTCATCCGAACACGTACTATCCGGATACGCAAGGGCTCGCGGAAGACAGGTTTCGGCTAGGAATGGCCGTGAGCGACCGTCCGGACACGTAGGATTACCCGGGGGCCCGAACAGCGGGTGAAACAGACGAGGGAGAACGACGATGGGTGAACCGGCGCGTACGGGCCGGCGCAGGGAAGACACGCCGGCCGTCACTCCCGCGCCACCCTCCGACCTGCTGGCGGCCCCCGGCTACGGCGCCCGCCGGCTGTACCAGGCGTACCTCGCCGCATGGAACCGGCACGTGGATCCGGTACTGACCGGTCCGCAGTTCGCGGTCCTGTCCGCGGTCCGCGCCTACCCCGGGAGCGACCAGAGCTCACTGGCCGGCGCCGTCGCCCTCGACACCTCGACGATGGCCGATCTGTGCCGCAGGCTCGAGCGACGAGGGCTCATCCAGCGCGTCGAATCCCCGCACGACGCGCGCCGCAAGCTCCTCTCGCTCACCGACGAGGGGAAGTCGGTCCTGAGCCAGGTGAACCGCCGCGCCCGGAGGCTCGACAAGGCACTCCTCGACGGCTCCGACGGCGACATCGACATGGCCGCGCTGCTCAACGCCCTCGGCGCCCACTGGGAACGGATCGCGTCGGTCGACAAGCTGCGCTGACCCGCCCCAACGCCGTGAGGGCCTCCTTCCCTACCTTGACGGTAGGCAAGGAGGCCCTCACGGCCCCTGTCCCTTGGACGTCACACGCGTGCTTGGACCCGGATCACGCGTGTCTCCGGACGGATGACACCCGATGCGAGAGTTCGCCGCTCAATCACGCGAGATCGCCCTCCAATCACGCGAGTTCGCCTTCTATTGTGCGGTAAGGAAAACGTGGCGTAGTCGGTGCCTGTGCTCGTGAGTGGCGACTCGGGTTCTGGCGAGCCTCCTCTTAGGTACCTACTCCTTGACCTGCGGCGCTTCTTGCGTGATGCCGGGTTTGAAGTACATGAAGGACCCCTTCCTGTACCTAGGCGCAAGGATGGGGTCCTTCATGTACTGGGGTTCTGCGCGCGAAGGCCCCCTTCCCTGCTCTTCGGCGCTTCCCACGGCCCGGCGTCGAACTCTCATGTCGTGAAGGGCCCCTTTGAGACCTTCATCGTCTCAAAGGGACCCTTCACGACATCCCCACGAACCGCGACAACTCACGCGAGCGCCCGACTGGAGACCTTCACGGACCTAGGGAAGGTGTGAAGGTCGAGTTTCCTCCGCTGAGCCGAGGGAAGGGGGGCCTTCACGCGCAGCCGCTGTGCCTGCTGGTGCCTGGGGGGTGACCGTGGCGATTACCGAGTCCGAGGCCTGACATCAACCGCAGCCTCAACCACGTAGATACCTAAAACACCCTTGGGTCAAACCCGAATCGCCACTCACGACCCCTCGCGAAACCGCACATATCGGCATCAAATGGACACTCAGTCGCCGACAACCGTCCTTTGTGGAGACTAGGGTGACCGCCTTGGAATTCCCGTTGAGCGAAACGTGCCTGGTCACTACGGTCCCTGGCATGACCGCCGATGAGTTCGTGCCGAAAGGTTTCAACCCGCCGACCGCACTCGTCACCGACCGGTTTCACCTCGAACCGCTGGGGCCACGGCACAACGCGGCCGACCATGCCGCCTGGATGTCGAGCATCGAGCAGATTCGCGCCACTCCCGGCTATCCCGACGGGAACTGGCCGCCGACCGAAGGCATGACCCTCGAGGAGAATCTCGTCGATCTACGCCGTCACGCCGACGACTTCGCACGCCGCACCGGTTTCACCTTCACCGTCCTCAGCCCGGACGACGGCGACGTCATCGGCTGCGTCTACCTGTATCCCACGGCCGCCGAAGAGCAGGACGTCACGGTGCAGTCCTGGGTTCGGTCCGACAAGGCGGAGCTGGACACGGCACTCGCCGACGCCGTCGCGCGCTGGCTCGCTTCGGAGTGGCCGTGGAAGCGCGTGGACCGCTGCGGCCGCTGAGTAACAGGATCTTCGAAAGACCGCACAGACTCGTCCTGTTCCAGTAGTGTCTCCAGGAAATCGCCACGAGGCGAGGGAACACCTGACTGGGGAGTCGAAGTGAAGAAAATCGGAGCGGCCGCGATCGTGGCCGGAACCGTACTGGGCACCGCGATCGCGGGAACCGGTGCGGCCCACGCGGCCGGCGGTGCGGGGCCGAAGGAGTGTTACACGACTACGAGCTGCTCACTCGCGTCGGGATTCTTCCCCGGCGGCACCATCCACGTGGATCTCGAAGCGACCGCGGCACCCGGCTCGCCCGACCACTGGTTCAAGTGGACGATCGGCAACTGCTCGGGCGGTGGCTACATCCACGCGCCGGCGAAGACGGAATCGTGCGTGCTGCCCGCCAGCTACTACACGCTGACCGTCGGCCCCTTGCAGTACCCGGTGAACTGGCGGATCGGCATTCGCTGGGACCACTGATTCATCGACGTGTGATGGCCCCTTCCCTCCGCACAGCCGAGGGAAGGGGCCATTCTTGCTACGTTTCGACACCTCGCTGCCCGAGCAGCAGGCCACCGACGCTCGCCGCTCCGGCGCTGCCGAGCGCGATCCCCCAGCCGACCGGCCCGAGCGGCGTGCAGCCGAAGAACTGGCTGACCCCTGGGGTCTGGACCAGGATCGCCAGCAGTACGGCGGAGCCAAGGCCCGCGGCGAGGACGGTGCCGTCCCGGCCGCCGACGGCCAGTGTCTGCCCGAGCTGAGTACCGATCAGGGAGACGAGCGCGACCGTGCTCGCCCGCCGTTGCCTGCCGGTCAGCCTCGCGAGGGTCCACGCGACGGACGCCCCGAGTGTCGTGGTCACCGCGCGCGTGGTGATGTCGCGCCGGAGAGCGTTCCCGAGTGACGCGCTGGGCCCCTCGCGCAACAACTCCGGCACGGTCTCGCCGTCCGGCCTGCTCAACGCGATCGCCAGCGCGGGCGCCAGGTCGGTGAGCAGGTTCATCAGCAGCAACTGGCGAGCGGTGAGCGGTGAACGTCCGGTGACGATCGAGCCGAGCACGGTGAAGGCGATCTCCCCCAGGTTGCCACCGAGCAGGATGCCGAGTGCCTCGCGGACCGACGCCCACATCGCCCGGCCTTCCACCAACGCGGCGACGATCGTCTCCAGCCGGTCGTCGGTCACCACGAGGTCCGCGGCCGCCCTCGCCGCGGCCGTGCCCCGCTGTCCGAGCGCGATCCCGACGTCGGCGAGCCGGATGGCGGGCGCGTCGTTCGCGCCGTCACCGGTCATCGCGACGACCCGGCCCCCGCGCTGATAGGCCTGGATGATCCGGACCTTCTGCGCCGGGCTGCACCGGGCGATCACGTCGACGTCGGCGAGTTCGCGATCGAGCTCCTCGTCGGCGAGTTCCTCGATCCTCGCGCCGGTGAGCACCTTGGTGTCACCGTTGCGGCCGGTGATCTCCTCGGAGACGGCCTCGCCGGTGGCCGGATGATCGCCGGTGATCATCACCGTGCGCACTCCCGCCTCGCGCAACCGTTCCGCCGCCGGTGCGGCACTGTCACGCACCGGATCCGCCAAGGCGATGAAGCCGAGCAGCCGGAGCTCGTCGACGTCGTCCTCGGCTAAGTCCTTTGTGGACACGGTCTTCTCGGCGACGGCGAGGACGCGGTGCCCGGCGGCGGCCAGGCGTCCCACCCGCTTCTCCAGTCTGCTTCGGACACCGGGACCCATCGACCGATCGCCGTGCCGGGTGCACCGGGGAAGGACGGTCTCCGGTGCACCCTTGACGCACATCAGGTACCGCTTGCCGAGTTTCCCGTTCGTCGCGTGGAATCCCCGTGACGGCTCGAACGGGACGGCGCCCGACTTTTCCCAGCCGCCGGCGTCCACGCCTGCGGTGATGCCGCCTTCGAGTACGGCTTGATCCGTATGGTGCGGCAGATCCTCGGGGTTCTCCGCCCGAGGCGTCGCGCGGACGGCCGCGGCCAGCACCGCCTGGTGACTCTTCCGCAGTCGCCGCACCTCTGCCGTGGTCCTGCCGTCGTCGATCCGGCTGACGCTCAGCTTGCCTTCGGTCAGGGTGCCGGTCTTGTCGAAACAGAGGACGTCGACCCGCCCGAGCGCCTCGATGGTGCGCGGATTGCGGACGAGCGCACCGTGTTCGGCGAGCCGGCGGGCGGCCGCCAGCTGTGCCGCGTTCACCAGGAACGGCAGGCCTTCCGGCACCGACGCGACCGCGAGGTTCACCGCCGCCCCGACGCTCTGCCGCAGCGGTACGCCACGGATGAGCCCGGCGCCCGCGACGGCGACCGCCGAGCCGACCGCGACCGGCATCGCCTGTTTGGTGAGCGACGCGAGCCGTGCTTCGACGCCGGTCTCCGGGGCGGCGCCCCGTGCGGCGGCCATTCCCCGACCGACCTCGGTCTCGTCCCCGGTCGCCACGACCACGGCGGACACCTTGCCCGCGGCGACCGTGGTGCCCTCGTACAGCATCGACGCCCGCTCGGCGAGCTCGGCGGCCACGACCGGCGCCGGAGTCTTCGACACCGGCAGCGACTCCCCTGTCAGCGACGACTCGTCGAGTTCCGCGCCGGTCGCTTCGAGCACCCGGCAGTCCGCGGGCACGACGTCGCCGGAACGCAGCGACACGACGTCACCCCGCACCAGCGCGTCGGCGACGATCTGCCGCTCGGCACCGTCGCGGACGACGGTGGTCACCGTCGCGGACCGTTCGAAGAGCCCGGCCAGCGCGCGATCGGTGTGCACCTGCTGCACGCTGCCGATCAACGCGGACACCCCGACGATCCCGGCGACCAGGGCGGCGTCGACCGGAGAGCCCACCGCGGCCGAAACCGCCGCACCACCGGCCAGTACCGGGGTCAGCGGGTTGGCGAGCTCGGCCATGAACGCCTTCGCGATGCTCGTGCCGGCGTTGCCTTCGCCGCCCGCACGACCGGCGGGCGCCCGCCGGCGGGCCTCGCGCTCTTCCAGACCACGCGGGCCCGAGCCGAGCCGGTCGAGCACGAGGTCCGCGGGCATCAAATGCCACGGCGGAGCGACGCGGCCCGAGGAAGGCGCCTTCCGCTCGCCGGTGAGTGTCCGAGCACGCCAGATCCCGTCACCGAAAGCCATGAGCGCCCCGGCGTTCACCGCGCGAAGGCCGCTCGCGGCGGGCCTCCGCCGGGCGCCGAGCGCGGTCACGCCCCCGATGCCGCTGGCCGCGGTCGCGAGCATCGTCGAATCCCGGACGACCGCCTTGGCCGCGGTGATCGCCTCGACGAGCAGGACGGCCGTGCCGATGTCGCGGCCGATCAGCACGTGTGCGCCCCACGGCGGCGGGTTCCCGTCCTCGTGCACGCCGACTCCGCAGTCGGACGCCCCCAGCGCCCGGCGATCATCGGAGACCAGCATGACGACACGTCCGCACGCTTGGAGTTCGCGGACCGCGTCGAGCACGACGCCGTCGTCGGTCTGGACCACCCGCAGCCCGGCGGCCTTGGCCGCGGAAGCCAGCGCGTCCACGTCGGGCGAGACCTCCTGCGCGACGGCGAGCAGCCCGGCCGGCTTCCCGTCACGGACCAAACCCAGCACCAGATGGGCGCCCTGGTCCAGCATCCGCCGCCGTTCGGGGAATCCCTCGCCACCGTCGAGGTCTTCGACCGGGCCGAGCGTCCATTCGCCGTCCCGCCGGACCACCTCGGGTTTCTCCGGGTCGAACAGGGCGAAGGCGGCGGCCGTCAGGTCCACCGGGTCGCCACCGGGCAACGGGACCAGATCGCTGAGTACGTTCGCCCCCGCGCCGAGCGCCCTGGTGCCGATGACGATCGTGTCGAGCAGGTCGAGCCCGCGCAGCACGGACCGGTCCATCACCAGCGCGCCGCGCCTGGCGAGGACCTGGCCCAGCTGGGCGGAAAAGGCGGCGGCCCCGTTGGAGGGGGCCTTGGGCAACGCGGAGATCCCGACCGCGGCGGCGCGCCGCGGCCCGACGAACGGCAGGGCCGCCGCGGCGGCCGCGGCCCCGGTGGCGATGGACCGGCGCGCGTGGCGATCGGCGGCGCTTTCCGGCAGCGGCCACGGCCGTTCGCTCACCACCGATTCGGCGCCGGCGTGCTCGCGTTGCCCGACCAGCCTGGACTCGGCTTCGCACCAGGCTCGCTGGTGTGCCTTGGCCTCCCGCCATTGGGTGCCGCGGACCATGATGTCCAGCACCGTTCCCTCGCTGCGGGCCGCGAGACCGTGGACCAGCGCCGCACCGATGGAGGTGGCCGAATCCGCCCGCTCCCGTCCGCGCAGCTTCCGGTCGGCCAAGGCCCGCAACCGCGGATGCAGGTCGACGAGTGACGCCAGCGCCGCGACCTCCGTCGGCAACGGAGCCCACGGCATGACCTTCGAAGCCACCGACAGCATCAGCCCCGCGACGTCCGCGGCGAGGGTGGACGGCAGCCGGGTCGCCGTGGTGCCGTCCGCCGGATGATGCAGTTCGTCCTCTTCGACCCGCTCCGCTTCGGAAGCAGGCTCCGCCTCGGCTCGTTCGACCGCGCGGATCAGCTCCAGTCGACGGGGTTCCGGATCTCCGACCGCGACGACGACCCGGGACGTCGGCGCGTTCACCTGCGCCCAGCGCACGCCGGGGATCTCCGCCAAGGCTCGTTCCACCCGCCGGGCGACGCGGGCGCCGTCCGGTCCCTTCACGCCGTGCGTCTCGATGTAGAGCCTGCCGGGACACGACCAGACCGCCCGCCGCGGCCCGCGTCCCGGGATCCCCTCCAGCGGAAGAAGTGCCAGTCCGGCCAGCCCCCGGGCGACCCGCCCCAGCGTCCGCGACGGTCTGGGGAAGGCGACACCCAGCACGTCCACGGTCTCCAGGTCCGTCCGCGGCATGCGGCATCCTCCTCACGCTCGGGGCCTTGTGGATCTCCCCGAGTACCCGCGCGGTGGAACGTCGAACCCCCTCACCACCTCAAGAGGTGACGGAGTCGATCAACCGGTTGTACCGGAGCCTCAGCGCGCGTTCGAGGGCGGAGAGGAATCCCGCCACCGTGAGCGTGATCTTCGCCCATTTCGGCAGCACCAGCGGCGAAGTGAAGGTCCCGACGTGTTCGGCGACGACGGGGATCTTGGTGACGGCCTCCGCGCCTTGGAGCAGGCCGAAGACGAGCGCGATCAGCAGGATCACGAGCGAGACCGCGCCGATCGCGGCGCTGGTCCGGGGACATCGCCGCCCGAACCTCGCCCGCAGTCCTTCCTGCGAACGAGGGTGCGGCCGCAGTGCTCGCTCGCCACCGTGCTCGGGGACGAAGTGCATGCGCTTCAGCCCGACCGCGCTGGTGGCGACTTCGACGACGCCGCCCGGCACGGGGAACGCCGCGGGCAGGTTGGACCGGAAGAGCTGGACGCCGTCCCGGTACAGCGCGGCGGGGCTCTTCCCTTCCGCGGCTTCGTGCTGCTTGCGGGTCTTGGCGTCGGCGAGGTACCGGACGTCGACCGCGTAGACGTGTGCTTCGAGCTCGAGGTAGAACAGCGAACGGGAGAAAAGCTGCCACCGGCGGTATTCGGCCAGCGCGGACCCGTCCCCGGACCTGACCCTGGAAAGCCGCCACCGTCGTTTGAGTTCCTTGACCATGGTTCAGGACGTCCCTTCCGGTGGGTTGAGGTCGAGGAGGGCGTTCACGCGCTGCAGGACATCCAGCTGGGCCGGGTTGTACAGATCCACCACGCCGCGGAGGACGACCGGTTTGGTGATGGCTTTCCACGTCTTCGCGTCCAGCAGTCCGGGCTGGGCTTCGTACTGACTGCGGACGAACGGGGCGAAGTCTTCGGCGACACGCTGCCGCGTCGCGTCGTCGGCGTCCGCGGGCAGCTCGTCGAACTCCTTCTGGGCGGCAGGCCGGGAGGCCGGTTGCAGTGCGTGCAGGGAGGCCATCGTGGCCGGGTCCAGCACGGTCGAAAAGATCATCATCAGTGAGCGCTCCTCCTCCGGCATGCCCTCGACGTTCCCGTCGAAGCCCGGTGGCAGGTCCACCAGGCTGCGGCGGCGCAGGATCAACGCCAGCTCGTCGCGCATCCGCTGCTGCCGTTCGATACTCGCCCGCAGTTCCTCGTCCAGCGCGCGCAGCGTCTGCTCCGCGCGCTCGTCCGAGTCCGCCATCGCCGGGATCTCGGCCAGCGGCACACCCAGGTCCACCAGCCGCCGGATCCGCAGCAGCCGGACCAAATGCTCGACGCGATACCGCTTGTACCCGTTGTGCGCTCTCTCCGGCTCGTCGAGCAACCCGATCCGGTGGTAGTAGCGGACGGTCTTCAGCGTCGTGCCGGCCAGTTCCGCCAGCTCCCGTGTGCTCCAGGACATCCCCCGCATTGGACACCGTGCCCCAGGGGCATGGTCAAGCGGCTTGACCATGCCCCTGGGGCACGGCCTCGAATACACCCGTCGGTGATCACATCGAGATCGAGGGAACCTGACGAGAACGACGTCACCTGGCCCTCGGACGTACGCACCTATCAGCGTGGCGTGGCCGAAGACCGCGAGCGGTACCCGCTCTACGGCGCCGCCGGAGCGAACATCGTGCCCTGCGCGTACTGGCCTCGGTGGCGGTCGAGGCCAAGGGCCCGCAGAACGTGCTGGTCGCGCAGAACCGGCGGGACCCGGTGACCCCGCTGCGGGGCGGGCAGCTGATCGACGAGAAGTTCGGTGCCCGGTCGCGGCTGGTGACCGTGGACGCCAGTGGCCACGGCGTCTACGTCCTCGGCGGCAACGCCTGCGCGCTGAACACCACGACGAACTTCCTGATGTCGGGGAAGCCGCCGAAGCGCGGCGTGTCCTGTTCCTGATCGACCGGTGGAAGGTCCAGGCGCGGTTCTGGGCCCTCTTGCCACTGGCACGATCACACTTCATCGCCGAAGCGCGATGAATACATCATTCGCCGGCCTCCCGGAAATACGATTCTCCGACGAAGTCTTTCAACGAAACGCACCGAACCAGTACGATGAACGGGCGCGAACGGATATACCGAACGCCGGTTCATGACCCGGCGAGAACCGGACGAAGACGAATCCGTCGGATCATCCTTCCCCCAGCGACCTCGACGGCACAACGGGATCCGGACTTCCACGTGTCCCGTGCGACGCGTGGGGAATTTGTATCCCCGTTCCGCCGTCCGGCCCAAATCCGGCCATCTCGCGCGGCGACTTTTCCTCTTGTCACCCGATTGCTGGTCCTCACCCGCGTGGAGAAGCGGGAAGATCCATGCCGGACCGCGACGAAAGAGGAATCGGCGAAAAATGACTACCGACGTCGCCGCGGCGGTCGGTTCGACGGATCGCCCGAGCGGCCGAACGTGTTCTTGGCGCATGCGGGCGCCGCCGGGACGACCCGGCCCGGACCGACCGCACGGCCCGGGCCACCCCGGGCGTCCGTCAATACCCCAAGGGGAACCATGAACCGCGTCACCACGCTCGTAGTAGACGACCAGCCCCTCATCAGATACGCGCTCAGCAGGCTGTTGCGGGATTCGGCAGAGGTGGGGGCGGTGACCGAAGCCGCGAGCGAGCCGGAAGCGTTGTCGCAGTGCGAAAAGAGCCACCCGGACATGGTCATCACCGAACTGTCGATCTGGGGCGAGCCCGCCGGGACCGCGATCTGCCGGTTCGTCAAGGAACACTTCGAGCGCGCGGCCGTCCTGGTCTTCGCCGGCGACGCCTCGCCCTCGGCCATCGCCATGGCATTGAACGCGGGTGCGGACAGCTTCGTGCACAAGTCGGCCAGCGGCGGCGAGGTGATGTCGGCGGTACGCTCCACCCTCGCCGGGCAGCGGGTGTGTGTGCAGGCAGGCGGAACCCCGCGGCCGGTCACCGAAGCCGTGCGGTACGCGAGCCTGATGACCAGGCGGGAGGAGGACATCCTCGCGCTGATTCTCTACCGGTGGTCGAACGACGAGATCGCCGAAGAACTGCACCTCGCGACGCAGACGGTGAAGAACTACGTGAGCAGGATCCTGCAGAAGCTGGGCTTCGGCAGCAGGCGCGACCTGTTCCGGGCACTGCGATTCCGGCCGGGCGGCACCCCGCTGCCGCGGCTGGAGACCACTCCGCACGAAGGCGAGCCGCACGCCGCGGACCGGCTGGCCGGATACCGCGGCTAGGCCGGCCGGGTGGGCGGCGTACCGGAAGTACCGCGACCGGAGCAGGTTCGGTACCCACCGTATCCTGCGCCACCGAGATCGTTTTTCTAGCGTTGCGGTCATGACGAAGTCAGGCTTTCCGTTCCTGATCCTCGCGCTCGCCGGAACCCTCGCCCCGGACACCGTCCGGGCTTCGTCGGTCAAGATCCATGAGGTTCTCGGCGGCCCGGCAGGCTACATCGCCCTGCACAACACCGGCGCCGCCACGCTCGACATCGGCGGTTGGTCCGTTCAGGCGTGCACAGGCGGAGTCGTGCCCGTCGAGCTGGCCACCATGCCCGCCGGGAGCGAGATCCCCGCCGGCGACCATTTCCTCATCACCGGGCAGGGCTTCGGCGGGACCGTGCAGCAAATGGTCGTCGAGGCGATCGTCGGGGACGGCGAGATGCTGCTGGACCGGCGCGGAGCCCGCGTCGACAGCGTCGGATGGGCGCCGTCTTCGCCCTGTCGCGAGAACCAGGCCGCCGTCGCCTGTCCCGGTTTCGCCCAGGCAAGGGACGCCGTCAGCCGCGACACCGACGACAACAAGGCCGACTTCGGCTGTGTACGGCCACTCCCCTGAGATTCGCTCCCCCGGCCGGTTTCGAATCCGTGTGCCCGCATCAGAAAGGTTCGGTCGTGACCCCCCTGTGCGAACTACTCGCAGAACAACGAATCGCGAAAGGCTGGTCACAGTGCGACCTGGTCGCGAAGTTGCATATCCGCTCCGGCAACGACAGCGTCACGCGAGAGGAGGTTTCGCGCTGGGAGCGAGGGAAACGCATCCCCGGCCCGTATTGGCGGCAGCGGCTCAGTGACGTATTGGGCACGCCCAGCCGTGAGCTGGAACTCGCCGCCGCGGTCGCAAGAAGACAGCGAAGGAAATTATCGACTGACGGGAAAGTACCGGAAAACTGGCCCCTTTCCGGCGACGCCCCCGTTCTCGGATAATTGTCTTGTCGCCGCCGGATGAAAGGTTCCGGTCCGGCGAAAAGATTCCCCGAAATCTAGCTGAAAGGAATTTCTCATGCGACGGATTCTGGGTGCTTCGGCGGTATTCGCGATGCTGGCGATGGGTATGGCCGGCGGTGTCGCGAACGCGGCGGGCGAGCGTGAGGGAACCGAGGCCGCGCCGCTGGTCTCGTCCACGGTGGTGGTCAACGAGGTTTCGACCCGCGGCGTGAACGGCCTGCTCGACGAGTACGTCGAGCTGCGCAACGTCTCGAACCAGCCGCAGGACGTGAGCGGCCACGTGATCCGCATCTACTCGCCGTCGAACGTCGTGGTCGACACGATCGTCCTGCCTGCCGGCACCATCCTGCAGCCGAAGGGCAACCCCGGCCAGTACGCCGTGCTGGTCGGACAGAACTTCTCCGGCACCATCGGCGACCAGACGTACGTCATTCCGTTCACGCTGACCGGCACCGAGGGTATCCCGACCCTCGGTGGCGTCTCGGTCCAGAACCTGGCCGGCGCGAAGATCGACGGTGTCGCCTTCAGCAACGCGGTCATGTCCGCACGTGAAGGCCAGGCCGCGACTCCGGAGAGCACCGTCACCGACTCGCTCAACGCGGCGAACACCCGCAACATCCTGAGCACCGACACCGACAACAACCGGCAGGACTTCTCCCTGCAGCTGCGCTCCCCGGGTCTGTAAGGCTCGTAGTACCGACCCCTTCCGCCCGGGCCCGGGCCGCCGTCGGCGGTCCGGGCCCTTCCATGGCGGTATCTCGCCAACGGCGACATACCGCCACCGAGAGTTGTGTTCATCTGAGAACTCCTGCCTCATCCTCTGGGAAATCCCTTTTCGCGGCGGCCGTGACCACGGCCGCTTCGTGATATCCGAGGAGAGTGAGGCTCGATGCTTCCCCGTTCCCCTCACGTGACGAGACGCCCACGGCACCCGTCGGCGATTTTGGCGGCCTCCGCTCTGGTCGCCCTTTCCCCGCTACCGGTGACCGCGACCGCCGCGACCGCCGCCCTGTCCGGACCCGCTCCCGTCGCCGGGCGGCCGGACGTCCATCGCGTCACGTTGCTCACCGGCGACGTGGTGACCTACGAGCGGGACGGTGCCGGACACGGCAGCGCACAGGTCGAACCGGCGGTGCGGCCGGATCGGCCGAGCCCGGCGTTCCAGATCACGACCACGGCCGAAGGGCTGATGGTGTATCCGTCGGACGCGCTTCCGTTCGTCGGCAAGGGATTGCTGAGCCCGGACCTGTTCAACGTGACCGCGCTCGTCGGCGACCGGCGTGACGACGCGGCGAGCGCCACGATCCCCGTGATCGTGCGCTACGGCGACCGATCGGGGCTGTCCGCGCAGTCGCTGGACGCGAAGGCGAAGGCGCTCCCGCAGACTCAGCGACGCACCCCGCTCGTCACGGCCAACGGGGTGGGGGTGCAGGTCAAGAAGGCGGGGACGGCCGAGTTCTGGCGTTCGCTCGTCACGTTCGACGCAGGCGGAAAACCTGTGCTGAGCCAAGGGATTTCACAGGTTCGCCTCGACAGGAAGGTCCGGGTGGCGCTGGACAAGAGCACCGGGCAGGTCGGTGCGCCGTCGGCGTGGAGCGGCGGATGGACCGGGAAGGGGACCACGGTCGCGGTGGTGGACACCGGGATCGACGAGAAGCATCCCGACCTGGCAGGCAAGACGATCACCTCGGCGGATTTCAGCGGAGAAGGCGACGCCGTGGACCGCCATGGCCACGGCACCCATTGCGCGTCGATCATCGCCGGCACCGGCGCGGCGTCGGACGGCCGGCACAAGGGCGTGGCGCCGGACGCGAAGCTGGTGGTGGCCAAGGTTTTCGACGCCTCCGGCGAGGGTGACACCGCACAGGTCATGGCCGGGATCGACTGGGCCGTCGCGCAGGGCGCGAAGATCGTGAACCTCAGCCTCGGGGCCGGCGTCAGCGACGGAGCCGATCCGTTGAGCGAGCAGGTCGACACGCTTTCGGCGAAGTCCGGCACGCTGTTCGTGGTAGCGGCCGGGAATTCCGGGCCGGGCGACCGGACCGTCACCACACCGGGGGCCGCGACGTCGGCGCTCACGGTCGGGGCGGTCGGCAGGGACAATTCGATCGCGTGGTTCAGCAGCCGCGGCCCGCGACTGCGGGACGCCGCCGTCAAGCCGGAGATCACCGCGCCGGGCGTCGGGATCGTCGCCGCCCGGGCCGCGAACACGGAGATGGGCGAGCCCGTGAACGACTCCTACACCGCGGCGTCGGGCACTTCGATGGCGACGCCGCACGTCGCGGGTGCCGCGGCGATCCTGCTGCAGCAGCAGCCGGGGATCACCTGGCAGGAACTGAAGAACACGCTCGTCACCACGGCCAAAGACATCGGCCTTCGCTGGTATGAGCAGGGATCCGGTCTCCTCGACGTCGCACGCGCGGTCTCGCAGAAGGCAACCGGAACCGCCGTCGCGAGCTTCGGCCGCAACGAGCGGACCACCACCGGCGCGGCGCCGGTCGTACGGCAGCTGTCCTACACCAACGCCGGGGACCGGCCGCTGGCACTGAACCTGAAGCTGACCGTGCGGCCGTGGGACGGCAACGCACAACCCGGGACCGGGATGCGCCTGACGAAGACGGACCTGTCGATCCCGCCGAAATCCTCTGCCACCGTCGACCTCGCCGTGGATCCGAGCCAAGGGGTGGCCGGCGTCTACGGCGGCGCCGTGGTGGCCACGACAGCGGACGGGTCCAACTCGGTGCGAACGGCCGTGAGCACCTACAACGCGGCGAAGCTGTTCCCGGTGACGATCCGGGTGCGGGATTCGGCGGATGGCCCGGCTCAGCTCGCGTCGGCCCAGCTGATCGACGACGCGGCCGGTGCGGGAAACCGCAATGACCCGTTCCTCGACCAGGTCAGCCAGCAGGTCGGCTTGGTCGACGGAGTCGGCCGGGTGCTCGTGCCCGCTGGACGCTATTCGGCACTCGGCTGGGTGATGGAGCGCGGGCTGGCAGTGCGGCGCTGGTCGGCGATGAGCGCGACGCAGGTCTCGGTCACAGCCCCGGCCGAGATCACCCTGAACGCGGCGAACACCGTCCCGGCAGGGCTGATCACGCCCACCCCCACCGACCTGCGGGACCGCACGGTGATGCTGCGGCGCGTGATCCCCGGGGAAGCGGGGGTGAACGGCTACGTTGGCGAAGCCGGGTTGGCCGTGGGCCCGGGTTGGGACGTCCGCGTGACCCCCGCGGCGGCCACCTCGGCGGGCGCGATTTCGTTGCAGGACAGCGCGACGCTGTCCCAGACCGCGGTCGAAATGCGAGTCGTCGGCGGCGGCTCGCCCGTGCTGAATCCCGCGTACGACGTGCCGTCGCTGACGGCGAAGTCACCTGGTGAACGAACACTGCCGGTCGTCTTCGGCGGCGCGGGTGGCGCGAGTGATCTCGCGGGTATCGACGTACGGGGGAAGGCCGTCCTGGTGCGGATCCCGGTCCAAGCCGGGTCACCGAACCCGGTGGGCGACGTCTCCGCCGATATCGCGAACGCGGCACGCGCGGTGGCCGCCGCGGGCGGGGCCGCCATGATCCCTTACGCCGGTTCGCCGGGTTCGCTGAGTGTTCCGGGGCTCAGCAGTTCGGTGGTGCCGACCCTGTCCCTCGGCTGGGACGAAGGCGAGACGCTGCGGACCGCCGGCGCGGTTTCGGTGCGGTTGCTGGTGCGCGCGGCTCCGGACGCGATGTACAACCTCAGCTACCTCGACGCCAACGGGGTGCCGAAGGAGCTCGTCCGGCGTGTCGACCAGAAGTCCTTGGTCGCCACGAAAACCGCCTACCAAGCCGAAAAACCCGCACTGAGCGCGCAGAAGAACTGGTACGCCTTCCCGACCGGGCTGTGGAAGACGCAAGTGGTGCAGGGCACGAAGATCCCGGTGCCGGGCGCGTGGACCGAGTACACCGGCCCGGCGGACGATCGGCTGATCTGGAAACGGGTGGTCACCCTGTCCGGTACCGACGCAGCGGGCCGTCGCGCCGCGCTGTCCATGAACGCGCAGAACATCTACCGCGCGGGCGAGCGGTCGAGGCCGGACGAGAGCTGGTTCCGCGCGCCACTGCGCGGCGGGTCGATCGAACTGCCGTCGGACCATCCGGCTCGCTACCCGGCGACGGCCCGTGGCTGGGCGGTGCTGTGCTCGATGTGCCGGGGCGGCGCGGACCCTGACCTCTTCGTCCCCGCGGCGCAGTGGATGGACGGTGCGAGCGGTGTGGGTTCGGGCGGGCACTACACGAATCCGTACGAGAACGCGCGGTACTTCGTGGCGACCACGGTGCGGTTGTCCAAGGACGGGAAAGAGATCCCGCGATCCAATGTGGACGATCCGCTCGCCCTTCTCCCGGTGTTCCGGCTCGCGCCCACTCCCGCCACGTACCGGCTGGACGTGACCGACGTGATGCCCGGCCAGGCGCAGGTCGGTGTCCCGAGCGGAGTGCTGTTCCAGAACGCCCCGCGGACCGACACGTCGTGGACGTTCGCCTCGGCCCGGTCCGAGGCCGCGTCACCGCTCGGGTTCACCTGCTACGAATCGGGCAACGCGTGTTCCTTCCAGCCGCTCATCCAGCTGGATCACCGGCTGCCGCTGGATCTCGGCGGCCGCGCACCGGCAGGGCACCCGTTCACCTTCGACGTGTTCGCCGGGTCGCACAGCGGCGCGCGTGGCGGCGGGCCGGTGACGCAGCTGCGGGTCTCGGCGTCGACGGACGGCGGACGCACTTGGACGGCGGCGAACGTCCGTCCGAACGGGAGCGGCCTTTGGTCGGTGACGGTGACTCACCCGCGGCTCGCGGCGACCGACGGGTCCGTCTGGCTGCGCTCGGACGCACGGGACGGCTCCGGCAACACCGTGACGCAGACGGTCCAGCGGGCCTATGCGCTCACGGACGTGGCGAAGGCGAACCCTCGTCTTCGATGACGTCGTCCTCACGCGTGGGCCGGGTCACCGGCAAGGTGACCCAGCCCCGGGTGGCGACTTGAAGCCCGGCTTGGAACCGGGTGGTCGCGCCCAGTGCGGTCATGAGGTCGCGGAGGCGTCGCTGGAACGTCCGGTAGCTCATGCCGAGCTGCTTGGCGATGCTTCGGTCGGGCAGGCCGGTGGTGAGTAGCGCGAGCAGGCGGGCGTCGTCGGACGGTGCGACGTCCGCCTGCTCGACGGAACCGGGCATGTGCAGCGGAAGTCCGGTCTGCCAAAGGAAAGCGAAGACCGCGCTGAGCGCGTCGAGCAGCGCGCACGGGTGGATCACCAGTGCCGTGCCGACCTCGGGGAGATCGGAACGCAGCGGCACCAGCCCGAGTCGCCGGTCGACCACGATCATCTTCAGCGGGGCGGCGGTGACCACGCGGGCCTCCTCGCCGAGGGCGAGACCCGCCTCGATGTCGGACGACAGGTCGTGCAATTCCAGCGCACTGCGCTCGTAGACCCCGCGGAACCGGACACCCCGGTTGAGCAGGTCACGTTCGGCGGGGTGCAGCACACTCGGCGGTTGCGCGTAAGGCGGCTTGTTGACGAAAGCGACCTCCTGCTCGGCCGAGCGCAGCAGCTGATCGGCCCGGTCGGCGATGAGTTCGTCCCCGTGGACCACCTCGATGAGGTCGACCGGCCGTTCGCCGGCCGTCGCCCGGTAGCGCTCGCGCAACCGGTCGGCGACCAGCCGCGCACTCGCGAGTTCCCGCTCCTTCTGCCGGAGCATCGCCTCCAGCGCGATCTCCGGTCGCACCGCCGAATACGCCTCCGCCGGACCGGGCAGCCCGGTGAGCAACCCTTTTTCGGTCAGCGAGCGCAGAACCGGGAGCAGCCGCTGCTCGGGCAACCCGGTTCGCCGCCGGATTTCGGCGACGGTCATCGAACCGGTTCCGGCGAACGCGTCGTAGACCTCGACGTCGATTTCACTCAGACCGATGATGTCCAGCAAATTAGCTCCCACCGAGGTCGCTTTCGCCTGACCATACCGCTGGGCTTCGGCGGGCAACAGGGACCGCGCTGGTCCAGGCGGTCAACTCTCCAGACGCGGATCGACGGCTCCCTCGAGCCACGTGCGCAGTACACCGTTGAACAGTTCCGGGTCCTCCACATTCCAGATGTGGTGCATCCCCGGCGCCACCCGGGAACTTGTCTGGGGTGCGACCCGCGCGATGTCCGCCAGGGATCGCCGCACCGCCGCGGAATCCTTCTCCCCCGCGATCGCGAGCAAGGGGCCCCGATAGCGGCGTACTTGCGCGGGAACCCCACCCGCGCACACTTCGGCGACCATCGCGGACTCGGTCTCCCGGCGCACCGAAAGACCGTGCTCGACATACCGGGCGCGTGAGTCCGCGGGGAGTCCGAAAACCGAGGCTTGAGCACGCCAGAACCAGCGGGTGTGCAGCAAGGCGAGCTGCATCTTGCAGTACAGCCGCATCCCGGCACCGGCGGGCACGAGCGGCGCGCTGGTCAGGAACGCCGAACCCACCCGGTCCGGATGCCGCGCCAGCACACGCAACGTTGTGAGGGCTCCGAGGGAAAGCCCGACGAGATCGAAGGGACCGGTGACCCCGTGACCGGACACCCTCGCGACGACGTCGTCCGCCACCGCGTTCAGTCCAGGCCAGTCCTCGCCGACCCGCTCGCCGAAGCCCGGCAGATCCGGCGTGAGCACGGTGCGGTCGCCGAACGCGGACAGCTGCGGTTCCCACATCCAGTTCGCGGCGTTGCCGCCGTGCACCAGCACCAGGGGCCGCTTTGTCGCGTCCGTCCCGGCGGAGTGCACTTCGGGGAACGCGCTCACGCGAGCTCCTCCTCGACAGCGTCGAGCCAGGCCAGTTCGACGCGCAGATGCGCGATCCCATTGTCCAACGTGGACAGTCGCAGCCGGGACGCGCGGTCGGATGCCGGTGACTCGGCCCGGGTCCGTTCGAACCGCTCCAGCCTGGCTCGGGTCGCCTCGCGATGTCCCGCCAAAAGTGAGCGGAAGGCGTCGTCGCCGAGGTCCGCGCCGAAGAACACCCGCGCGAGGAACGGATCGCGCTCGACGTGACGCTCGGGCTCACTCGCCAGCCACTCGGCGAGAGCCGTCCGCCCCGCGGCGGTGATGCGGTGTTCCTGCCGGTCCGGCGCTCCGGAACCGGCGACCTTCTCGACATCGGCGAGCCCGTCGGTGACGAGCTGGGCGAGGGTGCGATAGATCTGCGCCTTGTCCGCCGCCCAGAAGTGCCCGACCGTCGAGTCGAAATGGCGTTTGAGGTCGTAGCCGGTCATGGGTGAGAGGGCGAGTAACCCCAGGATGAGGCGGGAAAGAACCATTCCACTAGTAGACAGGTCACCTATGAGACTTGTCAACTAGCGTCCGCCGAGGAGGGTGCGCCCGGCCCACCGCGCCCGTCTGGGTAACATCCGGGTATGCCATCACTATTCGAGGAGACCGGCCCATGTCCTCCGCGATAAGCAAGCGCTTAGTCACCCTCGGGGACTCCTTCACCGAGGGTGTCGGCGACGATGACCCGTCCTCGCCCAACGGCGTCCGCGGCTGGGCAGACCGCGTCGCCGCCACTCTCGCGGCCAATTACCAGGACTTCCGCTACGCGAACCTCGCGATCCGCGGCAAACTCCTCGGGCAGGTCCTCGCCGAGCAGCTCGACCCGGCGCTCGCGCTGAACCCGGACCTCGTGACGCTGTACGCCGGCGGCAACGACCTGATGCGGCCGAAGGTCGACATCGACGCCCTCATCGACGACTACGACGCCGCCGTCGGCAAGGTCGTGGCCACGGGTGCGCGGGTCGTCCTCTTCACCGGTGTCGACGGGGTCGAGGACGCGTTGTTCCGCAGGATCCGCGGCCGCGTCGCGATCTACAACGAGCACGTCCGCGGTATCGCCGCGCGGCACGGGGCACTGCTGGTGGACATGTGGGCGATGCGGCAACTGCGGGACAGGCGGCTGTGGGCACCGGACCGCCTGCACCTGAACTCGTTGGGGCACAACGAGATCGCCATCGCCGTCCTCGACGCGCTCGGCGAACCGCACAAGCTGGCCCCCGCCGAACTCGGACCGCGCCCGCTACTGAGCCCGCAGGCGCGACGCTCCGAGAACCTCCAGTGGGGCAAGGAGCACGCTGTCCCGTGGATCAAGCGCAGGCTGCGTGGCGAGTCCTCGGGCGACGAGCTCGCGCCGAAGCGGCCGGCGATGGACCCCTACGCCTGACGCGGCCGAAGCCCGTCGAAGAGGATGCAGATCGTCCGGGCCCGAAACTCGGGTCCGGCATGCTCCGCCGCCTTCGCCGTTCCGATGATCACCGGGATCAGTTCGTCGACGCCGAGATCCTTGCGGACATCGCCGGTGTCCTGCGCCCGGCTCAGCAGTACACCGAGCGCGTCCTTCAGGCGGACGCCGATGACCGACCCTGCCGACGGAACGCTGACTCCGGCCGCCGACAGGGCTTCGAAGTAGGCGTTCTTGGCACCCGACATCTCGATCCAGCCGGTCAGGAACCCGAAGAACGCGGCGCCCGGGTCGGGTGAGTCGGCGGCCACCGTGGCCTCCGCTTCATCGACGAAGCGGTGAAGGCGCGCGAAGAGCACCGCCTCCAGAAGCGCCTCTTTCGTTGGAAAGTGCCGAAACACGGTGCCGACTCCGACGCCTGCTTCGCGGGCGACTTCCTCTGTCGGCGCACTGGTGCCTTTGGCCGTGAAGACGCGCTCCGCAGCCTCCAACACCCGTGTGCGATTACGGCGGGCATCGGCTCGGAGCGGTTTCTCGTCCGTCACAGCGGGGATCCTAGACCCGCTGTCGAGAGCCTGTCCGGCGACTCGAGTCTCGGGATCGACGATGGGAGATTCGGGACGTTGAACGTCCCGAATCTTCCCCACTCACCCGCGCCACTGAGCCGAGGTCAGATTCCAGCAGGTACCGGACCGCCGGCGAGCGCCCTCTAGTCCGCCATCTCGTCCAGCACACGCGCCAGCGCCTTCGGAACCCCGGTGCGCCAGCCGCCGCCCATGATCTGGCGTGACATCCGCTGGAACTCGTCGTCGGGATCGAAGCCCTCGTGGCTGAGGAACAACCTGGTCCCGCAGCCCTCCGGCGCGAGCCGCCAGGTGACCGTCCACTCCGGACCCCAGCTGATGCTCAGCAACCGTTCCGGCTCGACGGCCAGTACCTCGCAGGCGACCGGACCGCCTTCGAATCCGGCGGCGGGAACGGGATCCGCGAGCAGTTCGAACCGGTGTCCCACAACGGGTTTGATGTCGTTCGGCATCCGGAGCCAGCGTTCGAGCAGCTGCGGTTCGGTCAGCGCGCGCCACACCTTGCGCGGCGGATGCGCCAGGAACTGATCGACATGAACGGCCGTCGGATCTTCGTCGTTCAGAACTCCTCCCCGTCCAGCAGGTCGCGCAGGTTGCCCAGCTTGCCGCGCCAGTAGCGCTCGTAGGGCGAAAGCCAGTCGGAGACCTCTCGCAGCGGAGCGGCCTCGAGAGAGTAGACGCGGTTGCGGCCCTGCCGCTCCTCCCGGACGAGGCCGGCCTCACGCAGCACCCGAAGGTGTTCCGACAGGCTGGGCCGCCGCATGTCGAAGCGTTCGGCGATCTCCCCCGCCGCCCGTGGGCCGTCGAGGAGGATGCCCAGCACCTCGCGGCGGGCCGGGTTGGCGAGCGCAGCGAAGACGTCGTCGTTGACCGGCACTAGCGCGGCCAGTTGCCGTAGCCGGACGATTCGAGCAATCCCATCGCGTTGCCGTCGGGATCCTTCAACGAGGTCACGCGGCCCCACGGCATCTCCTCCGCGTCGTCGACCTCGATGCCGTGGGCACGAAGCTCGGCGATGTCGGCGTCGACGTCGGCGGTGCTCAGCTGGAAATGCACGCGCGCCTGATGGTCGAGCCCGCCGACGGCGCGATCGACCAGGACGATGCCGGTCTCCGCCCCCTTGGGGCCGACCATGACGAACGGGCCGTGCGGGCCGCTGACGTCGACGATCAGGTCGAAACCGAGCTTGCCGACGTAGAAGTCGCGCGCCTTGGCCTGATCGGCGACCGGAACGGTGAGGAACTGCACGCGGTCGATGTTCATGCCGCCACCATACGTAGGAGATTTCCTACGTGTCAATCCCGGCCCCTTTGACGGAGAGGAACATCTGCGCGCCAAGAGCGCCAGGCGTCGCCCCATTTCGCCAGGCCATCCGGGTCAGCGCCGAAGTCGTCCATGACCGAAGGCTTATCACAAAACCTGTCCTTACAACCTCTACTTAAATAGAGGTCCAGGGTTCGTGATCAGGGCCGCAAGAGCTTGAGTTCGCCTATGGACGAGCTTTTAGCGTCTTCGGCATGACCACGGAAAACACCACCCAGTCCCCCCTCCGCCTCGCTGTGATCATCGGCAGCGTCCGGCACGAACGATTCGCCGACGCCATCACGAGCTGGCTGCTGACCGAACTCGCCGCGATCGACGGACTGGAGGTCGACCCCATCGACCTCGCCGACATCGATCTGCCCTTGCAGGGAACACAACCCGGCGGGACCGAGACGGTGATCAGCGACAGGCTGCGCGCGGCCGACGCCTACCTCGTCGTCACCCCGGAGTACAACCACAGTTTCCCGGCGGCGCTGAAGAACGCGATCGACTGGCACTTCACCGAATGGGCGTACAAACCCGTCGCGTTCGTCGGCTACGGCGCCGGTTCGGGCGGTATCCGCGCGATCGAGCAGCTGCGGCTGATCTTCCCGGAACTGCGGGCCACCACCATCCGCGACGCGGTGCTGCTGAACGCTCCCTGGACCCGCCTGGGCCCGAACGGGTACGAAGGCACCGAAGGCGAGCGCGGCGCGTTGGTCGCGACGATGACCGAACTGGGCTGGTGGGCCCGCACCCTGCGCGCCGGACGCGTCGCGGCTCAGGCGAGTGCGGCATGAACCGCCTGACCGGACAAGAACTGCGCATCGCCGCGGTGATCGCGCTCGGCGGGCTGATGGCCGTGCTCGACACCACGATCGTCGCCGTCGCGCTGCCGCGGTTCATGACGACCTTCTCCGCGTCGCTCACCACGATCCAGTGGATCGCGACCGCGTACGCGCTCGGCATGGTCGCGGCGATGCCGCTGGCGGCGACTTTCGCGCAACGCTGGGGAGCGCGCCGGGTGTACCTGGTCGCACTGCTCGTGTTCGCGGCGGCGTCCGCGGCCGCCGGCGCCGCCGGCGATCTTGGCTGGCTGATCGCCGCACGGGCGGTGCAGGGCCTCGCCGGCGGCCTCATCAATCCGCTGGGGATGACCATCGGTTTCGGCGCGGTGGCCCCGGAACGCCGGAGCCGGATGACCACGATCACCGGTCTGCCCCTGCTGATCGGGCCGATCCTCGGCCCGATGCTCGGCGGGCTCCTGCTGGACAGCTTGTCGTGGCGGGCGCTGTTCTTCATCACCGTTCCACCCGCCCTGCTCGGCGTCGCCGGCGTGCTGCGCTGGGTGCCCGCCGACACCCCGTCGGAGGAACGCGCTCCGATCGATTTCGCCGGCGGCCTCCTGCTCGTCCCCGGCGTGGTCGCGGTGGCGTACGGATTCAGCGAAGAGACGGTCGGCATGAACGTCCGGGCGGCGATCGTCGCCGCCGGGGTCGCGCTCATGGCCGTGTTCATCCGAAGGTCGTGGAGGCATCACGCACCGCTGCTGAACGTCCGGCTGCTGCGCGACCGGACGTTCGGGCGCAACACCGCGGTCCTCATCCTGTACGCCGGGCCGTACTTCGGCTCGATGCTGCTGATGCCCGCCTACATTCAGGTGATGCGCGGCGATTCGGCGATGATCAGCGCGCTGATGATGGTGCCGGGCACGATCGGGATGGGCCTCACCATCCAGTTCGCCGCCCGCGTATTGGAACGCTTCGGCCCGCGGATCGTCGTCGGGAGCGGACTGAGTCTCGCGATCATCTCGACCGCCCTGACCATCCTCGTCCTGACACCGGACACGCCTTACCCGGTGCTGGCGATCTTGGGAGTGCTCCAAGGGGCGGGCACGGGGGCGATCATGATGCCCACCATCGTGAGCGCGGGCCGGAACCTGCGCGGCCCGGACCTCGCGTCCGGTTCCGCGATCCTTCCCTTGTCCAGCACCATCGCGAGCGCGGTCGGCACGGCGGTGGTGAGCGCGGTGTTCACCGGGCTGATCGCGACCGTCACCGCCGGGCAGGGTCTCGCCGCTTTGAGCGATCGGTCGGTGGGCTCGGCGCTCACCGGGGAGATCGTCGACGCGTATCGTCTGACTCTCGTCGGTGTCCTCGCGGTCATGGTGCTCGCCCTGGTGGTCAGGCTGCGGACCGAACCGACTCCGGCGGCGGAACCCATCACGGTACGGAGCGCGGCATGACAACGCCGGCACGATCCCTGGCGGAAGCCCGGCTGACCGTCAGCGAGGTCGCGAGCAAGGCCGGGGTCTCGGCCAACGCCGTCCGCTACTACGAGCGCTACCGCGTGATCACCGCCGAACGCACCGCCGGCAACGCGCGCCGGTTCACGATCGACGCCATCTGCCGGATCCGGCTCGCGGTCGCCGCCCAGCGGGTCGGGCTCAGCCTCGCCGAAAGCGCGGAGATCCTGGCCGAGATCCCGCCGATGTCCTCCGACCTCGGGCAGTGGTCACGCGCCGGGCAACGACTCGTCGACGCCGGGCAGGCCCGCATCGCCGAACTCGCCGCCGTGGTCGACGAGTACCGGACGCTCGACTTCATCAGAAGCTGAACGGCCCGTCCGCCGCGCTCGACCAACGGAACACCGGGCGGTTCTCCAGACCGGGGTAGGCCACGGCCATACCCCGGTCAGGGGACATCGACCACAGCCGCGCGTCAGGCGACGCGGCATGCTCCGCCCAGGACCGCGACCAGGCGGGAACGTAGCGCTCGTAGATGCGGCGGATCCGGCCCACGTCCTTGGCCTCCAGCCTGGCCGGCCCGGTCATCCGCACCTGACGGACGTCATCGGGCGGAGCGAAGGTCGCGACCATGACAGCGACCTCCCGGTTGTCGCGAGCCGCGGCCAAGAACGGGGACGGCGGGCCGTCGGGCACCGGGGTGTGGAACCACAGCCTGCCCTCCTCGGCCACGAACCACATCATCGCCAGCGCCGGCTTCCCGCGGCCCGTGACGGTGGCGACGCTGGCAGGCAGGCGTGGCTCGGCGAGGAAGCCCTGTATCGCGAAAACCGATGAGTCCATGGAGTCACCCTGCAACCTCGACCGGGGTCGAGGTCCAGTGACGACCGGAGTCTCGTCGCCCGGAGAACGAATTCGTTAGAGCCAGTGCATGAGGCGATACAGACCTCACGCAGTAGTCACGAACAGTGACCGCTTGCTTGCAGTTCGCTGTACACTTGCGGGCATGGCTGAGGGGGCTATCGGAGACGAGGCTGCCGTGGCCGCGTGCGCGCAGGCAGTCCGGTCTGGGAAACGAAGCCTTGACGAGTTCGATCTGGTCTTTGCCCGAGCCATGGTGTGTGGCCGCCGTCCTGCTCGGCCAGGTGTCGAGGTGGTCGAGGTCGAAGGACGCGGGAGGTGGACGTTCGTGTTCTCCACACCGCAACGGCTCGCCGCGCACTACGGAGACTGCGGCCTGTACGCGACCACCGGTGCTGATCTTCTCGAACAGCTACCGGTCGGCATCGGCGTGATGCTGGATCCAGACGACGACCATCGGATGCCCATTCTGAATCGGATGGTTCCGCCCAAGATTCTCGCGGCGGTGCGCCGCCGAAATGAGCACCACTCCAGCAAGGCGGGCGAACAGCAGGAGCGCGTGCGGTGAGCTTGGACGGACCAGGCTTCCACGTTGACATCGAGGTGCTTGAAGGCGCCGCGAAGGGAATCGCCCAAAGCGTCCATGACCAGCAATCCTTCGCGCTGCGGGGTTTGTGTGGCGACGCTGCCCTCTATGGGCACTCCGGGGTGCACAGCGCTCTCGCGGACTACTGCGCGCGGTGGAGTCAGGGGCTCGACACTCTGACCGAGGATGCCGAGGTCATCGGCGATTGCCTCAAGCACGTCGCCGAGGCTTACCGCGGCACCGATGCGGCCGCGGCAGAGAAACTGCGCGTAGACCCTGGCGAGGCGGCGGTCGAGGACTGATGGCTGAGCTTGGTGAGACATCGGATCCGCGTGCCCTGGTGCCCGGCGATCCGGGAGCGATCGAGGAGAACGCCCGGGTACTGCACGGGCGGCGCGAGGCAACCGGGCAGGTTGGTGACGGCCTCCGCCGGATCGATACCGGCTCGTGGACCGGGCCGGCCGCGACGAAGTTCCACGACAAGTTCAGCTATGAGCCGCCTAAGTGGCTGGCTGCGTCCGATTCGTTCGACGCGGTGGCCGAGGGGCTGTCTGCCTATGCTCAGACCTTGCGGTGGGCACAGGGGCAGGCCAGTGAGGCTGTCCGCATGTGGGACCAGGGGCAGGCAGCGACTGCCAACGCGAAGGCCCAATATGACCGCAACGTCGCCAATGCGGACGCCCAGAACCAACAACGTGCGGCGAATGGCGACCCGACACGCGTCGCGGTCGCACCGTTCTCCGACCCTGGCGAAGCAACCCGGCAAGCAGCGCGCGACACTCTCAACCGCGCGCGCCAGCAACTCACCGAAGCCGGAGATCGCGCGGCCACGACCATCTCCGACGAGGCCGGCGGTGCGCCAACGGCCTCGGACTGGCTCGACGACGTAGGCGGTTTCTTCGCCGACTTCGGCGAAGGCGCCTGGAACGCCTTCTCGGGTTCTGCCGAGGGGATATGGAATCTCGTTTACGCCATCGGGGACCCCGGTAACCCCGATCATGACGGGATCACTGATATCGCCTCGGCGGCGTGGCACAACGTCACACACCCGGTGGAGTTCGGCAAGCAGGTCATCGGCTGGAACGACTGGGCCGATCACCCTGGCAGGGCCAGCGGCCAGATCGTCGGCGGCCTGCTCCTTGGCGGGGCAGCAGCCAAGTTCCTCAAGAACGCCCGCGCCGGGGAGAAACCCGACGCAGGCGGGGCACCTCCGGTCAAGGCGAAGCTATCCGAGTACTTCGACCCGAACGGTGCGCCTCCGAAGGCGTCCGATCTGGCACGGTATGCCGATGCGCAGGGCTGGCAGAAGCAGCAAACCCCGACCGGTCCGGCGAAGTACGTCGATGACAACGGCATCGTCCGAATGACGATCAAGGAAGGCAGCAACCGGGCTCCGGGCAGCGAGAACCCTCACGTCGAGCTGCGCAACGAGGACGGGGTCCGCACCGACCCACACGGCAACCCGGTGAGCAGGAAGAGCCCCGGCAACCACACACCGATCACCTGGGACAAATGAGCGCATGAAGAACTACACCGACTTCGCCGAGCTCGCGCACGTCTTCCTCGAAGACAGCTACGTCCTCGCTATCGACGAAACCCCCGTCTTCCTGGCCTTCAAGCTGGACCTTGTCCTCACTCCCGCGCATCCGCGCTACCACGAGCCGCAGGCCGACGAGCAGCACTGCTACGTGGACGCCGTGCTCACCATCCCTGGCGCGACGAAAACCGACTGGGTCACGCGATCAACCCAGACCTACCGCGACGCCACCGGCGAGGAAGACCTCGGCAACATCGACAGCTTCCAACACCACAACGGCTACTACGAAGTCGCTGGAGATTGGGGTCACGTTCGGATTTTCTCCACGGCCGAACCCCACGTCAGCTTTAAAGCCTGACAAGTCGCACTGCGCGACAGATAGCCTGTCGCCCAAGCAGTGGACCAACCGAATTACCCGCCTGCACGATGCCCAAATCCCCGAGCATGTACTCGGGAAGGGGCCTTCACACGCAGCCTCTGTGACCGCTGGTGCCTGTGGCGCGAACGTGGCGATTATCAAGTCCGTGAAGGCCTCCTTGAGGGACCCAGGGTCCCTCAAGGAGGCCTTCACGGACCGGACCTAAGGCCCTCTCCACACACTGCCCGAAAACCCCAAAGGCAAACGAAGAGGGCCGCCCCCGATCGGGACGGCCCTCTTCCTTCACCTGACTCAGTGCTGCGGCGGACCGCCCTGCGGCCCACCGAACGGGCCCTGTTGCGGGAACGGCCCCTGCGACGGCGGCCCCTGGTACGGACCACCCTGCGGTCCGGCGGGCGGCTGCGGCTGCGGCAACCGGGAGGGCGGCGGAACCTGAGGCTCCGATGCGGCCTCCGGCTCGGGAGCGACCTGACGCGGAGCGGGCGGCTCCTGTCGCGGCGTCGCGACACCCAGCGCCGGAACTTCCTTGCGTGCCACGGCTTCCGCGGCCGCGACGGCCTCGGCGACCTTCGGGTCGCTGGAGGTGTCGAACCAGCCCTGGACCTCTTCGTCTTCCAGGTCCGGCTTCTCGACCGGGTCTTCCTTCGGCGGTTCGTAGCGGAACACGCCGTCGTCGCCGGGGGCGCCGAGCGCGCGGGCGAAGCCTTCCAGGGCCTTGCCGTAGTCGCTCGGGATCATCCAGACCTTGTTCGCGTCGCCCTGCGCCAGCTGCGGCAGGGTCTGCAGGTACTGGTACGCCAAGACCTCGGGTGTGGGACGCCCGGCCTTGATCGCCGCGAAGACCTTCTCGATGGCCTTCGCCTGACCCTGCGCCTGAAGGTACCGGGCGGCACGTTCACCCTGCGCCCGCAGGATCCGCGATTGCCGCTCGGCCTCCGCGCCCAGGATCGCGGCCTGCTTGGCACCTTCGGCCGCGAGGATCTGGCTCTGCTTCTGACCTTCCGCGGTCTTGATCGCCGATTCACGCTGACCTTCGGCGGTCAGGATCATCGCGCGCTTCTCACGGTCGGCACGCATCTGCTTCTCCATCGAGTCCTGGATGGAGGGCGGCGGGTCGATCGCCTTCAGCTCGACGCGGGCGACGCGGATGCCCCAGCGGCCGGTGGCCTCGTCGAGCACCCCGCGAAGCTGGCTGTTGATCGAGTCACGCGAGGTCAGCGTCTGCTCGAGGCTCATGCCACCGACGACGTTACGCAGTGTCGTGGTGGTCAGCTGCTCGACACCGACGATGTAGTTCGAGATCTCGTAGACCGCCGCGCGCGAGTCGGTCACCTGGAAGTACACGACCGTGTCGATCGACACGGTCAGGTTGTCCTCGGTGATCACGGGCTGGGGCGGGAACGAGACGACCTGCTCGCGGAGGTCGATCCGCGCCCGCACCTTGTCCAGGAAGGGCACCAGAAACGTCAGGCCGGGAGAAGCCACCGTCCGGAACCGGCCCAGCCGTTCGATCACAGCGGACTGCGCCTGCGGCACCACCATGATCGCCTTGACCACGACGACGACCACGAACAACGCGAGCAATCCGACGACGATGAACACCACTGTTTCTGACAACTACCTTCCCCTTACGTAGAAACCCTTTGCTGTTCGGCCGTCCGGCTCACAGCTCGGCGGAGACGACCGCCGTGGCGCCCGAGATCTCGACGACCGTCACCGATGTCCCCGGGGCGATCGGTTCCCCTTCGGTCATGGCCCGGGCCGACCAGACGTCACCCGCCAGCTTCACCTGCCCGGCTTCGACGTCCACTGTGGACACTACTACCGCTCGCGCGCCGATCAGCGCGTCGGTGTTGGTCTTGATGTCCGGCCCCGCGAGGAACCGGCGTTTGAGGGCGGGCCGGACGAGGGCGAGCATCCCGACCGAGGCGACGGCGAACACCGCGACGTCGATGAACGGGTTCCCGGTCAGTGCGGCGGAGCCTGCCCCGAACAGGGCTCCCGCGCCGACCATGAGCAGGAACAGGTCACCCGAGAGCAGCTCGGCGATGATCAAGAGGATCCCGGCGATCAGCCAGATGAGAGCGCCTGTCATGCGTTCATGCTCCCAGATCGCGCCGATTCATACCGAAGAAGCGAAACCGACGTGACCGACGCGTGACCTTGAGTGACCTCGCGCAAACCGGTCATTCAGGACTCATCGCCCGGGTCGGAGACGAAGTCGATGAGCCGCTCCACCGCTCCGATCAGCGGCGTCTCCAAATCCCGGTAGCTGCCGACCGCCGCCAGGACGCGCTGCCAGCCCTCCCACGGCTCGCCCCAGCCGAGCGCGTCGCAGACACCCTGTTTCCACTCCGTGCCACGCGGGATCTTCGGCCAGCCGCGGATGCCGACGACCGCGGGTTTCACGGCCTCCCAGATGTCGATGTACGGATGCCCGGTGATCAGCACGTTCTCGTCGCGGATTCCGTCGACGATCCGGGATTCCTTGCTGCCCGCGACCAGATGGTCCACCAGCACACCGAGGCGCCTGCCGGTTCCGGTGCCGAATTCGTCGATGCGATCGGCGAGCACGTCCACACCATCGAGTGGTTCCACCACCACGCCCTCGACCCGCAGGTCGTGTCCCCAGACCCGTTCGACGAGTTCGGCGTCGTGCTTGCCCTCCACCCAGATGCGCGAATCGCGGGCGACCCGGGCCTTGAGCCCTTGGACCTGGACCGACCCGGACGCGGAGATCCGCCTGGCCGGAGTCTTCGGGGCCGCCTTCGCGGGCACCAGCGTGACCGGTTTGCCTTCGAGCAGGAAACCCGCGGGGTTCAGCGGGAACACGCGGTGCTTGCCGTGCCGGTCTTCGAGGACGACGTTGCCGTACTCGATCTTCACCACGGCACCGCAGTAGCCGCTGGCCGGGTCTTCGACCACGAGCCCGGGTTCGGCGGGCACCTCGGGGATCTTCCGCTTGCGCGGACCGGACAGCACGTCGTCGTACGAATGGGAGCGCACGGCGATCGACGCTATCGGGGCACGCGGCCGGCGTCTCCCCGCCACGCCGGTCGGGCGGCCATCCGCTGCCCTGCCGACGTCGATCGCGGACTCGGGTTCACCGGCAGAATGACAGCATCGCTTCGACGAACGGGGTCCGCTCACCCCGTTCGAGCGGGCGCATCACGAACAGCGGCGCGAGTGCGACACACCACGCGCGCACTCGGCCCGCGTCGAATCCGGGAAGGTGCGGGGCGATCGCGTCGAAGCCGTCTTCGAGCGTGCCCCCTTCTTTCATCGGCAGCGTGACCCAGTCCGCCAGATCGAAAGACGGGTCACCGACGCTCGGCCGCGGATCGATCGCGACCGCGCCCCGTCCGGGCCCGCCGTCGAGGACGTTGCCCGGATGCAGGTCGCCGTGCACGATCGCGGTCTCTCCCCCAGCCGTCGCGAGAGCCAGCGCCCGCAGCCGGGCGCGATCGAGCGTCTCCAGCGACAACGTGGACTCGGCCACCGATCCGCGCAGCCCTCGCTCGGCGAGGCCGTACATGAAGGCGACCCGGTCTTCCAGCGTCGAGAAGCCTGATGGCGGAGTCACCGCATGGATCTGGGTCAGCAGATCGCCGACCTCCGCCCACCGCACGTTCACCCCCGCCTCCAGCAACTGCGTGCCGGGATCGATGCCCTCGAGCAGGATCGCCCCGTCGGCGAGTTCGGTGGCAAGCACCTGTACGACCCGCGAACAGCCGTCCCACGCGCGGAGCGCGGCGGCCTCGGACTCGGCGATCGTGTGATCCGGGGTGAGTTTGAGGACCTTCTTGACGCCGTCTTCCCCGGCACAGATCAGGGTCCGGCCGGTGTTGCCCGGCTTCGCGTCGACGACGGTGAGCCCCCATCGCGCCGCCAGCCGCGCCACGAGCGCGGGCAGTTCGTCGCACCAGGTCGTGACGTCGTCACCGAATCGCTCGATCAGGCGTGCGCGGGCCTGATCGTCCAGCACCTTCAGAACAGCGGCCACGGGATGGCGCGCCAGTCGTCGCCGGGCTCCGGGAAGACACCCTCCGCCAGGAGCAGGTCGGTGCGCTCGGCCAGCGCGCGGATCTCGAAACCGGTGAGGTGCTCGCCGAGCGCGTCGCCGAGTTCGCCGTCCAGCCGCTCGCGCAGACCACGAAGCCTGCCGACCTCGGCCTCGGTCAGCCGCTCACCGATCCAGCCCCAGAGCACCGTCCTCAGCTTCGGGTCGGTGTGCAGGCAGATGCCGTGGTCGACGCCGTAGATCCGGCCGTCGGCACCGGCGAGCACGTGACCGCCCTTGCGGTCGGTGTTGTTGACCACGATGTCGAGCAGGGCGAGTTCCCGCATCCCCTGCCGGTCCGCGTGCGCGAGCACCGCGGGTTCACCGTCGCGATCGTGTGCGTGCAGCACGACACGCCAGTCGTCCGGCAGGTTGTCCGGGGAGCGGACGTCGACCAGTTCCTCGTCGGTGGTCTCGATCCACAGCTGCACCATGCCGGGCCCGAACGGCCCGTCGCGCAGCACAGTTGGCGGGATCGCGCCGAGCCCGGAGGCTTCGGCGACCATGGCCGTCGCGACCTCGCGGCCGGCGAGCGTCCCGTCCGGGAAGTCCCACAACGGCCGCTCACCGGACACCGGTTTGTACACGACGTTGCCGGTGACGCCGTCGAGTTCGATCGTGCAGAAGAGCGTGACGTTGGAGGCGTCGACGAGCCTGCCTTCGACGTCGATCTTGCCGCGCGTCACCAGCTCCCGCGAAGTCTCCGTCACCCGGTCAGTCCTCGAGGACGTCGACGTCGCGCCGGTACCCGTTCTGCCGCGGGCAGATGTGGCCCGCCGGGTCGAGCGGTTCGGCACACAGCGGGCACGGCTTGCGACCGGCGTTGACCACCCGGTCCGCTCGCTCCGCGAAAGCGCGCGCCGCGCCAGGGCTCAGGAAGACACGGACGGCGTCCGGGCCTTCTTCGGTGTCGTCCAGAACGACCGTTTCGTCCACCTCGCCTTCCGTCATCGCGAGCAGCTCGATGACGACGGCGCTGCTCTCCGCGTCCCAGCCGAGACCCATGGTGCCGACGCGGAACTCCTCCTCGACCGGAACCGTGAGGGGGCCGACGTCGAGGAGCTCGTCGGGCGCGTCGTCGGGTACGTCCGCGCCGAACCGGCTGGCGACCTCTTCCAGCAGCGAGCCGAGCCTTTCGGCCAGGACCACGACCTGCTGTTTTTCGATCGTCACACTGATCGTGCGGACGTCTTCGGACGCCTGGAGGTAGAACGTGCGGTCGCCGGGCTCACCGACGGTTCCTGCGACGAACCGGTCGGGCTGGCGGAAGACGTGGATTACGCGAGACATGGCACCTTTGACCCTAGGCCACGGCCCCATGATCGGCATCCGCCGCCCCAAGGTTCAGCCAAGGGCGAAACCGCCGCGCCCCGGGCCGTCATCGGCAAAGGGACGAACCTAGTCTTCCCCTGTGGTTGAGATCGCCCCTTACGGCACCTGGACGTCTCCCCTGTCGGCCGCCGACGTCGCGGCCTCGGGAGTCAGCGCGCAATGGCTCGGAACGGCGGGAAACGAGGTGTGGTGGGCCGAAGCGAGAACCGGTGAGGGCGGCCGCGTGACCCTCGTGAGGTCCCGCGCCGACGGCACGGTCGAAGACGTCCTTCCCGCTCCATGGAACGTCCGGAACCGGGTCCACGAGTACGGCGGCCGCCCCTGGCTCGTCCTCGGCGACGACCTGATCTTCACCCACTGGGCCGATCAGCGCGTCTACCGCCGCGACCTGACCACCGGCGAGACGACCCCGCTCACCCCGGAACCGGCCACGCCGCACCAGATCCGCTACAGCGACCTCCGGCCCGGCCGGACCGGCGAAGTGTGGCTGGTGCGCGAACGCAGCACCGGTCCCCGGCGCGTGGACATCGCCCGCGACCTCATCGCCGTTCCTCTCGACGGCGGCCCGGAGCGGGTGTTGACGGCCAGTCACCACTTCCTCACCGCGCCGCAGCTCTCCCCCGACGGCACGCGTGCGGCGTGGATCGGCTGGAACCATCCCGCGATGCCTTGGGACGGCACGGAACTGTGCGTCGCCGAACTCCGCGAGGACGGGACCTTCGGGCCCCATCGCGTCCTCGCCGGCGCGGCGGACATCGCCGTCTGCCAGGTCGAATGGGAGACGGCGGACAGCCTGCTGGCCCTGCTCGACCCGGACGGCTGGTGGAATCTGCACCGCGTCGGACTCGACGGCGCCATCACGAACCTCGCGCCGTCGGAGCAGGAGATCGGCGGTGCGCAGTGGAAACTCGGCGCACGCTGGTTCACGCCGCTCGGGGACGGCAGGTTCGCCGTCATCGCCTCCGGGAAGCTCGCCGTCCTCGACGAGACGACGCGGCAAGTGACCCCGGTGGCGGCCGCCGCCGACCTCACCGCGTGGTCCACCAACGGTTTCGCCGTCCACGAAGGCCGCGTGGTCGGCGTCGCGGCAGGCCCCGCCCGCGAAGGCACCGTCGTGAAGGTCGATCTGGAAGCCGGGACGGTCACCGAACTCGCGTCGGCGCCCGAACCGCCGTCGCCCGCCTACCTGTCGACGCCCGTGGAGCGGATCTTCAAGACCGACGACGGCGACCAGATCCCGGCTTTCGTCTATCTGCCCGCGAACGCCGACTTCGCCGCGCCGGACGGCGAACGTCCGCCGCTGTTCGTGTACCCGCACGGCGGGCCGACCGGCCGGGACAGCGCGGTGCTCGACTACGAGATCGCGTACTTCACCAGCCGCGGGATCGCCGTCGTCACGGTGAACTACGGCGGCTCGACCGGATACGGCCGCGCCTACCGCGAACGGCTGCGGGAACAGTGGGGCGTCGTCGACGTCGCGGACTGTGTCACCGTCGCCGAAACCCTCGCCGCCGAAGGCACCGTCGACGGCGACAGGCTGGCGATCCGCGGCGGCAGCGCCGGCGGGTACACCGCCGCCGCCTCGCTGACCACCACGGCGACCTACCGCGCGGGCACCGTGATGTACCCGATCCTCGATCTCGGCCAGTGGACCGGTGACGGCGGCGAGACGCACGACTTCGAGTCCCGCTACCTCGACGGGCTGGTCGGGCCGCTGCCGGAATGCGCACAGCGCTACCGGGACCGGTCGCCGATCAACAACGCGGGCACCCTCGCCGGCCCGTTGTTGTTCTTGCAGGGCCTGGAGGACGAGATCTGCCCGCCGGAGCAGGCGGATCGGTTCGTGGCCGGGCTGGCGGGACGCGGCATCGAGCACGCCTATCTGAGGTTCGAGGGCGAGCAGCACGGTTTCCGGAAGGCGGAGACGATCGTGGCCGCGCTCGAAGCGGAGTTGTCGTTCTACGGTCAGGTCTTCGGCTTCGCGACGCCCGGCGTGCCGAAGCTCCGGCTGAGCCGATGAGGCCGGCGAAGACGCGGCCGGGCGACACGATCGCCTTGGTCGCCCCGGCGGGTCCGGTCCCGGCGGATCTGATCGAGAAGGCGCTGCCGGTCCTCCGCGGCTGGGGCGTCGAAGTCCACGTCGGCGAGTGCGTCCGCGCGGCGTCCACCGGCTACCTGTCGGCCTCCGACGAGGCACGCGCCGCCGAGTTCACCCGCGCCTGGCTGGACCCCGGGGTGACCTGCGTCCTCGCCGCCCGCGGCGGCTACGGCTCACAGCGGATGCTCGACCTCGTCGACTGGACGGCGCTGCGGGCGGCCGGGCCCAAGATGTTCGCCGGGTCGAGCGACGTGACGGCGCTGCACCTGGCCGTGAACGTCCACTTGGGACTGGAGACGCTGTTCTCACCCATGCCCGCGACCACCCTGTTCGACGCGGTCGCCGCCGAACACCTGCGGCTTTCGTTGTTCGAGCCGGAATCCGTGCGGACGATCGCGTCGCCGACGTCGTCACCGCTGGTGCCGGGCACCGCGACCGGCACACTCGTCGGCGGCAACCTCGCCCTGCTGACCTCGAGCCTCGGCACTCCGGAACAAGGCTCGGCGCGCGACGCGATCGTGGTGCTGGAAGACGTCACCGAGAGCCTGTACCGGATCGATCGGATGCTCACCCAGCTGCTGCGTTCCGGCTGGCTCGACGGCGTCCGCGGCTTCGTGCTGGGTTCGTGGAAGTCCTGCGGTGAGCCCGACGCGATCCGAGCCCTGATGCTCGACCGGCTCGGCCCCCTCGGCGTGCCCATGGCCTGGGAATTCGGCGTCGGGCACGTCCCCGCGTCGCCGACCATCCCCCTCGGTGCGCGGGCCACTCTCGACGCGGACGCGGGCACCCTCCGAGTTTTGCCATAACGGCAACGGAACTTGCGTGTTCGGTCGAACCGGAGGCATCTTTCGGACATGGATTCCACACAACAGTTCTGGGAAGACTTCTACCGCGACAAAGAGCAGGTCTGGAGCGGTAAGGCGAACCCGATCCTGGTGAACGAGGTCGCCTCGCTCACGCCGGGCACGGCACTCGATCTCGGCTGCGGCGAAGGCGGCGACGCCATCTGGCTCGCCCAGCAGGGTTGGCGCGTCACCGCCGTCGACATCTCGGAGGTCGCGCTCGAACGTGCCGCCGGCCATGCGACCGCGGCTGGCGTCGAAGGCATCGTCTGGGAGCGTCACGACCTGGCGAAGTCGTTCCCGGAGGGACGCTTCGACCTCGTCTCCGCGCAGTTCTTCCACTCCCCCGTCGAGGTGGACGGCGAACGGGACAAGGCACTCCGCCGCGCCGCCGAGGCCGTCGCCCCGGGCGGCACCCTGGTGGTCGCGGGCCACGCGGGCTGGCCGACGTGGATGGACGAGCCACCGCACAAGGACGTCCACTTCCCGACGACCGCCGAAGTCCTCGAAACGCTGGCGCTGGCCGACGGTGAATGGACCGTGGAGCGGCAGGATCTCATCACGCACGATTTCCCGGGGCCGGAAGGGCAGCACGGAACTCGTTCGGACAACGTGCTCCGCGTGCGACGCTCGGGCTAGCGCCTGGGTACCGTCGCGGCATGCGGATGACGCCTGCGGAAGCCCGGTCACGGTTCGAAGGCGAGCGGATAGCCAGGCTCGCGACGACGGGCTCGGACGGCGTGCCGCATCTGGTGCCGGTGACGTTCGTCCTCGAAGGCGACTCGGTCGCGTTCGCGATCGATCACAAGCCGAAGAGCACCACGGCGTTGCGGCGGCTGAAGAACATCGCGGAGAACCCGGTGGTCAGCTTCCTGACCGACCACTATGCCGAGGACTGGACCGGACTGTGGTGGGCCCGGGCGGACGGTGTCGCCCGGGTGCTGACCGATCCCGACGAGCAGGCGCTGCCGGTGCGGCTGTTGCGGGAGAAGTATCCGCAGTACGAAGCGCAACCCGCTCCGCATGCCGTGGTGAGCACGCTGGTCCACTCCTGGAGTGGGTGGCGGGCCTCCTGAGCCTTTCTTTTTGCCGTTGTTGCCGCTCCGCGGCGACAACGGCATCGCCGTTCCGTATAGGTCGTTATACACTTTTATGGCCGGGTCATGTCCGTGAAGGCCTCCTTGAGGGACTCTGGGTCCGTGAAGGGGCCCTTCACGGACTGGCCGCCTCTGCCAGAAGTCCGTGAGGGCCTCCTTCCCTACCCTGAAGGTAGTGAAGGAGGCCCTCACGGACTGAAAGTCAGGAGGAGCGAGGAGCCTCGGCAGGCAGGAACTGCTCCACCGGCCTCCCCCGCCAGGCCGAGATGATCCCCAGTGGATCCGGCCGCAGCAGCGACGCGGCCGCGTACACGCTCGCCGCGACGACGCCCGCCATGAACCACCAGTCGTACAGCGCCTGCTCCCCTGTCGGGTAGTAGACCAGCGTCACGAACACCGACACCGCGACGACGACCGCGAGGTTCCGGCGGCGCCATTCGAACGCGGACAGGACCACGAAACCCCAGGTCAGATACCACGGCAGCGAAGGCGGCGGGACGATCGCACCGGCCAGCAGGACGATCGCCATCCGGTGGATCGCCGGGTTGCCGCCGCCGCGGGCGAGCCACCATTGGCGGCCGGCGAAGACGAACAGGCCGACCATCGCGATCGCCCGGAACACGGTGACGAACGGCGAGACCTCGACGTCGATCACCAGGTTCACCAGCGAGTAGAAGATCTCGCCGATCCCGGTCGGGAAGTTCATCCAGTTCGCGATCAGCGTCGGCGCCTTGAGGCCGGTCAGCCAGCCGAGGTTGACCGAGCCGAGCGACAGCCACGTGCCCGCGACGAACACCGGCAGGAAGATCCCGACCGACGCGGCGCCCGCGCGGAAGAAGTTGACCACCTTCCGGTCGCCGGGCAGGTGGTTCGCCCACACCCAGACCAGGAACGGCAGCGCCCACGCCGCGGTGGGTTTGATCAGCATGCCGACGGTGACCAGGACGATCGCGACGACGTGTTTGCGCTCCAGCGCGGCCAGCACGCCGACGGTGAGGAAGCCCAGCATCAGCAGGTCGTTGTGCGGGCCGCCGACGAGGTGGATGACCGTCATCGGGCTGGCGATGGCGAGCCACAGGGTGATCGGCAGCTTGCCGCCGAGGTGCTTGACCAGCCGCGGCAGCGACCACAGCATCCCGACGAGGCCGATCATCAGGACCAGCCGGGTCGCGATGACACCGGCGATCATGTCGTTGCCGGTGACCGAGACGATCCCCTTGGCGACCAGCAGGAACAGCGGGCCGTACGGCGCGGGTGTGGTCTGCCACAGCGGGTGCACGTTCTGCACGACGTCCGGCAGCACGACCAGCTCGGCCGGGCCGTTGGCGTACGGGTCGAGCCCGTTGAGGAGCTGAGCGCCCTGCGCGAGGTAGGAGAAGACGTCGCGGGTGAACAGCGGCGGCGACACCAGCAGAGGCGCCATCCAGCAGGCGGCGGCGATCACGATCGGACGGCTGCCGATCCGGCCTGCGAGTGCGTAGCGGCCGAGCCGGACCCACGCCCAGATGATCAGCCCGAAGCCCGTGTAGAGCATCGCGTTGGCGAGAATGCGGCCGTGGCCGTAGCGGATCCACGACAACGGTCCGTGCCCGAGGATCGGGTCACGGATGAGGATGCCGCCGGCACCGAGCGCCGCCAGCATCAGCAGCGTGCTGCCTATGGTTCCCATCGCGATGGTGCGGTACGGGAACCGGGAAGGCACCCGGAGCCGCTCGCCGAGGGAACCGGCCGAGGGCGTCTGCGGGGGTTCTGTCGTGGTCGCCATTTCGAGATTGGAGGTTACACACCGCGCCTGTGCGAGTGCGCGGCAATGGGTGTTTCCCGCGCCGTACCACCGGGCAACGCGGCGAGCAGCGACTTCGTGTAGTCGTGTTTCGGGTCCAGCAAAACCTCTTCCACGGTACCGACCTCCACGAGTTCACCGCGATACATCACCGCGACCCGGTCGGCGATGTTCCAGGCCAGCCCGAGGTCGTGGGTGATCACGAGCCCGGCGAGACCCAGCTCACGTCGCAGGCGCAGCAACAGCGCGAGGATCTCTCCTCGCACCGAAGCGTCGAGCGAGGCCACCGGTTCGTCGGCCACGATCACGCCGGGGTCCAGCGCGAGCGCGCCCGCGATGACGACCCGCTGCCGCTGCCCGCCGGACAGCTCGTGCGGGAGCCGGTCGAGGAACTTCTCCGCGGGCCGCAGTTCGGCCGCTTCGAGGGCCTTGGTGACGAGCTCGTGCTCGTTCGCGGCCATTCCGTGGATGCGGGGACCTTCCGCGACGGCCTCGTACACCGTGTGGTTCGGGTTCAGCGCGCTCGTCGGGTCCTGTAGCACGAGCTGGACCTGCCGCCGGTACGCCTTGAGTCCGGCGCCGCCGAGCGGGACCGGTTTCCCGGCGTACCGCACCGCGCCGGAGTCGGGTTTCTGCAGCCCGAGCAGCGTCCTGGCCAGTGTCGTCTTGCCAGAGCCGGACTGGCCGACGAGTGCGACGATCTCGTCCTTCCGCACCTGGAGGCTCACCCCGGCGACGGCGTTGATCCGCTTGCCGGTGCGGTCGCGGAAGCTGACGCGCAGGTCCTCGGCCTCCAGCAGCGCCGGCTGGTCACCGGTGCGTTCGGGCTCAGGCGGCAACGGCGTGCTGGTGGCGGGCGCGAACCGCGACACCGGGTCGCCGACGGTCGGGAACGCGGCCGCCAGCGCCTTGCTGTGCTCGTGCCGCGGCGCGCTCATCAGCTCCGCGCTCGGCCGTTCCTCGACGATCTCGCCGTCGTACATCACCGCGATCCGGCGGCAGGTCGCGGCGAGCACCGACAGGTCGTGGCTGATCATGATCAGCCCGATCCCCTGTTCGGAGACCAGCCTGCCCAGCAGGTCGAGCACCTGTGCCTGGACGACGACGTCGAGCGCGGTGGTCGGCTCGTCCGCGATGATCAGCCGCGGTGAGCAGGCCAAAGCCATCGCGATCATGACGCGCTGTTTCTGGCCGCCGGACAGCTCGTGCGGGTACGCCCCGGCGCGGCCGGGCGGCAGGTCGACCTGTTCGAGCAGTTCCTTGACCTTCGCGTTGATCTCGCCGTCCGACAGCGCCTTGCCGCCGGGCGGGTGCAGGCGGATCGGCTCGGCGATCTGTTCACCGATCCGGCGGACCGGGTTGAGCGCGTGCATCGCGCCCTGGAACACGACCGAGGCCTCGGCCCAGCGCACCGCGCGCAGCCTGCCCCACTTCATGGCCGTGACGTCTTCGCCGTCCAGCAGGATCTCTCCGCTGACCTTGGCCGACCGCGGGAGCAACCTCAGGACACTCATCGCGACGGTCGACTTCCCCGACCCCGACTCCCCCGCGACCCCGAGGGTGTCGCCGGGTTCGAGCACGAGGCTGACGCCGCGCACGGCGGCGACCTCGCCGCCGCCGGTGGCGTAGGTGACGCCGAGGTTCTTCAGTTCCAGCAAGGGGCTCATGAGTGCTGTCCCTTCAGGCGCGGGTTCAGCACGGTCTCCAGCGCGCGTCCGACGAGGGTGAAGGCGAGAACGACCACGACGATCGCGATACCCGGCGGCAGCAGGTTCCACCAGGCGCCCTTGCTGATCGCGCCGTTGTTCAAGGCGGTCTGCAGCATGGCTCCCCAGGAGACGGTGTTCGGGTTGCCGACGCCAAGGAACGCCAGTGTCGCGTCCGCGATGACCGCGTTGCCCACGACGAGCGTGGTGTTGGCCAGCACGAGCGGCATGACGCCGGGGAGGACGTGCTTGCCGACGATGTGCAGGTGACCGCCGCCGAGTGCTTTCGCGCGCTCGATGTACGGGCGGCCCTCGATCGTCAGGGTCTGCGCGCGGACCAGGCGCGCGGTGCTGGGCCAGGCGGTGACGCCGATGGCGATGATCACCGTCATCGTGCCCTGATCCAGCACCGAGGCGAGCGCCACGGCGAGGACGAGCGACGGCAGCACCAGGAAGAAGTCCGTGAACCGCAGCAACAGCCCGGAAAGCCAGACACCGAAATGCGCGGCCGCGATCCCGATGAGGGTGCCGATCAGCACCGAGAGGAACGCCGCCGAGAAGCCGGTGAGCAGCGAGATCCGCGCGCCCCAGAACGTCATCAGCAGCACCGAACGGCCGTCGATGTCGGTGCCCAGCCAGAACTCCCCGCTGGGCGGGTCCAGCGAACTGCCTTCGGCCTTGGTGACGTCGAGGCCGGATTCGTCCGAGATGACCGGCGCGAGGATGGCCAGCAGCGTGATGAGGCCGAGGAAGGCCAGTCCGAAGACGCCCGCCTTGTTCGTCGTGAACTCGTGCCAGCGCTTCGCCACCGACTCACGGCGGCGGCGCCAGACGATCGAACCGGGTTTTTCCGCTGTGGTCATGCCGTCCGCACCCTGGGGTCGAGCACGCGGTAGAGCAACTCCGCGAGCAGGTTCATCAGCACCACCGCACCCGCGAGGGTGACGAAAACTCCTTGCAGGACAGGAAGATCTGGCCCGCGGAGCGCTTCGTAGAGCAGCTGCCCGAGCCCCGGCCAGCTGAACACGGCCTCCACCGAGACGGCACCCGAGACGACCATCCCGAACTGCATGAAGACCAGCGTCACCGTCGGCAGGAGGGCGTTGGGCACGGCGTGCCGCTTGCGGACGAGGTCGTCGCGCAGCCCCTTGGCCCGCGCGGTGGTGAGGTAGTCCGCATTCATCTCGCCGATCAGGGACGACCGCATGACCAGCATGTACTGCGCGTAGAACACCACCAGCAAGGTCACGCACGGCAGCACCAGATGGTGGAGCACGTCGAGCCCTTCGCTGAAGAAGCCCGGCGCGACATCCGGGGAATGCATGCCCCGGCTCGGAAAGAGACCGTTGCTGGCCACCAGCAACATGAGCCCGAGCCAGAACTGCGGTACCGACCACAGCGTCAGCGCGAGTCCTGTTTGGACCTTGTCGAACCTGCTCCCCCGGCGCCAGCCGGCGCGGATGCCGAGCCACAGGCCGAGCATGACCGCGAGTACGGTCGCGCTGCCGACGAGCAGGATCGTCGGCCACAACCGCTCGCCGACCATGTCGAAGACCGGGCGCCGCTGCAGGTACGAGACCCCCATGTCGCCCTGGAGCAGGCCGACGACGTAGTCCCAGAACTGTTGCAGCAGCGGCTTGTCCACGCCCATCTGCTCGCGCAGCTCGGCCATCATCTTCGGGTCGGTCGGCCGGTCGCGGACCATGAACCGCACGGGGTCTCCTGGCAGCGTCCGGAACAGGAAGAACCCCAGCACGACGACGAGCGCGAGACTCGCCAGCGCGCCGCCGATCTTGGAGAGCACGAACCGGGCGGTGCCGGTCCCGCCCCGGCGCTCGTCGGGATCGACGAGCGCCGGGGTCTGGTCGAGGGAACTGAGTGCTTCGGTCAACGAGCTCTACTCCCGGTCGTCGGCCGACTTGCCGCGCCGCCCGAGCAGCACGCCGCCGCCGACGAGCACCACGAGCACGACCGCGCCGATGCCGATCCACAGTCCGGTGTTGCCGCTTTCCTCGGCGGCCGGCGCTACCGCGTCGGCCGGAGTGGCGCCGTACACGCCCCAGTAGCCGGACTGCTCGAGGATCGCGCCGTCGGGCTGCGGCTGCTTGGTGAACGAGGCGAACTTGTCCGAGCGGTAGGCCTCCAGCACGTTGTCGTAGTCCAGGACGACGTCGACGTACTCGCCCGCCAGCACGGCCTGGGCCTGCTTGACGAGCTCGGCGCGCTTGGCCGGGTCGAACTCGGTCAGCTGCTTCTTGTACAGCTCTTCGTAGCGCGGGTCGCAGAAGAACGTCGACGAGGAACCGCCGTTGCCCTCCGCGTTCGGACGACCGGCGCAGGTGTTCAGGCTGAGGGCGTAGTCCGGGTCGGGCGAGGTGCCGTAACCGGAGATCGCGAGGTCGTAGTTGCCCGCGGTGGTGCGGTCGTCCACCTCGTCGTCGGAAACGAGTTCCTGTTTGACGGCGATGCCGATGTCCTTGAGCCAGCCGCTGACGAACTGCGCGGTGCGCTGGTCGAACGGCCGGTTCGCGTGGCCGGCGAGCCGGAACTGCAGCTTCGCGCCGCCGGGGGCGACGCGGATGCCGTCCGCGCCCTTGGCGTAACCCGCCTGGTCGAGGGTGGCGTTCGCGGCCGCGATGTCGAACTTGGTCTTCTCCGCGTCGGACGGGGTCCAGTTGTAGGCCTTGTAGATCGCGGGCACGACACCGGTGCCGGGCTGGCCGTAGCCGTTCATCACCTTCTGGACGATGGTCTCCGTGTCGATCGCCTGCGCGATCGCCTTGCGGACACGGATGTCCTTCAGGATCGGGTTGCCGTCACCGATCGGCTGGTCGAGGACGTTCTTGACGCCGAAGTTGATGATGAGCTCGTTGTACCGCCTGCCCGGCGCCTTGTTCGTGGTGATGTTCTTCTCGCCCTTGAGCGCGTCGAACTGCGTCGGCGTGAGCCGGTTGATGACGTCGACCTCGCCCTGCTTCAGCGCGTTGACCGCGGCCTCGGCGTCCTTGAACTGCAGCAGCTGCAGTTCGTCGACCTTGGGCGCGCCACGCCAGTAGTCCTTGTTCGCCTTGAACTTCACGAACTCGTTCTTCTTGTACTCGGTCAGCAGATACGGTCCGCTGCCGACGCCGACGACGGCCATCTCGTCGGTCGAGGGGGCGTTGAGGTCCTTGATCGGCTCCCAGATGTGCTTGGGCACGATCGGGACGTCGAGTGAGGTCATGGTCGACTGCGGGGCCTTGGTCTTGATGACGAGCGTCTTGTCGTCCGGCGCCGACACCGAGGCGAAGTTGGTGACGTAGCTGCCGTTCGCGGTGCGCGCGTTCTCGTCGTCGAGCATTCGCTGGAAGGTGTACGCGGGGTCCTGCGCGGTGATCGGCTTGCCGTCGGACCACTTCATCCCCTGACGGATGGTGAAGGTCCAGGTGAGCTTGTCGTCCGAGGTCTTCCAGGATTCTGCGATGCCACCCGTGGGCTGGGTGTCCTCCGCCGAAGGCAGGGTGAGGAACTCGTAGTTGAACCGGCCGACCTGCGTCGACGCCGCCAGCTGGGCGGTGAAGGGATTCAGGTGGTCGATGCCGGTCGTGAGCGCCACCCGGAGGACCTTGCCCTGCTGCTGTGCCGCCGCGACGGGCACGAAAGGCACCGTCGCGACCGCCGAAGCGGCAAGGACCGCGACTACGCGAAGACCGCGTAGTCGCTTCGGAAAACGCTCAGTGCGCACGAAGACCACCCCATCGAAACTCGCTGTAACCCAACCCCCGAGGCGGAAAAGTAACCACATATCGCGGTAACCGCGCAATGACTCGCCAACACCGATCGTGCACGGCGGATGTCGTCACGTGGTCGACAGCTACTTTACGTCTCGCCGACGTTGCGGTGAGTCACCGTTTCGGCGCGCGAGACGGTGACACGTGCAGTGTCCTGGGTATTCAAGGGAAGCGTGCTTGCAGAACGCTTGCGTCCGATGATGCTCAATCGATACGTGCGACGAAGTGCGAGCAAAGCGATTCGTCACCTGCTTGCGATGGTTGCGTGCGCAACCATCGCAAGCAGGTGACGAATTGCGAGGGCGTCAGCCGACCGGGACCTCACGCCGTCGCGCGCTGGCGGCGGCCGCGTAGAGCCACGCGAACAGCGCCCACATGCCGGCGAAGATGAGCCCGACGGTCACGTACGCGACGGTCCACAGCACGGCGGGCGTCTCCGACTTCCGTTCCCGTTGCAGGAACTCGATCTCGGACATGAACGGGCGGGCACCGGACGCCGCGTCGATCGCCGGTGCGTTCGCGGCCGGGTCGGCGGGCGCGTAGATCGGGGCGAGCCCCATCACCCGGTTCGGGACGTGCACGCGGATCCCGGTCTTCCACTGACCGAACACCGGCAGCGGCTGGGTCGTGCGATACACCCCGTCGCCGATCTTCTCCAGCGGCGCGGTGAAGAAGTCGCCGCCCTGCCAAGCGAAACCGTTCAGCCACACGGCGTCGTCGGCGAGGTCGGGATGGGAGATCGTGACGGTCGCGTCGACCCAGCGGGGCGTGCCACCGCCGTGCGGGTTCGAGATCGGCAGCCCGGCCGCGGCCTCGGTCAGCCGGACGTCGGCGGTGAATCCGGCGTCCGGATCCTGCGGGACGGCGACGGCCGACATCAGGGCGACCGCGCCCAGCGCGCCGACGAGCCCGACGGTGTGGCGGGGGCCTGCCGCGGGCACCTGCGTCGCCGTCTCCTCCACCCGCTGGTATTGCCAGACACCGATGAACGCACCCGCCAGGGCGGCACCGGTTCCGAACAGGACGAACAACGGCAAATGGGCCGCCGGCCAAGGGTTCGGCATCAGCCACTGGGTGAACGCCGCCTCGGCGAGCATCCCGGCCGTCCCCACGAGCAGACCGGCGACAGCGGCGAAGGTGTAGCCCTGCCGGCTGCGCATCGCCAGCGCGACGACCTCGATGATCACCGCTTCGGCGACGTACGGCAGCAACGAGGCCACGTGCAGATCGGCGAACAGCGGGATGACGGTGAACGAAGCACGGGAGGCGAGGAAGACCGCGAGGACGATCAGCGCGCCGCCGGGTCCCCAGGACAGCCGCCCGTAGGTCAGCGTCCAGGCGCCGATCAGGCCGACGAGCACGACCTGCGACAGCATCGGGAACTGCGGGACGCCGAGGTCGAACTCCATGAGGAACGCCGAAGCACCCATCATCCAGGCACCGGCGAGCACCGGGCCGAGCAGGCGCACGACCGGTCCGGTCGCGCCGACCTGCCGCGCTTCGCCGAGCAGCAGTTGCAGCCCCAGCACCACGCAGACCCCGCCGCCGATCATCAGGACGTGCGTCGGCCCCCATTCGGTGACGTCCTGGCCGAACAGCCGATGCCAGACGTCGTCGAGCGGGAATCCCGCGATGCCGACCAGACCGGTCGCCATCATCTGGATGGACCCCATCGGCGCCCGCCAGTGCGGGCCGATCTTGAACGTGCGCTTGGGCAGGTCCTTCGTCGCCAGCGTCGCGCTGAGGACGCCGCTGGCGAAGATGCCCATCAGCCCGAAGTAGATCGGGAAGTGCGACGGGTTCGCGAGCGGACCTTCGTCGCGGCCGAGCTCCATGTGGATCGGCACGTCCCAATAGACGCCGATCAGCGCCGACATCCCGGAGAGGAACGCGACGAACATCGGCAGCGCGGCCCAGCGCGGTAGACCGCTGAAGTCACCCATCCAGTCGGCGACACGGCCGATGACGGTCCGCTTCCCCGCGCGTTCGCGGAGGACGAAAAGGGCCAAAGGCAGGAAGACCGCGGTGAACATCAGGCCCGCGATGACGATCTGCCCGAATTGCGCGCCGCCGGCAGGCGGGCTCTCCTGAGCCATGAACACCGTTCTCGCCTTCCTGCTAACCTAAGTAACTGTTACCTTGGGGTAACACGATAGAGGCATGGTTCCGGCCAGGCAAGCCGGGGCGTACGACTTGGAGGAACCTCGATGCGGAGGATCGGCGGGATCTGCGGGATCACCGTGGCCGCGCTGCTGGCCGTGACCGGCTGTTCGGGATCGACCGGTTCCGAGCCGTCGCCGGACACCGGCACTCGGACCGTGAAGTTCTCGATCACCGAGGGCAAGCGCACGGCGGGCCCGGAGGAGGTCGCCGTGCGGACCGGCGAGAACGTCGCGCTCGAGGTCACCTCCGACCAGGCGGACGAACTGCACGTCCACGGTTACGACAAGGCCGCCCAGCTGGCCCCCGGGGTTCCAGGGATGGTCTCCTTCACCGCGAACATCGACGGGATCTTCGAGGTGGAACTGCACAAGAGCGGCGCGGCGGTGACCAAGCTCCGGGTGAGCGGATGATCCTGGCGCACGGTCTCGGCGGCCGGTCCGATCTGCCGGTGCCGCTGTGGCTCGCGCTCTACGCGGGTGCGGCGGCCGTCGTCGTCTCCTTCTTCGCGCTCACCGTGTTTTGGAAGGAACCAAGGCTCCGCGGCGCCGACTCCGGCCGCGCACTCCCCCTCCCCCTGCAACGGTTCGTCGACAGCGCGTTCTCGCGGGTCGCGTCACGCGTGATCGGCGTCGTACTGTTCGCGGGTTTCCTCGCGATGGCGTGGGCCGGTCCCGGCAGTTCGGCCGACAACCCGGCTCCGGCATGGTTCTACGTCTGGTTCTGGGTGGGACTGGTTCCGCTTTCGCTCCTTTTCGGCCCGGTCTGGCGGCGACTGAATCCACTGAGGACGGTCGCGTCGCTGATCCCCGCGCGACATCGCGAACTCCCGGACCGGCTGGGCTACCTGCCCGCGATCGTCGGCCTCCTGGCGTTTCTCTGGCTGGAACTGGTGTTCCCGCACTCGGATTCGCCGCGTGCGATCGCTCTTTTCTGCACCGTGTATGCCGTTATACACATTGCTCTCGGCGTGGTCTACGGCCCGCGGTGGTTCGATCGCGGCGACGCTTTCGAGGTCTACGCGCGCCTGATCGCGGCCTTGTCCCCGTTCGGCAGACGCGGTGACGGGCGGCTCGTGGTCCGGAATCCGCTGGACGGGCTGGTCGCCATCTCCCCCGCGCCCTGGTTGACCGCGCTGGTGCTGGTGGTGCTCGGCTCGACGGCGTTCGACGGCCTGACCAGGCTCCCGTTCTGGACGTCCCTGGACGCCGGTGTCCTCGGGGGCACCGGCGGGCTCGCGGCCTGTATCGCGCTCACGTACGGCGCCTACGCGGGCGCGATCAGCCTGACCAGGCCGTACCTGCGCCGGGGTTTCGACCCGTATCCCGCGTTCGCGCCGTCGCTGATCCCGATCATGGTCGGCTACACCGTCGCGCATTACTTCTCGTTCGCCGTGTTCTCCGGGCAGCAGGGCTTCGGCCGCGCGATCGACTACACGGTCGTCTCGACCGGCGTGATCGCGCTGGTGCAGATCGCCGGAATCGTCGCGGGGCACGTGCTGGCCGTAACCTCGGCGCATGACCGTTCCGTCGGCGTGCTGCGCGCGAACTACGTCAAGGTGGGCCAGTACCCCATGCTGGCGCTGATGATCGGCTACACCGCGCTCGGGATCGCGCTGGTGTCCGGCTCATGACCATCTCGGCGCGGGTGATGATGATGCACCAGGGCGGCTGGGACGAGATCCTCATCTTCGTCGGTCCCGTGGTGATCATCGGGCTGCTCATCTACGTCGCGCGCAAACAGGTTCCGACGACCCCCGAAGACGACGACGACTAGCCGCTCGGTGGGGCAAGTCAGGTTCGCGGTTCCCCTCCGGTGACCGTGTGGATATAGGTGCACTCAACGTCCCTATATCCACACACCCCCTCCCGCGACACCAAAGGTCCCCCGCTCCCTTTCCGCAGGTCAGCACCTAGTCACGGAACCGATCCGTCGCCGCCAGCAACGCGGCCAGGATGCCGGGTTCGTCGTACGCGTGCGCGGCATCCGGCACGATCACCAGTTCCGAATCCGGCCACGCCTTGTGCAGGTCCCACGCGGAGACCACGGGCGTGACAAGGTCGTACCGCCCCTGCACGATCACGCCGGGAATGTCCTTCAAGGCGGCGGCGTCCCGGATCAGCTGTCCTTCTTCGAGCCACCCGTTGTTCACGAAATAGTGGTTCTCGATCCGTGCGAAAGCCAGCGCGAATTCCGGCAAGGCGAACTCCGCCACCAGCTCGGGCCGGGGAAGCAGCGTTCCCGTCGCGGCCTCCCAAGTACTCCACGCGACAGCGGCCGGCCCGTGCACCCGGGGGTCGGGGTCGGCGAGCAGCTCCGCGTACAGCTCGACGGGATCCCCGTCGAGCTCCGCGATCGGCGCCATGAATTTCTCCCACAGGTCCGGAAAGACGTTCGCCGCACCACCACGGTAGTACCACCGCAACTCGGACGAACGCAGCGTGAAAACCCCGCGCAGCACCAATTCCGACACGCGTTCAGGGTGCTTCTCGGCATACGCCAGTGCCAACGTCGATCCCCACGACCCACCGAACACCTGCCACCGCGAGATGCCCAGCGACCGCCGCAGTCGCTCGATGTCCTCGACGAGATGCCAGGTCGTGTTCGACGAAAGATCGCCCGACGCGGAGGTGTGCGGCAACGACCGCCCGCAACCCCGCTGGTCGAACAGGACGATCCGATAGGCGGACGGGTCGAACAGCCGGCGGTGCGACGGCGAGCAGCCGCCACCAGGACCGCCGTGCAGGAAGACCACGGGCTTGCCGTCAGGGTTGCCGCATTCCTCCCAGTACACGAGGTTGCCGTCACCGGTGTTCAGGTGGCCTGACGCGTAGGGCTCGATCTCCGGGTACATGGACCTATCGTCCGACACCTAGCGCAGTTCACGGACGAGACGACGCTCACGGTAGGTGCTCAGCCGTCATGACCGGGCCCGCCACCGAGAAGCAACGCCCCCGCCAGCTCGGTGACCTCGTCCCGGGTGCGGCCGTTGTGGTCTGCGGCCATGAAGTGCTTGCCGATCAGGAGCGAGAACGCGAGCAGGCACCGGGCTTCGACGTCGTCCTCGTCGGCGAAGATCTCGCGCATGAGGGAACGCAGGTAATCCATCCGCTGGTTGTCGACCCGCCGGAGCCGTTCGGCCACCGCCTGGTCGCGCCGGGCCCAATCCCTGATCGCGAGGTCGATCGGCAGCAGCCGGTCGCCGGCGAGCAGCCCGGCTCGCCGGATCTTGGCCCTGGCGTCGCCGCCTTCGCGCTCGACGCGCTCGAACAGCAGGTCGGTGCTCATCCGCTCCCAGGTGGCGAGCATTTCCTCCAGCAGCGTGCCCCGATCGGCGAAATGGCCGTAGAACCCGCCTTTCGTGACGCCGAGCGCTTTCGCGAGCGCCTCGACGCGGACGGCGCCGGGACCTCCGGCGGCGAGGGCGTGCAGCCCCGCGTCGATCCAGGCGCTCGGCGGGGTCCGGGTTTCGGCGGCCATGCGATCACCGTATCTCCCGTCACTCCGGCACCACGACGACGATATATACGCTACCGTATAGATGGCGGAAGTTCACTGGGAGGAACAACGACGATGACTGTCGGATTCGTGGCCACGCACTACCCGCACACCGATCATCACGACGATTTCGTCTCGCGCGTCCAGCGAGTCGCCGCCGTCCTGCGCTCCACTCCGGGCTGCCTCGCCGCCGAATGCTGGGTGACCGCCGCCGGAGACGCCGTGGTCTCGATCGTGCGGTGGGAATCCGAGGCGGCGCAGGCGGCTTCGATGCAAGCTCTGGGTTCTGCGGACGTGGACGTCGCCTTCGACGACCGCGAAGTCCGGCCACGCGAGATCGTCCAGCTGGTGTCGGCATGAAACTCGCGAACACGGCACACACGACCCACTCCTGGCGGATCCACGAAATCGCCGGGGATTTCGACCTCGAAGACGTCTGGGCACTGGAAACACCCGGTGGTCCGGACGACTTCGACAAGCTGGTGAAGCAGTTCTCGTCGGGCGATTTCCCGGACGGGGCGCCTCTGCCCGTCCGGGCGCTGTGGGCGCTGCGCTGGAAACTCGGCGGACTGTTCGGCCTGGACAAGCGGACTTCCGGCCTCGACACCCGGGTGGGATCACTCCGCGCCAAGCTGCCGGAAGACCTCCGCGACACACCGACCGGGCCGGACGAAGACTGGTCACCGTTCACCCCGGTGTACCGGCTCGAAGACGAATTCGCCGCCGAAATGGCGAACGGGACCATGCACGGCGTCCTGCACATCGCCTGGGTCGAAGACGGGCAGGGCGGGTATCGCGGTCAGATGGCGGTGCTGGTCAAACCCAACGGCCTGTTCGGCCGGGCGTACATGGGATTCATCAAGCCGTTCCGGTACCTGATCATCTACCCGGCGCTCATGCGGATGATCGCGCGGGAATGGCGGAACCGCGGTTAGCGAAGATCCGTGAAGGCCTCCTTGAGGGACCCTGGGTCCCTCAAGGAGGCCTTCACGGACAGCCGAACCGCGTCATCGCCGACTGCTCCGTACCAGCGTCATGTCCTTCTCCCGCACTGGTTCCTGACAGTGCGCGCAGACGGTCTCCGGCGCGAGGACCTCACCGCACGAATGGCGCCACACCGTCGGCGGCGGCCCGTCCGTGACGTACCGGTCGCCCCACGCCATGAGATTCAGCAGCACGTGGTTGAGCGCGTGCCCCGCCTCGGTGAGCACGTACTCGTAGCGCGGCGGATGCTCCTCGTAGAGCCGTTTCTCGAGGATTCCCGTCTCGACGAGCTTGCGCAGCCGCGCGGTCAGGATGTCCCGGCTCGCCCCGGTGTTGCGGACGATCTGGTCGAACCGCCGCGCCCCGAAGAACACCTCGCGCAGCGCGAGCAGGCTCCAGCGCTCCCCGATCACCTCCATCGCGTTGGCGATCGAGCAGTCCCTCGGTCTTTCGGTCATGCGGCCAGCGTAAACCCAGTGAGTCTTGATTTCCAACCCACTCGGTGCCACAGTGAGTTGGAGGTTCCAACTCACTACTGGAGGCAGCCGTGCACGACGCGGTCATCGTCGACGCCGTCCGTACCCCGATCGGCAAGGGCAAGCCCGGTGGCGCCCTGCACGGGGTCCATCCCGTCCAGTTGCTCGCCCACACGTTGCGCGCGCTCGTCCAGCGCAACGGCCTCGACCCGGAGCTGATCGACGACGTCATCGGCGGCGCGGTCGACCAGGTCGGCGAACAGGCCCAGAACGTCACGCGGTGGGCGGCACTCGCGGCCGGGCTGCCGGAGACCGTGCCCGCGACCACCGTCGACCGGCAGTGCGGAAGCAGCCAGCAGGCCGTGCACTTCGCCGCGCAAGGCGTGATGGCCGGCGCGTACGACGTCGTCATCGCCTGCGGTGTCGAGTCCATGAGCCGCGTCCCGATGTGGTCGAACGTGCTGCCCGGTACCGATCCCCTCGGCCCTGGCGTCGCCGAGCGCTATCCGGAAGGCTTGGTGCCACAAGGAATCAGCGCCGAACTCATCGCCGCGAAGTGGTCGCTCAGCCGCCAGGCGATGGACGAGTTCGCGATGTCCTCGCATCGGAAGGCGGCGCGGGCACACGCGCTCGGGCGGTTCGCGAGCCAGATCGTGCCGATCGAGACCGCGTCGGGCCGGGTCTCCACCGACGAGTCCGTCCGGCCCGGCACCGACCTCGAAACGCTGGCCAAGCTGCGGCCCGCGTTCCAGGACGAGGGGATCTCGGAAAGATTCCCGCAGATCGACTGGTCGGTGACCGCGGGCAACAGCAGCCCGATCAACGACGGCGCCTCCGCCGTGCTCATCACCTCCAGCGAGACCGCCGCCAGACTGGGCCTGCGGCCGCGCGCCCGCCTGCACAGTTTCGCCGTCACCGGCTCCGACCCGCTGCTCATGCTCACCGGTGTCATCCCGGCGACGGAGAAGGTCTTGCGGCGCGCCGGTCTGCGCCTCGCGGACATCGACCTGTTCGAGATCAACGAGGCGTTCGCCAGCGTCGTGCTGGCGTGGCAGCAGGAGACCGGGGCCGACCCGGCCAAGGTCAACGTCCACGGCGGCGCGATCGCGCTGGGCCATCCGCTCGGCGCGAGCGGCACCCGGCTGATGGGCACGCTGGTCAACGCGCTGCATCACCACGGCGCCCGCTACGGCCTGCAGGCGATGTGCGAAGGCGGTGGCCAGGCCAACGCGACCATCCTGGAGGCGTTGTGACGCTCGTGGTGCGGATGAACCGCTACGGCGGCTACCCGACACGGTCGGTGGACCACGTCGTCACATCTTCGTTCCCCCACGCGTCAGGGTTACGACTGATCGATGAAGGATGGGGACCGTGGACGAACACGACTGGCTGGCACGACGCTTCGAGGGGCACCGGACGCATCTGAGGGCGGTGGCGTACCGGATGCTCGGTTCGCTCAGCGAAGCGGACGACGCCGTGCAGGAGGCCTGGCTGCGGCTGAGCCGGTCGGAGTCCGGTGACGTGGACAATCTCGGCGGCTGGCTGACCACCGTCGTCGGCCGGATCTGCCTCGACATGCTGCGCTCACGCAAGTCGAGGCGGGAAGACCCGGTCGGCGCGCAGCTGCCCGATCCGATCATCGGCCGTGAGGACGGCATCGACCCGGAACACCAAGCCCTGCTGGCGGACTCGGTCGGTTTGGCACTCCTGGTCGTCCTCGACACCTTGGACCCCGCCGAACGGCTCGCGTTCGTGCTGCACGACATGTTCGCCCTGCCCTTCGACGAGATCGCGCCGATCGTGGGCCGGTCTTCCGCGGCGACCCGGCAGCTCGCCAGCCGCGCACGCCGCCGCCTGCAGGGCTCGCCGACGGTCCCGGACGCGGACCTGAGCCGTCAGCGGGCAGTCGTCGACGCGTTCTTCGCGGCCGCGCGGGACGGCGATTTCGACGCGCTGGTCTCGGTGCTCGACCCGGACGTCATCCTCCGTGCCGAGGGTGGCGCGACCCCGGCCGGTACCACGCGTTTCGTGCGCGGCGCGGCCACGGTCGCGAGCCAGGCGCTCATGTTCCGGTCGGCGGGCGCCGGCGGGGTACCGCGCCCCGCACTGGTCAACGGCGCGGCCGGGATGGTCGTCACCAAGGACGGCGTCCCGACGACGGTCTTCGCCTTCACCGTCGTGGACGGGAAGATCGCGGCGATCGAGATCCTGGCCGACCCGGACCGCCTCGCCGCGCTGGATTTCGAACCGCTCGGCTGAACTGTCAGGAAAGGGTCGTTCAGGACATTTTTTGTCCTGAACGACCCTTTCCTGACATACGCGCTGCCGGGATCAGGAGGTCGGGAAGTTGTCCGCGGTGCGGATGCGGTCCCGGATCCAGACGCCGGCGGGCTTCAGCGGAGCCGTGCCGGTGAACGAGCTGCCCGAGCAGATGCCCGGCTTGAACACCGCGCCCGAACGGCTGTCGTCGGAGAAGTTCCAGTTGGTCCAGCTGATCTTCTTCGACGCGAGGAAGTCCAGGTACTTCTGGGAGTTGGTGAAGTCGTTCCCGCCGTCACCGCTGGCGGTCTGGGTGCCGAACTCGGTCACGAACAGCGGGATCTTGCTCGCGGCCCGGCTCAGCGCGTTGAAGTACTCCGTTTTGTGCGACGCCGCGTAGAAGTGGAACGTGTACATGAAGTTGGTGGCGCGCACCGGGTTGTTGATGATGTCGGTCTCGTTGCGGCCGTCGGAGATGCCGAGCGAGCCCCAGCCGTGGGTGCCCACGAGCACGACGCCGTCGGAGTCCTGGGCGCGGATGACAGGGATCATCTGCTCCGCGTAGCTGCGGACGCGGTCCCAGCTGACGTTGTTGGGCTCGTTGGCGATGTCGTAGATGATGTTGGTCTTGTCCTTGTGCCGCTGGGCGATCTCGGTGAAGAACGTCTTGGCGCGGCTGAGGTTCGCGTTCGGATCGCCGGGGGTGAGCTGGTGCCAGTCGACCAGGGCGTACATCCCGCGTTTGGTGGCTTCCTCGATGTACCCGTGCACCATGTCGGTGAACTTGCGCGGGTTGGTCTCGTAGCCGCCTTCCTGGATGTACATCGAGATCCGGAGGACGTCGGCCTTCCAGTCGTTGGCCAGCGCGTCGAGCGAAGCGGTCTTCACGCACTGGCTGAACCACTGGATCCCGTGGGTGCTCATGCCACGGAGCTGGATCGGCTTGCCGGCGGAGTTGCAGAGCTGGAGGCCGCAGACCTTCAGCTGTCCGTTGATCGCCGCCGGGCTGCCCGGCGGCAGCGCGGCGGCTGCCTGCGTTGCGGGTTCTGCGCCGGCCTCGGTGGCCATCGAGGTACTCGCGGCGGCGACCGGCGCCAGCAGTCCGGCGGCCAGTGCGGCCGTCACCCGGAGACGGATCTTGTCCCAACGCATTCGGCTTCTCCTCTCGCGTCGACGGCGCCGTCGTCGGCGCGCCGACGGTCAGGGCGGCGGGATTAAATAGGAAACTTTCCTTACTATTGGAAAGTAAAGGGAAGATTACCCACAGGGTCGACGGACGGTCAAGACTTGACCACCCACGGTTTCGACGATCTCCGGCATGATCGGACCGTGACGACCATCGTGGCCTTCCACGCCCACCCGGACGACGAAGCACTGCTGACCGGCGGCACCCTGGCCCGCGCCGCCGCGGACGGGCACCGAGTCGTGCTCGTGGTCGCCACCATCGGCATGAAAGGCCCGGACCCCGCGCGCCGGGCCGAACTCGAGGCGAGCGCGACGGTGCTGGGCGTCGCGCGGGTCGTACATCTCGGATACGCCGGCAGCGGCCACGGCGCGATCCTCTACCCGGACCCGCCGGGCTGGGTCCGCTTCGTCCGCGCCAGCACCGACGAAGCGGCCGCGCGGCTCGTCGCGATCCTGGGCGAGGAGAAGGCCTCCGTGTTGCTGAGCTACGACCGCAACGGCGGCTACGGCCACCGCGACCACGTCAAGGTGCACGAAGTCGGCAAGCGCGCGGCGGAGCTCGCCGGCGACGTCCGGCTGCTGGAAGCCACGATCCCCCGCGACGCGGTCGCTCGCCTGGTGCGGATCGTGCGCCTGTCCCGGATCCCGTTCCGCTACGACGTCGACGCGCTTCTCCGCGCCTACAGCGCCCGGTCCGAGATCACCCACACCTTCGACGTCCGGCGCTTCGCTCGCCAGAAACAGGCCGCGATCGCCGCGCATTCCACCCAGGTGAAGGGAACCGGCAGGCTCGCGCCGCTGATGCGTGTCATCACCCGGCTTCCGGCGCCGCTCTTCGGCCTCGCGTTCAGCCGCGAGTGGTACATCGACGCGACACCGCGCGGCTCACGCCCCTGACCGGCGGGCGCGATACGCGGCGGCCTTCACCCGGTTCTGGCAGGCCAGGCCACAGAACCGTTTGACCTGCGCCTGACTCGCGTCGATGTACACCTGATCGCACCGCGGCGCCGCGCACAGCCCGACCCGATGCGGGACGTGCTCGCCGAACGCCGCGGCCACCGACACCGCGAGCCCTGCCGTCCACTGCTGGACGAGGTCGGCTTCGGGGCCGTGAAAACGCAGGTGCCAGGACTGGTCGCCGTGGCGGTGCAGCGACGGACGCGCCCTGCTGTCGGCGAGCATCCGGTTGAGCAACCCGGCCGCCTCGTCGTGCTCGCGCCTGGAGAGCGACTCGATGATCTCCCGCAATCGGGACGCCAGATTTCGCAGCCGCTCCGCGGTGGGCAGGTCGACGCGGCCGTTCCCGGTGTCGCCGACCGCTTCGGCGGCCGCGCGAACCAGATCGCGACCGCCGAGCACGGGTTTCGGCCTGCCGTGCACGTGGTTCCCGGTCAGCGCGTTGATCAGCGCGACCCCGGTTTCCAGCCGCATCGCGTGGCGCCCGTCCAGCTCGCCGGTCATTCGACCCCTCCCCCGCGCGTCACTGGTTCGCAGGACGCCCGCGGTGACGCTACCAAAGGCTCGCGTCACCACAAGGGCGGTGAAGTCTTTCGGAGCAAAGGAATCCGGCGGAAGGCGGAGCGTCAGTCTACTGTGGACAGATAGGCGCTGAGAAATCACGTTCGCCCCACAGGCACCAGCAGTCACAGCGGCTGCGCGTGAAGGACTCCAGGCGGGCACTCACGTGAGTTGTCGCGGTCGTGGGAATGTCGTGAAGGGCCCCCTTGGGACAGTGAACGTCTCGAAGGCGCCCTTCACGACATCACAACTCGACGCCAGGCCCATCGGATGCGCTGAAGGAACCGCCCGCTCACTAGCGAAGGGAGCCTTCGCCCCACACCCGGCCCCACCCGCCCCGACCACTCACGAGACCGAGCGGCCGCGTCACCACCGAGGCGGACCGGCGTCCACGATCTTCTGTGAGAGCTCCAGCGGGTCGAGGTGCATCAGCGACTCCATCCACCAGGTCATCCCGGCCTGCCCGAGCGCGGGCAGATCGACCTTGATGGGTTCCTCCCACGCCGGGCTCGCGTTCCCGGCGACCGCGACGTCGAAGGGACGCCCCGGCTCCAGTCCGGCGAGGCGGAGCGCGCGGTGGGTCTCCGCGATCTCTTCGGCGGTCGGCGTGTGGTCCTCCGGGTTCGGGAAGATCCCGTCGCACAACGCCGCCCGCCGGACGACGCGCGGGTTGTCGGTCGAGCTCGCCACCCAGATCGGGATCGGGAACGGCTCGGGTGGCGCCTCGGCGAGGGCGACCTGGTAGTGCGCGCCGTCGTGGTCGAACCGCCTGCCGGACCAGATCGCGCGGATGACGTCGAGGCCTTCGTCGAACATCGCCGATCGGGTCAGAAGGTCGGTCTGCTCGCCGAACCGGCTGAAGTCACCGGATTCGTCCGAGCCGAGCCCGGTGCCGAGGATCAGCCGCCCACCGGAAAGCCGGCTGACCGTCGACGCGTGCCGAGCGACCACCCACGGGCGGCGCCGGGCGGGCGGCGTGATCATCGGGCCGAACAGCAGGCGGCTGGTGGCGTGCGCGATCGCGCCGAGTGTCGTCCACGGGTCGGCGATGGGCATGGTGTCCGCGACCACGTGGTCCCACAGGAAGAACCCGTCCCAGCCCGCCGCCTCCGCGCGCACGGCGAGGTCGACGAGCACCCCCGGCTCACCGAACGGGCCGAAAGGCGGCAGATAGACGGCGTGTCGGACCGTGCTGCCGGTCAAGTCGATCATCTCCCCAACGTCATCGTCGAAGTCCCCGGACGGCCGCTTGTTTACGCCGTTCACTCACGTTAGCGTCCGGAAGATGGCGGACACCGGTGAACGATCGACGAAGTGGCCGGAGCATCGGAGAAGGTTACGCCGGGTGTTGTCCTCGGTGGTCGCCGTCTCACTATGCGCGACACTTTCGGCCGTGAACGCGTCCGCATCGCAGGATGACGACTGGTCCCGGGACTTCTACTGGGGCGTCGCGTCTTCGGGCTACCAGTCCGAAGGCAGTGCGCCCGACAGCAACTGGAAGCGGTTCGTGGACCGTTCCGCCGGCAAGGACGGCGTCGACGAGTACCGCGACTCCGTGGACTTCCGGCACCGCTACGCCGACGACATCCGCCTCGCGGCCGGGCTCGGCGTCAACACCTATCGCTTCGGTGTCGAGTGGGCTCGCGTCGAGCCCTCGCCTGGCCGGTGGGACGAGGCCGAACTGGCCTTCTACGACGACGTGCTCCGGCAGGTCCGGGCCGCGGGCATGACCCCGATGATCACGCTCAACCACTGGGTCTACCCGGGGTGGGCGCTCGATCAGGGCGGCTGGGCGGAGACGCGGACCGCCGACGCGTGGCTGGACTTCAGCCGGAAGATCGTCCAGCGCTACGCCGGTCAGGACGTCCTCTGGGTGACGTTCAACGAGCCGCTCATCTTCCTGAAGAACGAACAGAAGGTCGGCGCGCTGAACGCGACGCGGTACTTCGCGGCGCAGTCCAACGTCGTCCAGGCGCACCGGCGGGCCTACGACCTGATCCACGAACTCGATCCGACTTCGAAGGTCACCAGCAACCAGGCTTACATCACCGGGGTCAACGGGATGGCCGACTGGTTCTTCCTCGACCAGGTCAAGGACAAGCTCGACTTCATCGGCATCGACTACTACTACGGCCTCAGCATCGACAACTGGACGGTCTTCGCCGCCGCCAGTGACAAGTTCTGGGACGTGAAGCTCCAGCCGGAAGGCATTTACTACGCGCTGCGCAGCTACCACAACCGGTTCCCGCGCCTGCCTCTGTACATCGTCGAAAACGGCATGGCGACCGACAACGGCAAACCCCGCGACGCGGACTACAGCCGCGGCGATCACATCCGCGACACCGTGTACTGGCTCCAGCGGGCGAAGGCCGACGGGATGAACCTCATCGGCTACAACTACTGGAGCCTCACCGACAACTACGAATGGGGCAGCTACCGCGCCCGCTTCGGACTGTACACAGTGGACGCTCTCACCGATCCCGCGCTGACCCGGCGCCCCACGGACGCCGTTCCCGCGTACCAGGGTCTGGTGACGGCGGGTGGCGTGCCGCAGGGCTACCGGCTCAAACGCGGACCTGGGACCTGTTCCCTCGTGGACGGACTGAACAGCTGCCTCAACCCGGCCAAGGTCGACGGGCCGCTCATGCCGCTGGAGTGACCAGTTCCAGCCGCCTGCCCTCGAAGGTCCGCCGCATCCGCCGGTCGTGGGTGACGACCACGAGCGCGCCGGAGTACTCCGCGAGCGCCTGTTCCATCTCCTCCACGAGATCCGGGGCGAGGTGGTTGGTCGGCTCGTCGAGCAGCAGCAGGTCGGTCCTGGCCGTCACCAGCCTGGCCAGTTCCAGCCTGCGCCGCTGCCCGACGGACAGCTCCCGCACCGGCTTGCGCAGATCCGGCGCCCGGAACAGACCCAGCGACAGCAACCTCTCGGCCGCCTCGTCCTCGTCACCCTCCCCGGAGAAGACGGCAAGGACGGTTCGGGCGTCGCACGCGAGCCCGCCGTTCTGGTGCAGGAACCCGATCCTGCCCGCGCGTTCCGCCGATCCCGTCGACGGCGCCAGTTCTCCGGCGAGCACCCGCATCAGGGTCGTCTTGCCCGCCCCGTTGGGTCCGGTCACGAGGATCCGTTCGCCGGGCAGCACGCTGAGCGACGTCCGCGGCAGACGGCCGTCGACCGACACGTCGTCCACCTTCACCACGTACTGATCTGCTTCCGCCTCCCCCGCGGCGATCCGCGCGCTGAACCGGAGCGGTTGTGGCGGAGGCGGGACCGCGTCGGCATCGAGCCGCTGGATCCGCTCGCGAGCCGACCGGATCCGGCTCATCGCCCCGTGTGCCCGCGAGCGAGCCCGGAACGCGCCGGCCCCGCTGAAGGCCGCCGGGGCCTTGCGCGGGATCGCCGAGAACCGGTCGATGTTCACGTCCGCCAGCCGTTCGTAGCGGGCCTTCTCCAGCCGCCACTCCTCGTACTCCCGGACCCACCGGGCCCGCGCGGCCTCCTTCGTGGCGAGGTAACCCGCGTAACCGTTGCCGTGCCGGTGCACGGTCCGGCGATCGGCGTCGACCTCAAGGATGGTGGTGGTGACCCGGCTGAGGAACATCCGGTCGTGGGTGATCGCGACGATCCTGCCGCGATGCCCGCGGAGATGGTTCTCCAGCCAGGCGACGGCTTCGTCGTCGAGATCGTTGGTCGGCTCGTCCAGCAACAGCAGTTCGGGTGACGCGGCCAAGGTGGCCGCGAGCGCCAGCCGGGACCGCTGCCCGCCGGACAGGCTGCCCAGCGCGCGGCCGCGGTCGAGGCCCGGCTGCCCGAGCCCGTGCAGGGCGACCTCCACCCTGGCGTCGGCCTCATAACCGCCGCGGGCTTCGTAGGCGGTGATGAGGTCACCGTAGGCAGCGAGGTCTTCGGCGGTCTTGAGCGAAGTCTCGGCCGCCCGCAGCCGGGATTCGAGTTCCCGGATGTCGGCCAGCGCGAGGTCGATCGCGTCGCCGACCGTGGCGGTTTCGGGCAGTTCCAAGGTCTGCGGAAGGTAGCCGGCGCCTCCGGGCGCGGTCACGGTCACCGTGCCGTTGTCCGCCCGGTCGCGGCCGGCGATCAGCCTCAGCAGAGTGGATTTACCCGAACCGTTGTCGCCGATGACGCCCGCCTTCTCCCCCGGTTTGACACTGAAGGAGACCTGATCGAGTACGACATGGTCGTCGAAACGCTTGGTGACACCGGCGAGCACGAGTTGTGTCCCGGGATTTTGAGACGGGGTACGCATAGGGGCGTCCTCCTGGATTCTCGAAGGAAGAAGAGCGCGTGCGGAAGGACGCGGCCCGGCGGAGCGAAGGCTCTACGCCAGGGCCGCGTCGAAGACGAGAATCACAGGTTGAAGAAAATCCCCATGGCGAAGACGGTAGCCGGGGAACCCGGACGGGTAAAACGAATTAAAGGTTGTGTACGGGTTCACAGAGTGGTCTGTGTCCCCCTACCGCGACAGCTGCGCCCCGGTGACCGAGAATCGAAGATGGAGGTTTTCGCGGTCTGAGGGAATGGGGTTCCTCGTGCACGGGTCCAGCGGTCCGATCGCCCGGTTCAGGCGACGGCTCTTCCCTGGTCACAACTCGCTCGCCCGTGGCTCAGACCGATTCGAAGCCCTTCTCCTCAAGCTCGTCATCCTCGCGGCGCTGCTCGCCGTCCCGGTCGCGGCCGCCGCCGGCTCGGCCAACCACGCCAGGCAGGTCGCCGCGGCCGCCACCGACGCGGCCGGGCGTCAGGCCACCACCGCGTATCTGCTGAAGGCCGCACCCGTCCGCATCGTCGACAGCGAAAGCGTCGGGACCGACAACTCGACCACCGAGGCGACCTGGACCGACTCGCGCGGCGTGCGGCACACCGGCGGTGTCCTCGCGACGCCGGGCAGCCCCGCCGGATCGGCCGTGCCGATCTGGATCGACGCCCGCGGTGACCTCACCGCCGCACCGAGGTCGGCGTCGACGGCCGTGTTCGATTCCGTGCTCGTCGGACTCTGGCTCTGGTTCGCGGTGGTCGCCTCGCTCGTCCTGCTGCACCGGGTCGTCCGGCTGGTGCTCGACCGGCACCGGTTCGCGGCGTGGGAACGCGCCTGGGCGGTCTACCCGCGTTCCGGTTCTTGGCCCTGATCCCGGCGGCGAGGGCAAAGAACCTCGGCTAGTCTGCCCCGCATGCGCATCATGATCTCGGCGGACATGGAGGGCGCCACCGGCGTCACCTGGACCGAGGACGTCATCCCCGGCACCGAGCAGTGGCAACGATTCCGGCGCCTGTTCACCGGTGACGTCAACGCCACCATCGCGGGCCTCTTCGACGCCGGCGCGACCGACGTTCTGGTCAACGAGGCGCATTCGTCCCAGCGGAACCTCCTGCTCGAAGACCTCGACGGCCGGGCGCGCATGCTCACCGGCAGGCACAAACCGCTCTCGATGATGCAGGGCATCGACACCGGCGTGGACGGCGTCGTCTTCCTCGGCTACCACGCCGGCGCCGGTTTCGACGGCGTGCTTTCCCACACGTACCTGGAGAATCAGATCACCGGCGTGTGGCTCGACGACGTCCCCGCCAGCGAAGGCAGGCTCAACGCCGCGATGGCCGCCGAGTACGGCGTCCCGGTGCTGGTCGTTTCCGGTGACGACAAGGCCTGTGACGACGCCCAGGACTACGCGCCGGAGGCCGAACTGGTCACGGTGAAGGAGTGCGTCAGCCGCTACGCCGCGATCTGCCTGCCGCCCGCGAGGACCGCCGAACTGCTGTCCTCGGCCGCGGCGGACGCGATGAACCGGGCGGGCCGGGTCGAGCGGTTCACCACCCCGCACCGGATCGAGGTCGAATTCGACGCGAGCCATCTCGCGCAGGCGGCGGCGGTGATCCCGACGGTGGAACAGATCGGCGTGCGGCGGGTCGGCTTCGACGCGCCGGACATGACCGAAGCTATGAAGGCGTTCAAGATCGTGACGGCGATCGCGGCCGGGGCGGTGCAGGGTATCTATGGCTGACATGGAATCGCGGAGCGAGGTTCACGACCGGCCTCTCGACACCGAACCCGCCGGGCCGAAGGCCCCGCTATCGCGGCGGCAGGGCGCCGCCCACCCTGACCGGCCGGACGTTCGCGGGCCGCGCCCTGGCGACGTGATCGCGGCCGCGGGTTCCGAAGACAACGCTGACATGGATGTTGTCGAAGTCTGCTCGCGGCTGATCCGGTTCGACACCACGAACCGGGGCGACGGGGACTCCGAAGGCGAGCGCGAAGCCGCCGAGTACGTGGCGACGCTGCTGTCCGGGCTCGGGATCGGCGCGAAGATCATCGAGTCCGCGCCCCGGCGCGCGAACGTGATCGCCCGGGTCCCCGGCACCGACCCGAGCCTGCCGGCGCTCCTCGTGCAGGGACATCTCGACGTCGTCCCCGCCGACGCGGCCGACTGGTCGGTGGACCCGTTCTCGGGCGAGGTCCGCGACGGGTTCCTCTGGGGCCGCGGCGCCGTCGACATGAAGGACTTCTGCGCGATGGTGCTCGCCGCCCTCGCCACCGGCGTCCGCCCGCGGCGTGACATCGTCCTGGCGTTCGTGGCCGACGAGGAGGACAAGGGCGAGTACGGCGCGCACTGGCTCGCCGCCACGCACCGGGACCTGTTCGACGGCTGCGCGGCCGCGATCAGCGAATCGGGCGGGTACACCTACCACGTTCCCGCCGCAGACGGCCGGACCGTGCGGCTCTACCCGGTGGCGACGGCCGAACGCGGCACCGCGCATCTGCGGCTGACCGCCAAGGGCCGCGCGGGGCACGGATCGCGTCCCAACGACGAGAACGCGGTCACCCGGCTGGTCACGGCGCTCGGCAAGATCGCCGCGCACCGCTGGCCGATCCGGCTCACCCCGACGGCGCAAGCGTTCCTGGAACGCACCGGGGAGGCGCTCGGCGTCCCGGTCGATCTGTCCGATGTGGACGGAACGATCGCGCGGCTCGGACCCGCCGGCGCGCTGGTCGTGCCGACCGTCCGCAACAGCACGACGCCCACGATGCTCGACGCCGGTTACAAGGTGAACGTGATCCCGACTTCGGCCGAGGCCCAAGTGGACGTCCGCGTCCTCCCCGGCACCGAACCGGAACTGCTCGCCGAGGTCGACGCGATGCTCGGCGAGGGCGTCACCCGCGAGTTCGTCGCGCACCAGCCGCCGGTGCAGGCGCCGGTGGATTCGCCGTGGTTCGACGCGATGGCGGACGCTTTGCGCTCCGAAGACCCCGAAGCCGTCGTGGTTCCCTACTGCATGGGCGGCGGAACGGACGCCAAGGCGTTCAGCCCGCTCGGGATCGACTGCTACGGCTTCGCTCCGCTGCGGCTGCCGGAAGGCTTCCCCTACCGCGCGATGGCGCACGGTGTGGACGAGCGGGTCCCGGTGGAGGGGTTGCGGTTCGGCACGCGGGTACTACGGCACTTCCTGGCGACCTGCTGACCCGACCGGCCGTGTCGCGCACGTTGAACGGAAGACTCGTGTCCAGAGCCGTATCACGCGTGATTGGAGCCGTATCACGCGTGTCTACAGGCGGAAGACACGGTGCGGACCGGCCTCGGGTGTGTTCCGCCTCCAATCACGCGAGTTCGCCGCCCGGACTGAGGACACCGCCCAGGCTCGACCACAAGTGACCCAGGAGGCCGCCGGTGAAATCCGTCGCGCGACTCGCACGGGACGAACGGGCGGACTTCGCCGCGTTCCTGCGCTCGCTGTCCCCCGATCAGTGGGACGCGCCGACGTTGTGTGCGGACTGGACGGTCCGGGAGGTGGTCACCCATGTCGTCGACTACGACACCCTGCGCCTGCGTGAGGTGCTCGGCCAAGCTGTCCGCGGGAGGCTGCGACTGGATCGGATCAACGCGCTCGGTGTCACGCGAAAGCCCGGCCGGACGCCTGAAGAGCTGATCGCGAGGTTCGAGGAGCATCTCGAACCCCGCGGCCTGACCGCCGCGTTCGGCGGGCGGGTGGCACTGCTCGACGGGCTCATCCATCAGCAGGACATCCGGCGGCCGCTGGGGCTTCCCCGCGAGGTGCCGCCGGACCGGCTGCGCCACGCGTTGGCCTTCGCGCGCTACGCGCCGCCGATCAAGGCCAACCGGCGGGCACGCGGGCTCCGGCTCGTCGCCACCGACCTCGGCTGGTCGGCCGGCTCCGGACCGGAACTCCACGGCCCCGGCGAGGCCCTCCTGCTGGCGATCGCCGGAAGGGTCGTGGCGCTCGACGAGGTTTCCGGGCCCGGCGCGGCGATCCTCGCGTCCAGAATGGACGGATAAGCCGAGTCAGCCGACCGTCACGGGAACAGGCGCGGTGGTCATCCGGTGGCGGACCGCGTTGCCGAGCAGCAACTGTCCCACGGCCGCGGCCAGGCACAGGCCGAAGCAGACCGTCCACAACACGGGCGCGCCCAGTACCAGCAGCTGCGTGCCGCCGAGCGGGGCGACGAACGCGGCGAGACCCGCCGCGGTGCCATAGGCGCCGTTGTACCGGCCACGAAGATGCGGTGGAGCGAGCTCCGCCACGATCGCGACGCCCACCGACTGGATCACGATCTCGCCGAGAGTCCACACCACGGCGCACGCGGCGTACACCAGCGTCGTCGACGCGAATGCCGTGGCGCCGAAGCCCAAACCCGTCAACAGGATCCCGAACGTGAGCACCCGCGAAGGGTCCCAACGGCCCAGCCGGTGCCCCACCAGTGGTTGCACGACCACGATGACGACGCCGTTGACCGCCATCACCAGCCCGTACCCCGCGGGCGAAAGCCCGTCCTCACGCATCGCCAGCGGCAACGTGGCCAGGCTCTGCAGGAACACGAACGCGACCACCAGCGAGATGAGCATCAGCCCGGCCATGACCCGGTCGCGCAGGACGACGGCGAAGCCACCCGGCTCCCGCGATCGGCCGCCTCCGCGTGTCTCCGGAACCGCTCGCCAGACCAACAAGCCGAACAGCACGCATGTCGCCGCGTCCACCCAGAACAGCGTCGTGAAACCGGCGCGGGCCATCGTGCCGCCCAGCACCATCCCGATCGAGAAGCCGAGGTTGATCGCCCACAGCAGCAGCCCGAAGGCCCGCGTACGGTCGGCGCCGGGCACCAGATCCGCCACGATCGACTGGGTGGCCGGGCGGAACACGTCGAGTGCCAGCCCGAGCAGGAACGCGGCGACCGCGATCAGTTCGAGGCGCTCGACGTACCCCAGTACCAGCATGATCGCGCCGGTGGCGAGCATGCCGCCGGTCAGCGTCGCCCGTCTGCCGATACGGTCGGCCAGCAGGCCGCCGATCAGCTGCGAGAACACCTGGCCGATGCCGAGCAGCGCCAGCACGGTTCCCGCCGTCGCCACCGAAAGGCCGCGATCACTGGTCAGATACAGCGCCAGGAACGGCAGGACCATCGTGCCGAGCCGGTTGACGAGCGTGCCCGTCCACAACACCCAGAACGACTTGGGCAGCCCGCCGAGCCGCGTCCGGAAGAACCCCGGCGCCGTCACGGTTCGAGCTCGTAGCAGCCGACACCGTCGAGGTACCGCAGCGTGCCGAGGTCGCGCAGGACGTACTCCTCGATCTCGTGCATGAACGTGACGACCACCGGGAACGTCGTGTCGTCGACGGTGCGGCGCAACGGCTTCCCCGGCCGGGTCAGCACGAACATCTCGTGGAAGCTCTCCAGCCGCTCGATCTCGTCGAGCACGGTGTACCGGCGGAGCGTGCCTTCGACCGGTGAGAGCAGCGCGGACCAGGCGTAGTGCCGCCGGATCCGGTAGTCCTCGCCCCACCGCTCGCGGAACCGCTCCGGCCGCAGCACCGCGTCGGCCATCCAGTCCAGCTGGGACTCGCCGATCGCGAGCCGCGCCAGATGCGGCAGGTCTCCGCCCGAGAGCCGCGACCCGACCTCGATCAGCCGTGGGCCCTGTGGGGTCCGCTTGATCTCGACGTGCGCGGCGCCGTGCCGGATGCCCAGCGCGTCGAGTACCGCGAACGCGTAATTCACCAGTTCGTCGTGGCCCGGCCCGCGCCTCGGCACGATCTGGCAGGCGCCGAGCAGGTCTGACACCCCGTTGACGGCGAAACGCGAGCTCTTCCAGATGTCGCACACCTGGTGCAGGCCGTCCATGCTGACCGTGTTGACCATGTACTCACTGCCGGCGAGGTACTCCTGCGCGATGACGAAGTCGTTGTCCTCGGAGAACACATTCTGGCGGCCGGTGATCGCGCGCAGTGCCGCGGCCGACCGCTCCGGAGTGTCGCAAAAGGACACCCCGTCGCCGCCGGCGCTGCGGTTCGGCTTGACGACGATCCGCCCGCCCACTTCCCGGTGCCATGCGGCGAGTTCGGCCTCGTCCGCGGTCGGCAACTGCCGTGCGACGGGCAACCCTGCCGCGGCGACGGCCTCACCCATGGCGGACTTGTCCCGTCTGGCAAGGGAAAGCGCGGTGCCGTTCGACGGAACGCCCAGCGCCTCACTGAGTTCGTCGGTGAAGGCGACCGCGTATTCGCCACCGGCCACGACGGCGACCGGCTCGTGCACGGCCAGCGCGTCGAGCGTCTTCGCGAGATCGCCGTCGTGGACGATGTTCTCGCGATAGTTGCTCATGGTCGGTGAGGACTTCCGGTACTGACCGGGCGCGTCGGGCGCGCTCTGCACGCGCACACATTCCGCGCCGAGCGCCAGGAACGTCGGCGCGATGTGCCGGGCGGTCTGCGGCAACCCGTGATCGGCCGTTTCGTAGGTGTCCACGAGCACGACACAGGGCTTCGTCGACAAGCCTTTCACCCCTCAACCGGTGGGATTCGGAACACCGACGGTCTCATCCGCCGTGATCAACGGGCATCTCCCCGATTGCGATCCCGCGCCGGACTTCTTCCGGAGAGCGATTCAGAGCACGAAAGGAGAGGAAATGACCTTTTCGGAGATGCGACGGTTTCGGCACCCGCCCCAGTGCCCCATCCGAAGTGAGGTCAGATGACACCGACGGTCACCATGGAACCTTGGGAGAGAAATGCGATAAAGCACGCCGACGAACGGTTGAACGGGGCCCGTGATCCACGGTGGTGGTACACCGGGATACGCCCCGAGCCCGGCCGATGCCCGGGTGTCGCCGAATCCGGCGAGATCAGCGCGCTGCCGTTGCCCGATCTGTCCGTATGCAGCCGCGAAGAGGTGCTGGACTACTTCGACAACGCCTGGACCCTGCACGAGGTGATGTTCGCCGGATTGAAAGGCGCGGAGGCGTTCTACCGCCCGCCGGACCACAACCTGCGGCATCCGATGATCTTCTACTACGGCCACACGACCGCGCTGTACGTCAACAAGTTGCGGGTCTCCGGGCTGCTGGACGCGCCGATCGACGCCTATCTCGAACACGTCCTGGAAATGGGTGTCGACGAGAACTCATGGGACGACATGTCGAAGAACGACATGGTGTGGCCGTCGGTTTCGGAGGTGAAGGACTACCGGGCCGAGGTGTACCGGACGGTCGTCGGCATCATCGAGACCACTCCGTTCGCCCCCGACCTCGGGCGGCCGGTGACGATGGACGACCAGGCCTGGGCGCTGTTGCTGGCCATCGAGCACGATCGCATCCATCTGGAGACCAGTTCGGTCCTGGTCCGCGAAATGCGTTCCAGCCTCGTCGAACGGCCGGCCGCGTGGCCGTCGCCGTCGCCACTGCGCCGCACCACCGAGTCCGGCAAGCCCGAACCCGGTTCCGTGCCCGCCAACGGCACCGTCACCGTGCCCGGGCGCACGGCTCAGCTGGGCAAGCCGCTGTCCTTCCCGTCCTACGGCTGGGACAGCGCGTACGGCTCCCGCCGTCAAGAGCTGCCGGACTTCGAAGCGGCCCGCTGCCTGGTGAGCAACGGCGAGTTCCACGGGTTCGTCGCCGACGGCGGTTATCGCCGGCCGGAGTTGTGGTCGGCCGAGGGCGAGGCGTGGCGCCGCTTCCGCAACACCAAGTGGCCGCGTTTCTGGGTGCCGACCGGTCCGACCGGGCTGCACGCGTTCCGGCTGCGCACGCTGTTCGACGAGATCGACATGCCGTGGGACTGGCCGGTGGTGGTGAATTACCACGAGGCCAAGGCCTTCGCCGCCTGGCGGTCCGAAAAGGACGGACGGGAATACCGGCTGCCGACCGAGGCGGAGTACTTCCTGCTGCGCGACCTGCCGGAGCGTCCTGGCGTCGAGGACGACGTGGTCATGCGGCTCGACGGCGGGCAGCTGCGCGATGCCGGCATCAACCTCGGCCTGGCCTGGGGTTCGGAGGGCCCGGTCGACCACTCGCCGACGACGTCGCAGGGCGTGCACGACGCCGCCGGCAACCTGTGGACCTGGAGCGAAGACACCTTCAACCCGCTCGAGGGCTTCACCCCGCACCCGTACTACGAGGACTTCTCGGTACCCAGCTTCGGCGGGCAGCATCAGCTGATCGTCGGTGGCGCGTACATCAGCACCGGCGAGCTGGGCAGCATCTGGGCGCGGCATTTCTACCGGCCGCATTTCCTGCAGCAGGCCGGGATCCGGCTGGTCGTGGCGCCGGAGTCCACTCTGGACGGTGACGCGCGGGCGGAGCTCGACCGGGCGCTGCTCGGCCAGTACGGCACCGCCGAACAGGCCTTCGGCCGGTCCGGGCATCCACTGGCCGCGACCGCGGGCTATCCGGATCGGCTGGCCAGAAGGTTCACCGAGGCCGCCGCCGAAGCCGGGGTCGAGCTGCGCCGCGTCGCGGATCTCGCCACCGCGGCGGGCGGGTTGGCGTTCGCGCTGGCCGAGCGGCCGATCGAGGTCGTCGGACTGGACGACCGGCCGATGTTCGTCGCGGCGGCGGACCGGCTGGCCGAAGGCTGGGACGTCGGCTACCGGGTGCCGGGGCGCGGGGAACAGCACGCGCGGCGGCCGTCGATCGCGCCGGACGGCAGCGTCTCGTTCACCCTCGCCGAGTCCGGCCGTCCGCCGGCCGCACTGGGCACGTTCGACGGCGTGGTCGTGGTGGACGCCTTCGACCGGCTCGGTGGTGCGGCGGGCTACCTGCGCCCGCTCGTCGGCTCGGCGAACTTCCTGCGCGCCGGAGGGTTGCTGCTCGTGGCACTCCCGCGGGCGTCGGCAGCCGAGCTCGCGAACGTCCTCGGCGAGGCGTTCGAGCTGCTGTCGGAAAGCACGGAACCGAGCCTGACCCGGGCCGACGGCCGCCGTTACGAGATCACCGACCTGGAGGTCTCCATCTGGCGTAAGCGCTGATCCGGGCGGTCCGTGAAGGCCTCCTTGAGGGACGGCCCGGGCCCCCCTCGGGGCCGGGGAGCGCGCGCGCCCAC
>NZ_JBIUAQ010000008.1:4142-121570 GCF_044547565.1 Amycolatopsis sp. NPDC052450 | reverse complement strand
GTCTCTTTTCCACTCTTTTGTGTCTTCCGCGTATGCGGGGTGTCTGTTGTCGCTTCTTGTGCGCCAGCGATTACCCCAGTTGCTGCATACCCGCCACCGCGTCCATACCGTGCTCCGTACCGGCGATGATGCCCGGCATCGCGACCGTCACACCGCCATGATCACCCTGTCGGGCCACATGTCCGTAGAATCCGGTGACGATGCGACGTTTCCGGTGGTGGTGGGGTGCTCTCGCGCTCACGTTCGTGGTGGTTCTCGTCGGGTTCATTGCCTTTACCGGGTCGGAAAGCCGCCCAGGGCAGCCGTCCCCGCGCCAAGGCCCACCGGGAACGGGGCCGCTGACGGTCGTCTCCATCGGCGACAGCACCGTTTCCGGTGAGGGCGCGGGCGACTACACGCCCACGACCAACGGGCAGGGCGGCAACTGGTGCCACCGCTCCCCCAACGCCTTCGTCGAGCAGGTCAAGATCCCCGACGTCACCGCCCGGGTGAACCTCGCGTGTTCGGGGGCGCCCTCGGAGCAGATCGCCCTCGGCGAGGCCAAGCAGTGGACCGAGCCGTCACAGGCGCAGCAGCTGGCGAACCTGATCAAGGACCACCGGGTCGCCGCGGTGGTGATCGCGATCGGCGCGAACGACGAGCCGAAGTTCTCCGCTCAGGTCAACGAATGTTTCAAGGCCTGGTTCTCCCCGCAGAATCCGCCGTGCAGCGCGGCGCTTCGCACCACCTGGAAGTCCAAAGTGGACGCCATGGTGCCGAAGGTGACCAACGCCGTCGCCGACGTCAAGAAGGTGCTGGCGCAGGCCGGTTACGTCCCGGCGGACTACCAGCTCGTGCTGATGTCGTACGCCTCGCCGGTCGGCCCCCAGATCCCGGAGGCACTGCGCAGCCTCAACGGCTGCCCGTTCCGCACGGAAGACCTGGAGTGGATGCGCCGCGACGGCGTCCCCATCCTGTCGGACGGGCTGAAGCAGGCGTCGAGGGCGACCAGCGCGCGGTTCCTCGACCTCTCGCGGGCGGGCGCCGGCCATGAGGCATGCAGCAGCGACCCGGCGAACGAGTGGTTCAGCAGGCTGACCTTGCAGCTGCGCGACCTCGGCCAGGTGGACCGTGCCAGCCACGCGTTGCAGGAGTCGTTCCATCCCAACGCGAACGGGCACGCGCAGGTCGCGAACTGCCTCAACGAGTTCCTCGCCGCGCGTGACGGCAACGCGTCGTGCCTCTCGGGCCCCGACGGCAAACTGCACGCCGCGCCCGAGGTGATCGCCCGCTAGCCCCGGCTAGAGGTCGAGGGCGGCGCGCAACGCGATGTCGATGCGCTCCTGGACCTCTTGGTCGATCTCCGCGATCTTCTCGTCGAACCACGGCCGGTACAGGCGCGTGAGGTTCAGCGTGGAGACCCAATAACGCGCGTCGACGGCGACGCCGAGGATGTCCTGCGGGTCACGGTCCAGCAGTTCGGTGCCGAGCAGCCACGGCCGCTCGGATTCGTTCACCCCGTCCGAGGACAGCAGTACGACGGTGCGCTGCCGTGCCGGTTCGGTCGGGGGGTGGTACGTCCAGACTTCACCCCTGTGCACGCAGATCCTTCTCCGCGGCTGTCAGCTCGGCCTCGTCCGATTCGGCGGACGGTTCGACCGGGGCGCGCTGCGGGGTGTATCCGGTGCGGACGGCTTCCCTGCGGGCCGCCTTGGACAACCACGACGAGACCGAGATCCCGTGTGCTTTGGCGGCCCGCTCGGCGAACTCGAGCGCACCACTGTCGAGTGAGAGTGTGACCTTACGTGTTGCCATACCTTTTATCGTACCAGCGCCGCGCAAGCCCACCCGTTTTCTCGTTTCACAGGGTGGGAGAACGGCCCTCGAACGGCGTCGACAGCACCACCGTGGTCCGTGTCGAGACCTTGGCGGACTCGCGGATCCGGCGGAGCAGGTCCTCCAGTCCGAGCGGCGACGCCACCCGGACCAGGAGAATGTACGACTCGTCCCCGGCGACCGAGTAGCAGGACTCGATCTCCTTGATGTGCTCCAGACGCTGCGGATAGTCGTCCGGGGCGGCCGGATCGTTCGGCGTCAGCGAGATCAGCGCGGTGAGCGGGAGGCCGATCTGCTCGCCGTCGAGCCGCGCGGTGTACCCGAGGATGACCCCGCGCTGCTCCAGGCGTCGCACCCGCTGATGCACCGCCGACACCGACAGGCCGACCCGCTCGGCCAGATCGGTGAAACTGCGCCGTCCGTCCGCGGCCAGCTCCTGGACGATGGCCTGATCCAGCGGCTCCAGACCACCGGTCATGCGTCGAGCACGATCAAGTCGTGCGGACGCTGGTTGACCGGCTCGACACCGTCCTCGGTGACCACGACGATGTCCTCGATACGGGCACCCCAGCGGCCGGGCTGGTAGATGCCGGGCTCGACGCTGAAGGCCATGCCGGGCTCGAGCGGCAGCGCGTTGCCCTTGATGATGTAGGGCTCCTCGTGCACGTCGAGGCCGATGCCGTGGCCGGTGCGGTGGATGAAGAACTCGCCGTAACCGGCCTCGGCGATGATGTCGCGCGCGGCGGCGTCGATCGACTCGGCGGTGGCGCCGGGGCGGACGGCTTCGACGGCGGCCTGCTGGGCCCGCTGCAGGACCGCGTACGTCTCGGCGACGTCGGCGTCGCGCGGCTCGCCGACGGCGTACGTGCGGGTGGAGTCGGAGTTGTAGCCCTCGGCGATCGGGCCGCCGATGTCGACCACGACGACGTCGCCGCGCTCGATCACCCGCTCGGAGACGTCGTGGTGCGGGCTGGCGCCGTTGGGGCCCGAGCCGACGATCACGAAGTCTGCGTGCGTGTGGCCCTCTTCGACGATCGCGGCGGTGATGTCCGCGCCGACCTCGGCCTCGGTGCGGCCGGGGCGCAGCCATTCGTGCACGCGGGCGTGCACGCGGTCGATCGCCGCGCCCGCGTCGCGCAGCGCCTGGATCTCGGCGGCGTCCTTGCGCATCCGCAGTTCGCGCACGATCGGCCCGGCCAGCGTCTGCTCGGCGTCGCCGAGCGCGCCGCGGAAGGCGAGTACGTGCAGCGCCGGGGTGAAGTCGCTGACCGCCACGCGGCCTGGCTTGCCCAGCCGGTCGGCGACCAGTTCGTAGGCGTTGTCACCGTCGACCCAGGTGACGATCTCGATGCCGAGTTCGTCGGCGGGGACGTCGGCGTAACCGGGCGCCTCCAGCTTCGGCAGCACCAGGGCCGGGACGCCGTCGGCCGGGATCACCAGCGTGGTCAGCCGTTCGAACGAGCCCCCGGCCTGGCCGATGAGGTAGCGCAGATCCGAGCCGGGCGCGATCAGCAAGGCGTCGGTGTCCGCGGCGGCCGCGGCGGCGCGGGCCCGGTCGAGGCGGGCGCGGAGACTGGCAGCGTCGGGGGCTGGGTTGTGAAGGGAACGGCGCGACATGACGCCGAGCCTAGTCGGTCCGCGCCCCTTGGCTCACCGGCCGGTCACCCCCGATCGGGGCGGGATCGTCGAGCCCGCGCCAAACCCGGAAGATCGCCGGGAAGGTGCCGGCGATCAGGTACAGACCACCGAACACGGAGAGCGCGCCGACGAGCCCGATCCCATCGAGCAACAGCCCGGCCGCCATCGAGCCGAGCGGCATCGCGGCGAGCACCCCGCCCACGAGAAGGCTGAGCACGCGACCCCGTACGGCCTCCGGCACCCGTTCGTAGACCACCGGGAGCACGATCGGGTTGAGCGCGCCCGCCCCGATCCCGGCGACCGCCAAGCCCGCGAGCAGCACGACCGGCGCCGGCTCCAGCGCGAGCAAGGCGAACCTCGGGGCGCCTTCGATTCCCACGGCGACGAGGATCGCCGTCCGCCGGGAGAACCGGTGGCCGATCCAGCCATAGATCGCAGAACCGAGCAGGGCGCCCGCCGCGACCGCGGTGATCATGGCGCCGATTAGCGCGGTGCTGTGCAGGACCTGGTCGCCGTAGGCAGGGTAAAGGACACCGAGCAGCCCGAAGTCGAGGCTGTTGGTGAGCATCAGCATGCCGACCACGGCGCGCAGCACCGCGTCGCGTTTGACGTACCCGAGGCCTTCGCGCAGTTGCTTGCGGTAGCCGCCCGACGACGGTCTCGGCGGGCCGGCCTCGACGGGGATCAGCGCGAACACCAGAGCCGAGGACAGCAGGAGCGCGCCCGCGTCGACGAACAGCACCGGCATCGGCCCGATCAACGCGATCAGCGCGCCGGCGGCGGGTCCGCCCACCATCCGGCCGGTTCTCATCGCCGCTTCGACGGCACTCGCCGCCCTGCTCACGCCGACACCCCCGAGTTCGGCGACACCGGGGAGCAGCACCTGCTTCGCAGTGTCGGCGGGACCACGGGAAACCCCCATCACGAACGACAGCACGATCAGACCGGGCAGGCTCAGCCCGGTCGTGCCCATCGCGAGCGGGATCAGAAGCACCGTGACGGTGGTCAGCAGGTCCGCGCCGACGCTGGCCCGGCGGGTGCCGAGCCGGTCCACGATCGGCCCGCCCAGCAACGCGGCGACCATCAGGCCCAGCACCTCGGCCGCGGTGACGAGGCCGGTCTTGGTGCCGCTGCCCGTGCTCTGCAGCACGAACCAGGGAATCGCGAGCAACGTCATCATCACCCCGGCCGAGGAGATCCCCGAAGCCACGACCAGGGCCCCCAGTGGCATCCGGCTCATGGCGTCTCCGGCCGGGACTTCCTCGGGAAGGCCGCCCAATGCACGCGAACCTGGGTGTCGCCGTCCTTCTCCGGACGGCGGTAGCGGCCGATCACCTCGAGGATTTCGTCGCTCAACGCGGCGGCCTCGTCCGGCGTCAGCGAGAGGGGTGAATCGTGGAAGCTGACGTTGTCGATCCACTCGTCGGCCCAGTCCCGCACTTCGGCGACGAACTGCGCTTCGGCGGCGTACCGGCGCTCGATCATCGTGTGCGCGTAGGCGTTGAACGGACCCGCGAGATCCGGGTCGTCGATGAAGTCCCGGGCGCGCATCTGGTCGCCCTCGTGCACGGCCTTCCACCATCGGTCGCGCCTGCTGCCACGTTCGGTGTCCTCGGAGATCAGCCCGATCTCGGCCAGCTGACGCAGATGCCAGCTCGTGGTCCCGGAGCTCTCTCCTACCCGTTTCGCCAGTCCGGACGCCGTCGCCGGACCGTCCTCCCGCAGCAACTCCAGGATCTTGACGCGCAGTGGATGCGACAGCGCCCGCAGAACCCGGCCGTCGACCCGCGCGAGATACCTCTCGCTCTTCCCCATGTCTTGGACCTTACAACCGCAGAGACTTCTTTGCAAAGAGTTCTCTGCGGTCATTCGGCCGAAGAGCGCGATTCTGGAGTTTGACTTCAAGTTAAGTGCAGGTTTTACGGTCTTGGGCATGACAACGAACTCGCCTTACCAGCTCGCCGTCGTGATCAGCAGCGTCCGCGAGGGCCGCTTCGCTCCCGTCGTCGCGAACTGGTTCCTCGATCGCGCCAAACAGCGCGACGACGTCACCCTGACCGTCATCGACCTGGCCGAAGCACCCGGCGATCTCTCGCCCGGCGTCGCCGCCGCGGACGCCGTCGTCGTGATCGTTCCCGAGTACAACCACAGTTACCCCGGCCCGCTCAAGACCGCGCTCGACGCCACCGGCCCCGAATGGCACGGAAAGCCCGTCGCCTTCGTTTCCTACGGCGGCATCTCGGGTGGCTTGCGCGCGGTGGAGCACCTGCGCCCGGTCTTCGCCGAACTCCACGCCGCGACGATCCGCGAGACCGTCAGCTTCCCCTACGCGTGGAACCACTTCGGCCCGGACGGGGAGCACGACGACTTCGAAGGCGCCTCCATCGCGGCCACCACATTGCTGAATCAGCTGAACTGGTGGGCCAACGCGCTGCGCGACGCACGCCAGGTGCGGCCGTACGCGGCCTGACCGGTATCCGTGGAGGACTCGGCTGGGGGTCGGGTCCTTCACGGACATCCGGGCCGGGACATGGCAGGCTGTCCGCGTGACCGGACCACTCGCTCTCCTCGATTCCGCGAGCCTCTACTTCCGCTCGTTCTACGCACTGCCCGAGTCGATGACCGCCCCCGACGGGACGCCGGTCAACGCCGTGCGCGGGTTCACCGACACCGTCGCGCGGATCCTCGTCGACCGGCGCCCCGCACGGCTGGTGGCCTGCCTGGACGCGGACTGGCGGCCGAAGTTCCGCACCGATCTGCTGCCCAGCTACAAGGCGCACCGGGTGGCCGAAGAGATCCCGGAGGGCAGCGACGTCGAAGAGGTGCCGGACACGCTCACTCCGCAGGTGCCGATCATCCTGGAACTGCTGGAGGCCTTCGGGCTCGCGACGGCCGAGGCGGCCGGCTACGAGGCCGACGACGTCATCGGCGCGCTCGCGATCCGCGAGCAGGTCTCCCCCGTCGAGGTCATCACCGGTGATCGCGACCTGTTCCAGCTGGTCCGGCACGAACCGACGTCCACCGTGGTCATCTACGTCGGCAAGGGCTGGAACAAGGCCGAGATCCTCGGCCCCGACGAACTCGCCGAGAAGTACGGGATCCCGGCCGCGAACGCCGGCCCCGGGTACGCCGACATGGCCGCGCTGCGCGGAGACCCGTCGGACGGGTTGCCGGGTGTCGCCGGGATCGGCGAGAAGACCGCCGCGAAGCTGATCACCCAGTTCGGTTCGCTGCAGGAGCTCGTCGAGGCGTCCACCGCCGGAGACTCGCGGGTGCCGCTCAAGACGCGGTTGCGGCTGAGCGACGCCGCCGACTACCTCGCGGTCGCGCCGACCGTCGTCCGGGTCGCGGCCGACGCGCCGGTCGAACAGTCCCGCCCGGACACCGTCCCGTCCGAGCCCGCCGACCCGGACAAGGTCGCGGAACTGGCGGAGCGCTGGAATCTCGGCCGTTCGGTGGAGCGCCTGCTGGCCGCGCTCCCCAAGCCGTGAGCAACACCGAGGCCGACCCGGCCGAGCTGCTGTGCCGGGAGCGGCCGGGCGAGGGTGTCACCGTGCTGACCCCGCGCGACGTCCCGCTCGGCGGTCCGCGCGCGATCCGGGTCCGCCGCACACTCCCGCAACGGCGACGATCGCTGATCGGCGCGTGGTGTTTCGCCGACCACTACGGCCCCCAGGACGTGTCGGACTCCGGCGGGATGGACGTCGCGCCGCATCCCCACACCGGATTGCAGACCGCGAGCTGGCTGTTCAGCGGCGAGATCGAGCATCGCGACAGCATCGGCACGCGGGCCATGGTCCGGCCGGGTGAACTCAACCTGATGACCGCCGGCCACGGCATCGCGCACTCCGAGGTCGCCACAGTGTCCACACCGGACACCGCGACGCTGCACGGCGTCCAGCTGTGGATCGCGCTGCCGGACGAACATCGCGACACCGCGCGGGATTTCCGCCACTACGCGCCGCCCCTGCTCCGGCTGCCCGGAGCCACCGCACGCGTCTTTCTCGGCAGCCTCGCCGGAACCACCTCGCCGGTCCCGGCGTTCACTCCCCTGCTCGGCGCCGAGCTCACCGTGGAGCCCGGAGCGACCCTCGCCCTCGACGTCGACCCGGTCTTCGAACACGGTGTCCTGCAGGATCTCGGCTCCGTCACCGTCGCCGGAGCGGCATTGGGCACCGGCGAACTCGCCTACCTCGCGCCCGGCGCCGAACGGCTGGAGTTGACGAACTCCGGCACCGAACCGGCTCGGGTGCTCCTGCTTGGCGGGACTCCGTTCACCGAGGAACTCGTGATGTGGTGGAACTTCGTGGGCCGCAGCCACGACGAGATCGCCGAATACCGCGAAGCGTGGCAGGCACAGGCGGACCGGTTCGGCCGGGTGGAGGGCTACCAGGGCAACACGGCGTGGTTGCCCGCACCCACGCTGCCGCAGGTGCGGATCAAACCTCGTCGCAATCCGGCCTAGCGACGGATAAAGACAAAGCGCTCAGGTACCTCCGTGGATTCCGGCTTTGGCCGACGACCCGGCAATCGCCACGTTCGCCCCACAGGCACCAGCAGTCACAACGGCTGCGCGTGAAGGCCCCTTCCCTTGCGCCTAGTGTCCTGCGCTGGAAGTTCGCGCCGTAAATCCGTATCGATATCCGGCCGTCTCGCGCCTGGCCCCGGGGGGCATGAAGTGCGTCGCGAAAGCCACTTTCGCGACCCCTGGGGTCGCGAAAGTGGCTTTCGCGACACGGTCACCCCACAGCCCACAAGCGAACCCCCGCGACCCGACACCACGAAGTCAGCGGAATGCTCACGGCCTCAGACGACACCATCTTCACCGCGCGAAGCAAGAACAAGATCCTTCGGCACCACGCCGAACTACCACACGAACATCCGACTCGGGACACTAGGTATAGGAAGGGGTCCTTCATGTATTGGGGAGCTAGAAGAACGTCCCGCACCACGGCGGCCGCGCGGTGTGGAACAGGGAGTCGGCCCGGGCGACCGCCGTCTCGTCCAGCACCTCGACCCGGCCCGACAACGCCAGATCGCCGAAGAGGCCGTGGCCGAGGTACAGCGACGACAAGGCGGCGACGTCCAGCCGCAGGTCGGCGTCGGCGGTCGTCCGCTCCGCACCGTCCGGGCCGACGACGTAACGGCCGCTGTTGTCCGGAAGCTGCTTGTCGAGCACTTCGAGCACCACGGGATCAGCGGTGCCGTACGTGCGTGCCCGCAGCGCGGCGGAGACGTCGACGAGCCGTAGCCACAGGTCGTCGATGACCTCGATGGTGTTCACCGCACGGGGGTCGGTGAGCAGTCCGGCGATCGGCTCGTCCATCGGGCGGAGGCGTCCGGTGACGGCCGAAACCAGGTCGATCGACAGCAGGAACCGCCACAGTCCCGCCCAAGCTTGCGGCGTGGCGGCATGGAGTTGCCCGATCTCCAGAATCGCTCCACGTTCCGGCGCCAGCCGGTCGCGCGCGTCGATGGTCTGGTAGACGACGAAACCGTCGTCCCCGTCCGGTCCACTGTGGACCGCGACGCGATAGCCGTCGTTCCCGGTGACCACCCGGTCGAAGAAGCCCGGCCACCAGTGCGCCGGCCGCGTGACGAACCCAGGCCGCGTTCCCTCGAAGCTGTTGTACAGCGCGGGAACACGCTCCACGGCCTCGGCAGGGGTGACGAACCTGACCGCCCCTTCACGCCCCACGCCGTCACGGAGCCGGGCGCGTGGACGTTCGACGGAAACGCCTTTGCCGAAAGTGGCCGCGCCATAGCCGAAGCGGCCGTAGATCACGGCTTCCGACGCGTGCAGCGCGGCCAGTGGGACACCGCGTGCCGCGAAGTCCTCCAGCTGAACCGCCATCATCGAGGTGAGAATCCCGCGGCGGGTCCAGTCCGCGCGGACACCGATCCCGTCGACGGCCGCCGTGGCGAGCTTCTGTCCACCAGGGACGGTGAGCTCGACATCGAAGGAGCTGGCGATCCCCACCGGGGTGCCGTGGTCGTCGAACGCGGCGAATTTCCCGGCGGCGGGCCAGGACGGAGCCATCTTCGCCCAGACCTCGTCCGAGGCGGGCCTGCCGTGCAAGGACTCCGCCAGGACTTCGAGGCAGGCCCGTTGTTCACCTTCGGCCACCGCGCGCACAAGGAATTCGCTCATAGCCGGAGATCCTGCCGTCCGGTCCCGGCGAACCCAACCGGTTTTCAGGCCGGCGCGCCGACTTCGTACCGGCCGTCGTCACCGGTGACGGTGATCGTGACGGTCTTGCCCTCGCCGCCGACCTGGACGGTGCAGGTGAACGTGCTTCCGTCCTTGACCGTCTGGTTCGGCGGGCACAGCACGTCACCGACCTCGCTCACCTGATAGGTCTCGGTCAGGATCTTCCGCACGTCCGCCTGCATGGTCCTCGGGTCGAAGACCCTGCCCGGAACGGTGGAGGACGAACCGCCCGACGTGCCGGACGCGCTCGAAGAAGCGCTCGTCGTCGGCGGGACCGTGACGGTCTTCGTCGCCGGCGCGGGCGCCGGGGTGTCCGAACAGGCCGCCAGCACGACGAAAGCGGCACCACACAGACCGACCGTCGCGACGGCTCGCCTGCTCACGCTTCTCCACCCCCACCGGTGTGATCATCCAACGTCAGAAGAAGGTACCGCACCAGGGATTCACTCGCGTGCCGAACAGCAGGTCCGCCCGCTCCAGTGCGGTCTCGCCGGTGGCGCGGACGCGTCCGGCGGTCGCGAGATCCGACGGGCGCCAGCCGCCGAGGTACACCATCGACAGGGTGTCGGCGTGCAGTTCGAGATCCGCCGGGTCGGTCGTGCGGGCGGCGCCGTCCTCGGAAAGCCGGTAACGGCCGGAGTTGTGCTCCAGGAACGGGTCGACGACTTCGAGGACGATCGGCTCGCCCCGATACGTGCGGGCGTCGAGCATCGCGGCGACGTCCACCAGCCGGAGCCAGCCCTCGTCCTGGACCTTCGGCACGACCGCGTGCCGCGGGTCCGTGAACAGCAACTCGACCGGTTCGTCGAGCGGCCGTTTCTCCGCGGTGATGCGGTCGACCAGGTCCACGGACAGCAGGTGACGCCACAACCCGGCGAACGCGTCGGGATTCGCGTAGTGGAAGGACTGGATCTTCAGCTGCGCCGATGCCCCGAAATGGGCCCTCTCGACGGTGTAGGTGACGTAGCCGTCGGTCCCGTCCGGGCCCCGGTGCACGGCGGTCGCGATCGGCGTGGTCGCCCGGCGCACCTCCCGGACGTAGCCCGGCCACAGATTCGGGCTCCGCGCGATCATGCCGGGCCGGGTGCGCGGAAGTGCGTCGAAGAGCGACGGCCATTGCTCGATCGTGCTTTCCAGGTCCAGCAAGGAGATCTGCCCGCCCGTCGGTACCTCGGGGCGGAACCGGGCACGGTTCCGGTCGATCTCGATCGACTTGCCCCTTGCCGCGATGCCGTAGCCGAACCGTCCGTAGATCGCGCCTTCGGAAGCGTGCAGCATCGCCGCGGGAATGCCGCGAGCGGCGAAATCCTCGAACTGGGCGCGCATCAGCGCCGTCAGGACGCCACGGCGGGTGCGGTCGGCGCGGACGCCGACGAGGCTGACCGCGGCGAGCGGCGTGGTGCCGCCGCCGGGCAGCGTCACTTCCGAGTCGAAGGACCGGACGGTACCGATCAGCTCCGGGTCGAACGCACCCAACCCGCGGTCCGGTTGCAGGGACCCGGCGGCGGCCGACCACTCCTCGTCGGTCATCTCCTTGACATGCAAGGCACGCCTGAACAGATCGGTCGCGGCACGGTCCTCGTCGGACCGCAGCGGCCGCACGGAAAAGTCGCTCATGATCCGATCATGCAGGAACGACCGTGCCCGGCGCCCGTCGTTTATTTGGTGACGGCGGGCGGCGAGACCTCGTAGTTGCCGGTGTCACCCTTCACGGTGATCGGCACCTCCTGCGGCTTGCCCTCGATCGTGGCGGTGCAGGCGAACTTCACCCCGTCCTTGACCTCCTGGCCGGCGGGGCAGGTGACCGCGCTGATCTCCTTGATCCCGTAGGTCTCGGTGAGCAGCTTCTGCACGTCGGTCTGCATCTGCGTGTTGTTGAAGACCTGGGTGTTGAACCAGCCGGGGGTGACGAACCCGAGGATGCCGACCGCCGCGATGATCACCACGAGCGCGCCGATCCCGATGAACAGGCCCTTCTTGGACTTCGGCTTGTCCTGCGCCTCGCCCTGGGTGCCCTGGAACTGGCTCTGGCCGTAGTCGTACTGGCCGGGCTGCTGCCCGTACTGCGGCTGCTGCTGCGGACCACTCTGGGGGTAGCCCGGCTGCTGCTGGGGCCCGCTCTGCGGATAGCCCGGCTGCTGCTGGCCGTATTGCTGCTGCTGACCCCACTGAGGCTGCTGTTGCTGCGTCTGGGAAGGGTCGTGACCGGGCTGCTGCTGCGGATATCCCGGCTGCTGCTGGGCCGGGTCGTAAGGCGCGGGCTGCTGACCCCATTGGGGTTGCTGCTGCTGGGTCTGCGACGGGTCGTGCTGCGGCTGCTGACCCCACTGAGGCTGCTGCTGCGGGCCGCTCGGCGGTTGAGTGCCGCCCGGCTGTTGCCCGTAGCCCGGCTGCTGCCCCCACTGGGGCTGCTGCTGCGGGTCGTTGCCGCCATACGGCGTGCTCATCGTTTCGCCTCCGCCTGTTCCGCCATCGTCACCGGCCGGATCACTGACCGTCGTGGGCGATCCAACCACAGGTTGGCACCCCTGCCCACTGTTCACGGGTGGTGTCGGGGCAACTGGCCGCGACCGTGCTCACACCGGCGGCGCGGTCACTCCGCCGGTCGGCCCAACGCCTGGTGAGTGGTCGGGACGGTTCTGACCATCCGTACCACTCACGACCGGCCGTACCGAGCCGGCGGTTTCGCGTGACGGGATGGACGACACCGGTGATCCGACGGACGACACGCGTGGCTGGACGGCCGACACGCGCGCGGCCGGGTTCCGCCACGAATCGTCCATCCCGTCACGCGAAACCGCCATCCACGCACCGTGCTGAGCCACGGTCGCCTCACGGGACCGGTCTTCAGGGCCGAAGGCGTCCTTCGCCGCATCAGACGCGGCGAAGGCTCCCTTCACCCCACCATCGGACCGGCCCAGGTCACGCGCCGCCGGCCGCCACGACTCCGCGCCGCAGAGCCTTCACCGCGTCCGAAGCCGCCGCCCCGACCGGATCCGCCTTCCCGAGGACGTCGCGGATCTGGTCCAGCAGGTCGATGACCTGTCGCGACCACCGCACGAAGTCGCCCGCGGACAGTTCCTGCCCGTTCGCTTCGGCGGCCGTGAGGACCTTCTCCAGCGACTCGCCGCGGGCCCACCGGTAGACGGGCCAGGCGAAACCGGCGTCGGGTTCGCGGGTGCGATCCAGCTTGTGGCGCCGCTCGTCCTCGGTGAGCTCCATCCACAGGCGCGTGGTCGCCTGCCAGGCGTCGACCACCTTGCCCAGGGGCAGGCGAGGCTCCCCCGCGGTGTCCCGGCGCGCCTCGAAGACCAGCGTCGAGACGACCGCGGCGAGTTCGGGCGGGGTGAGGCCCTTCCAGACGTCGTGCCGGATGCATTCGGCGGCGAGCAGGTCGGACTCGCTGTAGAGGCGGGTGAGCCGCTTGCCGTGTTCGGTGACGCGGTTCTCGCCGTCGCCCTTCGACTCGGGGCCTAGGTAGCCGCGTTCGCCGAGCAGCCGCAGGATGCGATCGAAGGCGCGCGCGAGCGAATGCGTGGTCGCGGCGACCTTGCGTTCCAGTTGCTCGGTCTCGGCGGTGAGCCGCTGGTACCGCTCGACCCAGCGCAGGTTCGCCTCGCGTTCGGCCAGGCCGTGGCAAGGATGCGCGCGCAGCGCACGCCGCAGCGCGGCCAGCTCACCGTCCTCATTGGCCCCCGCGCGGCGTTTTTGCCTGCCGGGCAAGGAGATTCCCGCGTTGCGCAGACTCGCGGCGATGTCACGACGGGTCTTGGGCGAACGCAGCTCGATGTGCTTCGGCAGCTTGATGTTCCCCAGCGCCTCCACCGGCGCCGGGAAGTCGGAGACCGAGAGCGGGCCGGACCAGCGGTCCTCGGTGACCACGACGGGCCGCGCTTCGCGGATCGGGTCGAGCCCCGGGTCGACGACGACGGCGAGCCCCGCGCGGCGTCCCGCGGGCACGGCGATGACGTCGCCCTTGCGGAGCTTCTCCAGCGACTCGGCGGTGCCGGCCCGGCGCGCGGAGGTGTTCTGCCGCGAGAGTGCCTTCTCCCGGGCGGAGATCTTCGCGCGCAGATCGACGTACTCCAGCATCTCGTCGAAATCGCCGGTGATGGCGGAGGTGTAGCCCCGCAGGGCCTCCTTGTTCCGCTCGATCCGCCGCGCCGTCCCGACCACCGACCGGTCGGCCTGGAACTGCGCGAACGACTGTTCCAGCAGGTCACGAGCCGCCTCGGCGCCGACCTGGGCGACCAGGTTCACCGCCATGTTGTAGCCGGGCCGGAAGGACGACCGCAGCGGGTACGTCCTGGTCGAGGCCAGCCCGCCGACCTGCTTCGGGTCGATCCCCGGCTGCCAGGCGACGACGGCGTGGCCTTCGACGTCGATGCCGCGCCGCCCCGCTCGCCCGGTGAGCTGCGTGTACTCCCCCGGCGTCAGGTCGACGTGCGCCTCGCCGTTGTACTTCACGAGCCGTTCCAGCACCACGGTGCGCGCGGGCATGTTGATGCCGAGCGCCAGCGTCTCGGTGGCGAAGACGACCTTCACGAGGCCCTGGACGAACAGCTCCTCGACGGTCTCCTTGAACGCCGGGAGCAGCCCGGCGTGGTGCCCGGCGATACCGCGTTCGAGGGCCTCACGCCATTCCCAGAACCCGAGGACGCCAAGGTCGCCTTCGGGCAGGTCCTTGGTGCGCTCGGCGACGATGCGGCGGACCTTCTCGACCTCTTCGGGACCGTTGAGCCGCAGGCCCGACCGGACGCACTGGCCGACGGCGGCGTCGCAGCCGGCGCGAGAGAAGATGAACACGATGGCGGGCAGCAGGCCGGCGTTGTCCAGCCGCTCGACCGTGTCGGTGCGGGACGGCGGCCGGTACCTCGGCATCCGCGACGGCGCGCCTCGCCGCCCTCTCGGTCCGCGCAATCCGGCCGGGGCGAACCGGCCGCCGATCTCCTCGGTGCGGCGAAGCAGGCTGGGGTTGATCCGCAGTTCCGCGCCCGGCGCGTTTTCCTCCTGGCCTGCGAACAGATCCAGCAGCCGGTTGCCGACCAGCATGTGCTGCCACAGCGGCACGGGCCGGTGCTCGTCGACGACGACGGACGTGTCACCGCGGACCTCGACGAGCCATTCACCGAATTCCTCGGCGTTGCTCACCGTGGCCGACAGGCCGACGACGCGGACGTGCTCCGGCAGGTGGAGGATGACCTCTTCCCAGACGGCGCCGCGGAACCGGTCGGCGAGGTAATGGACCTCGTCCATCACCACGTACGCGAGTTCGCCGATGGTCGAGGACCCGGCGTAGAGCATGTTGCGCAGGACCTCGGTGGTCATGACCACGACCTGCGCGTTGCCGTTGATCGAGGTGTCACCGGTCAGCAGGCCGACGGCGTCGGCGCCGTGGCGGGCGACGAGGTCGGCGTACTTCTGGTTCGACAACGCCTTGATGGGTGTCGTGTAGAAGCATTTGCGGCCCTCGGCGAGGGCGAGGTGCACCGCGAACTCGCCGACCACGGTCTTCCCGGCGCCGGTGGGCGCGCAGACGAGCACGCCGTGCCCGTCTTCGAGCGCCTCGCAGCCGCGGACCTGGAAGTCGTCGAATTCGAACGACGATTCCGCCGCGAAGCGGGTCAGCTGGGGGTACCGGCCGCGGCGCTGGGAGGCGGCGTATGCCTCGGCCGGGGTCTGAGGAGGGCTATTGACCACTTCGTCAGGGTTCCATACCCCACCGACAGTTCGCACTCGGTGTGACGATCTCGGGAACGGCGGCGGCGCCTGTGGCATCCAAGGGCCGGATCCGAGATCGAGAGGGGACGCCATGGAGATCGCTTGCCCGCAGTGCGCGCAGGTCGACCAGGTGCAGAGTGTGCCGGCGGTGTTCCAGAGCGGCCAGACCACCTACCGGGTGCAAGGCGGCATGACGGCCATCCCGGCGGGCGACGGCGTGGTCTACACCGCGACGACGCACACCGGCGTGTCGGTGACCGCGACCGCGGCGTCGCTCAACCCGTACCCGGTGCTCCGCGGCGGCGGATGCTTCCTGACGCTCGCGCTGGTGATGCTGATCCCCGCGTTCGTGTTCGTCGCGTTCGCCACCGACGTGCTCGCCGAGAATCCCGCTCCGACCGCGGGCGGCCGCGTCGGTGCGGCGATCGGCGCCTGGATCTTCCCGTTCGGGGCCTTCGCGCTCGTCGCGCTGTTCGCCGTGCTGTTCGTGCTCAGGCTGCGGCGCAACGCGCGGATCCGGCGAGGGATCCCGGACGCGCTCGCGTACTGGCGGCAGGCGTGGTTCTGCCATCGCTGTGGCGGCGTGTTCTTCCCGCGTGGCGAACTGATGTCGGCCGCGGCGTTCCGCGGACAGGTGTGGCGCGCGGGTGACTACGCGGGACTCATCCGAGGACGGTGAGCGCACCGGGGACGCAGGTGATGTCGATCGGCGGTCGTCCGAGCGGCTCGCCGTCGGCGTAGACGGGCAGATCGCTGCCGGCCAGGTGGATCTGTCCGGCCTTGAGGGTCCGCACCGCCGGATGCGCCAGGTGCTGCCCGGAGCGGACGCCGGGCAGCATGCGGATCAGGTCGCGCCTGGTCGCGTTCCCGACGACCGTGACGTCGAACAGGCCGTCTTCGGGGTCCGCGCCGGGACAGATCGGCATGCCGCCGCCGTAGTACGGGGTGTTGCCGACGGCGATCATGGTGGCGTCGAGTTCGATCGTCTCGACGTCGGTGCGGAGCACGACCGGGCGGGGCCGGAACGCGGCGAGTTCGGCCAGGATCGCGACGTCGTAGCGGCGCGGGCCGCGAGGCCAGGTCAGCCGGTTGGCGCGTTCGGTGACCAGCGCGTCGAAGCCGGAGCACAGGACCGTGGCGAACCATTCGCCGCCGGCCCGGCCGAGGTCGATCCTCCGTCGTTTCCCCTCCGCGATCCGCCTGGCGGCAAGATCCGCGGCGGCATGTGGTCGCTCGGGGATCTCGAGTGCCCTGGCGAAGTCGTTGCCGGTGCCCGCGGGCACGAGCCCGAGGGCGACGCCGGATTCGGCACAGAACTGCACGCCCTGATGCGCCGCGCCGTCGCCGCCGAGTACGACGAGGACGTCCAGCCCGGCCGCGCGCGAGTCGGTCATCAGCGCGCGGGATTCCCCGACCGTGTCGGCGACGAGGACGTCGAGCCGGTCCACGACGGGCCGCAGCCGCGCCGCGACCGACTCCATCAGCCGTCCCGCGGCCCCGTTACCGGAGGCGGGGTGGACGGCCAGTGCCGCGTGCATCCCCGGCTCAGGTGACGTCGTCGGTGCTGGTGCGCTTGCCGTTCGTGGCGGCCGACGGCTCCTCGTCGATCTTGCTCGGCGTGTAGTCGAACGGCGCGGCCTCGTCGTCGTCGAGCTGGTCCCAGCCCTCGGTGCCGCGTTCCTTGTCGAGCTTGCGGTCGTGGAAACGCGCGATCTGGATCGACATCTCCAGCAGCACCACCAGCGCACCCGCCAGTGCGATCATCGAGAACGGGTCCGAGCCGGGCGTCGCGAAGGCGGCGAAGACGAACACGACCATGATCAGGCCGCGACGCCACTTCTTCAGCATCTGGTACTTCAGGACGCCCACACGGTTCAGCATCACCACGAACAGCGGCAGCTCGAAGCTGACGCCGAAGATCAGCAGCAGCGACAGGATGAACGAGATGTACTTGTCACCGGTAAGGGCGGTGATGAACTGGTCGCCACCGAAGTTCATCAGCAGCTCGAGAGCGTGCGGGATGAGCAGGTACGCGAGAACGGCGCCGGTGGCGAAGAGGATCGACGCGAAGAAGACGAAGGTGAGCGCGTACTTGCGCTCCTTCGAGTAGAGGCCGGGCGCGATGAACGCCCAGATCTGGTAGAGCCACAGCGGCGCCAGCAGCACCGCGCCCGCGGCTATACCGACCTTCAGCTGAATCATGAAGGCTTCGAACGGGACCGTCTGGAGTAGCTGACAAGGGCCGTCCGGCTTGGCTCCAAGCCTGCGCTCCCAAGGGATGCCGCAATACGGGCCGGTCATGATGTCGCCGAGCGACGGGATCGGGCCCACCCTGGTCTGGAACCAGAGGAAACCGATGATCCCGCCCGCCAGGATGGCGAGCAGCGCGAAGCCCAGACGGCGCCGGAACTCGTAGATGTGCTCGATGAGCGTCATCGTGCCGTCGGGGTTGCTCCGACGGCTGCGCTTGCGCCGCTTCGTGCCGCGGCGCTCCTCACCGGAGGCGGAATCCGCCACTGGACAGTCCGTTCTCGTCAGGGTCCACCATGAGCGCGCCGCGACTTCGGCGCGCTCATCCGCGAACAGGCTCCGCTGGGCTGGCTGGAAGCTGGCTTACCGAAACCTCGGCTCAGCTGGCGTTCTTCTGCGCCTGCTCGGCCGGAGCGGGCGTGGCGGCCTGCTGCTTCTTGAGCTCGTCGAGCTGACGCTGGAGGTCGGCGACCTGCTTGTCCGCCGGGTTCGCGGCGGGCGCGGGCGTGGTGGCCTGCGGCAGCTGCTTGGTCTCGACCTCTTCGGTCTCGGCGGCCTTGTCCTTGTCCCCGGCCATGTCCTTGGTCTCGGCCTTGAAGATCTTCATGGACTTGCCGATGGACCGCGCGGCGTCCGGAAGCCTCTTGGCGCCGAACAGCAGGACAACGACGAGCACCAGGATGATGATGTGCCACGGCTGCAGCGCGTTCATCGTTTGCGGCCTCCTTCTCGAGTCTCTCAGGTGTGATGTTACCGGTCTTCGAGCCCACGTCGTTCCGCGATCGCCACGCGGAGCGCGGCCGACCGGGCGCGAAGGAGCCCTGTCCGTTTTCGGGTGTTCGTAGCCACCATGCTCATCGTATGGGTGAGCACGCGCAAGACTCTGCGTAATTTGATGAGCAGAACAAAGAGCAGGAGCAGCCCGGCGACGGCGAGCGCGATGCTCGGCAGGTACGACACGGCGTCACCCTACTGCTCGTAGGTTGACGTTAGGTGACGAGCCCGGGCCAGCGCGTCGGCCGCGCGTCGACGAACTGCCTCACCGAGCGCGGCAGGGCTTTCGACGTGCGCGTCTCCGCCCAAGCCGAGGATCAGCCGGACCATCCAGGACTCGTCGGCGTAGCGCATCCGGATCCGCAGGCGTCCGCCGTCGAGCTCGTCGAGCTCGTCGCAGGGGTAGTACTCGGCTACCCAGCGTGCGTCGGGGTCGAGGATGAGGACAGCTTCCTGCTGATCGGGACGCGGCCGAAAAACACCATCGGAAAGGTCAGTGGGCCGCGCGTGTGCCGGCGGGACGGCGGGTTCGTCGAGCACGGTGAGCTCGTCGATACGGTCGAGCCGGAACAGCCGGACGTCTTCGGCTCGGCGGCACCACGCTTCGAGGTAGCCGACCGCCTGGACGATGAGCAACCGCATCGGATCGACGGTGCGTTCGGTGATCTCGTCCTTCGACGCCGTGTAGTACCGGATCCGCAACGCGCGCTTCGCGGTGAGAGCGGCCCGGACGGCTTCGCGGGTGCCGGCGGTCTTCTTGCCTTCCCGCACTCCCCCGCCGACGACGATCCCCGACGGTTGGGCCTGGCCTGCCGCGGCCTCGATCTTCGCGATGGCGCGGCGGACCGCGTCGGCGTCGACCACGCCGGGCGTCTCGGCGAGTGCCCGCAGCGCGACGAGCATGGCCGTCGCCTCGCCGCCGGTGAGCCGCAGCGGGCGGTTCATGCCTGCGTCGTGCGTGACGACGATCGTGTCGCCCTCGAAGGAGAGGTCGATCAGGTCGCCGGGGCCGTAACCGGGCAGCCCGCACATCCACAGCAGTTCGAGGTCCTTGCGGAGCTGCTTGGGCGTGACGTCGAAGTCGTGGGCGGCATCGTCGATCTTGATCCCTGGCCTGGCGAGCAGATACGGCACGAGCGCGAGCAGCCGCGGCATCCGTCCGGTGGCGCTCATCGGGCACCACCGGCGTGCGCGATGGCCTCGAGGCGGCTGAAGACGGACTTCGCGAGCACCTCGGGTTCGAGAACGAGGACGTCCGGGCCGTGGGCGGTGAGCCAGTCGGCGGCGGATTCGGGGTAGTACAGCTCGATCTCCACGAGGTCGCCTTCTTCTCCCCCGGCGTCGCTGCGGCCGACCACCCGGCCGCGGCGGCGGACCCCGGCGGCCCTGCCGTCGGCGACCCAGACGCTGGCCGTGGTCACGGCGGACGGGTCCTCACTGCTGCTGGCGGAGACCATCCGCAGCAGGTTGACCCCTTCCGGGCGCTCGACGACGCCGGGCGGTCCGAAAGCATCGACCTTCCCTGTCACGCGCGATAGCCGGAAGCAGCGGGATGCGCCGCGATCCCTGTCGTGCCCGACGACGTACCACCGGCCCCGCCACGACACCACGCCCCACGGTTCGAGGGTGCGGATCTTGCGTTCGGCCGAACCGCTGCGGCGGTACTCGAAACGCACCGCCTGCCCGGCCTGGACGGCGGCGAGCAACGGGCCGAACGCCGGTTCGGCTCGGACGCGGGGCTCGACGACCGTCGGGGCGTGATCGTCGACCTCGACGCCCGCCGCGCGGAGCTTCACCAGCGCGCCTTGGGCCTCACCGGTCAATTCCGGGGAATCCCAGAGCCGGACGGCGAGGCCGACCGCGGTCGCCTCGTCGGGCGCGAGGTCGATTTCGCCGAGTTCGTAGTCGCGCCGCGCGATGCGGTAGCCGTCGATCGCGTCGAACGCGGAGTTACGGCCGGTCTCCAGCGGGATGCCGAGTTCACGCAGTTCGGTCTTGTCGCGCTCGAACATCCGGAAGTACGCCTCGTCGCTGGCCGCGTCGGCGTACCCGGGCACGATGCCCCGGATCCGCTCGGCGGTGAGGTACTGCCGAGTGGACAGGAGGGCCAGAACCAGGTTGACCAGACGTTCGGCGCGAGCGGTGGACACCCGGCTACCCTAGCCCGCGCCGTCCGACCCGATGGTGACAGCCGCCGATCGCGCGTCGTAACGATCCCTGGCCGTCTCGACCTCGTCGAAGCGCGTCTCGGCCCAGTCCTTGATCCCGGCCAGCAGTTGCCGGAGGCTCCGGCCGAGTTCGGTCAGTTCGTAGTCCACGCGCACCGGCACGCAAGCGGTGACCGTGCGGGTCAGCAGGCCGTCCCGTTCCAAGGTCCGCAGGGTCTGCGTGAGCATCTTCTGGCTGACGCCGGCGATCCTGCGGGAGAGGTCGCTGTAGCGCTGGGGCCCGTCTCCGAGGGCGACGAGGATGAGGCTCACCCACTTACCCGACACCTCGTCGAGCAGCTTCCGGGCAGGGCAGGCCGCGAGATAGGCGTCGTAGGCCCGTTTCTCCTCGTTCCGCCGCTCTTGTGCCGTGCGCGTGACCACGGTGCGCGTACCTCCGCGTGGGTTGGGCACCTCGAGGTGCGTACTTCCCGATGGAGAGTAACTCCCCATACGTTCGCGGGGAACGATCCCTTGGAGGAGAACGATGCGTGCAGTGGTGGTCCGCCGGTTCGGCGGTCCGGAAGTCCTTGAGTTCACCGAGATCCCGGTGCCCGTACCGGGAACCGGCCGGATACGGGTGCAGGTGGCCGCGGCCGGGGTCAACCCGGTCGACGCCGCGACCCGCTCGGGTTTTCTGACCGAGGCGGGGATCATCCCGCCGCGTGAGGTGATCGGGATCGGCTGGGATGTCGCCGGGACGGTCGACGCGGTGGGCGACGGTGTCACCGGGTTCGCCACGGGCGACGCCGTGATCGGCCTGCGGGACCGGCCGTCGACGGCGCTCGGCACGCACGCCGAGTTCGTCGTGCTCGACGCGGACGCGGTCGCCGCCGCCCCGCGGACGGCGTCTCTCGCGGAGGCCGCGACTCTGCCGTTGAACGGGCTCACCGCGGTCCAGGCCCTCGATCTGCTCGACCTGCCACCGGATGCGACGGTCCTGGTGACCGGTGCGGCGGGTGCCGTCGGCGGCTACGCGGTCACCTTGGCCAAGGCCCGCGGTTTCCGCGTGGTGGCGGTCGCCGGTTCCGCCGACGAGGCGCTGGTCCGAGGGTTCGGCGCGGAGGTTTTCGTGCCTCGCGGCGACTTCCTGGCCGATCGCGTGCGCGCGGTGATCCCCGGCGGTGTGGATGCGGCACTCGACACCGCGTTGCTCGGACTCGAAGCCTTGGACGCAGTCGCGAACCGAGGGCGGTTCGTGGTGTTCGCGGCCGGAGCGGCCCCGATTCCCTTGCGCGGCATCAGGGTCGAGCACGTCTGGATCCGCGCGGACGGCGCCGCGTTGGCCGATCTGGCGGCCCTCGTCGACGAAGGGACGCTCGCTCTGCGGGTCGCGGACACGTCGCCCTTGGACGAGGCGGCGAAGGCGCACGAGCGCCTTGCCACGGGCGGGCTTCGCGGGCGGCTGGTGCTGACGAACGAATAAGTTGACGCTTAATTAAGCCTACGGTTATCTTCGCATCATGGACGAGAACGAAACCCGGCTCGAACTCCGGCGCGAGTACCCGGACCCGATCGAAGACGTCTGGTCGGCGCTCACCGAATCCGAGCGCACGGCCCGCTGGATCGGCACGTGGACGGGCGAAACAGGGGTCGGCAACACGATCATGCTGCTGATGACCGCGGAGGAGGGCTCCGAACCGTCGCCCGCCGTCATCCGTGAATGCGATCCGCCCAAACGGCTGGCCATGGATCTGCACAACACCGAAGAGCCGACCTGGCGGGTGGAGTTGACGCTGACACCGCGCGGCGACGGAACGGTGCTCGACTTCGTGCACCGGATGCCCAAGCCGGATTGGGACACCTCGGACATCGCCAAGGGCTGGCACTTCTATCTCGACCGGCTAGGCGCTTCCCTCACCGGCGAACCGGTGCCCGAATGGGAGACGTACACGCCGCCTAGTGTCGCGTGATCCTGCTGCCTTGCGGCGCTGCGGCCCACGTGGTTCCTGGCAAGTCGGAGAAAAGCAGCTCGTACTGGATGTACTTGGGCTTTTCTCCGACGCAGTCAGGGGCCGCGTGGGCCGCAGCGGCGTAAGGCAAGCAGGGTCACGCGACACTAGTTTGGAGGCATGAACGATCGAATACTGCTGATCACCGGCGCCTCCCGCGGTCTCGGCGAGGCCACCGCACGCCGCGCGGCCGCGGCCGGGTTCCGGCTGGCGTTGCTCGCCCGCGACCGCGAGGCGCTGCTCCCCCTCGTCGCCGAGTTCGGCGAGGATCGCGCCCTCGCGCTCGCGGTCGACGTCACCGACTGGGGTTCGCTGTCCGCCGCGGTCGAGACGGTGAAGTCCACCTTCGGCGGGCTGGACGCGGTGTTCGCCAACGCGGGGCAAAGCGTCGTCGTCTCGTTCTTCGGTGACGGCGGCGCGGACCCCGAGCAGTGGCGGGACATGGTGCTGACGAACGTCTACGGCACCGCCCTCACCGCACGGGCGACCCTGCCGTCGCTGGCGGAATCGAAGGGGCACCTCGTGCTCACCGGTTCGGTCGCCGGGCGCTACCACCGGCCGGGGAACCTCTACTCGGCGACGAAATGGGCGGTGACCGGGCTCGCCGGGTCGATCCGCGAGGAGGCCGTCGGCACCGGCGTCCGGGTCACCGTCGTGCAGCCGGGCTTGGTGGACACCTCGATGATCCCCGAGGACTCGAAGTCCAAGCCGAAACTGGAACCCGACGACATCGCGAGGGCGGTGCTCTACGCGCTGGAGCAACCGCCCTCGGTCGACGTCAACGAAATCGTGGTCCGCCCGACCGGGCAGGTCCGCTAGCCCGGCAGCAGCGACTCGGCCAGCCGTCGCCAGTGCGGCATGGCCGACTCGCCGGGTTCGACGCCGATGACCTGGATCCCGACGTGGTCGGCGCCCGCGTCGAGATGGCCGCGCAGTTTCGCGGTGACGGTGTCGAGGTCGCCCCAGAACACGAGATCGTCGACGAGCCGGTCGCTGCCGCGGCCACCGTCGAGGTCTGCTTCCGTATAGCCGAGACGGAGGAACTTGGCGACGTTGTACTCGGACGTCAGGTAACCGTGCAGGTGCTCGCGAGCGATCCCGCGCGCCTTGCCCGGGTCGGTTTCGAACAGCACGGCGTGCTCGACGCCGAGGAAGGCCTTCTCCCCCAGCACTTCCCTCGCCTTGGCGGTATGCGACACCGGCACGTGATAGGTGTGCGCGCCCTCGGACCGGTCCCGGGCCAGTTCGAGCATCTTCGGCCCGTACGCGGCCAGCAGGCGCCGGATCGGCACGGCGGGCAGCGGGTTGGCGCTCGTGACCGTGTCGAGTTCGTCGAGGTAGCCGTTCATGGCCTCCAGCGGCTTGACGCCGGGACGCGCGCCACCGAAGCCGAGCCCCAGGACGTGCCGGTCCGGATACGCGTCGGCCAGCAGGAGCGCGGCGCCGCGGGTCCAGCGCGCACCGCGGGAGCCGATACGCGCGATGCCGTTGACCACGGCCATGCGTTCGGTGGACGCGAGCAGGAATCCGGCGTGGGTCAGGGCTTCCCGCCCGTCCCGTTCCGGGATCCAGATCGACGGCCAGCCGAGTTCTTCCAGTTCCCGCACCGAATCCCGCAGCATGCTCGCGGGCTGGTCTTCGAAGTCGAACGTCCAAATCCCGAAACGCCCCAGTTCCATCTGTCTCTCCTCAAGTCGAGTACAACATATCGAAGTATCGCAGATGTTCGATATGTTGTACTCGGCAGAGCTCAGATGGAGCGTCCCAGCAGGTCGACGAGCTGCGCGATCCGCTGTTCGTCACGGCGGTAGTGCGTCCACTTCCCCACGCGGGTGGACCGGACGAGCCCGGCGCGCTGCAGCAACGCCATGTACGCCGACACGGTGGATTGCGCGAGCCCCAGCTTCGCCTGGAGATGACTGACGCAGACGCCGACCTCGTTCTGGTCGGCGATCGCGTTCTCCGGCGGGAAATGCCGGTCCGGTTCGCGCAGCCACCCGAGCACCTGGAGGCGGATCGGGTTGGCGAGCGCCTTCAACACCTCGACGAGGTGCTCGGTCGTCTCCGGAACGGGTTCGGCTTGTGCGGTCATGATCCTTCGAGCTTATCGGTACAGGCGGTCGTGAAGGCGCCTTCGTCGTGGCTGGTGGGGCCACTGGGGCTAGAAGCGTGTGCGCCAAGCCCGTGAAGGACTCCTTGAGGGACTTTGGGTCCCTCAAGGAGTCCTTCACGGACCGCGAGCCCGGGATCAGCCCAAGTCAGAATCCAGCAGGTACCTCTAACCCGGAGCGCCACTCACGACCCAAGCCGGGCGGCCCTGCCTTTCGCCCCGCTCGCCCAGCACGCGCCGCGCGCGCAGTCGACCGAGTCCAGCGATCCGGTGTCGAACGACTTCCAGTGCCGCCCGCCGTCCGGGCTCAGATCGCTCCCGCCGGGGCCGACTGCGATGACCGTGTTCCCCAGCCAGGCCAGCCCGGAGCGGTAGCCGACCGGCGCCTCGGACGGCGTCCGCCAGGTGCGTCCCCTGTCCGCACTCAGCGCGACCGCCGGACCCGGCTCGTTCGGCGCCGCGTAGTCGCCACCGATCGCCACGCCGTGCCGTGGGTCCCGGAACGTCACCGAAAAGACCCCGGCGGAGGCGCCACTGGGCAACGGGGTGTCCGCGGCCTCCCAGGTCTTCCCGCCGTCGCCGGAGTGCAGGACCCGCGCGCGGGCGCCACCGCCGGTCGCGATCCAGGCGTCACGCGGGCCCGCGGTGGTGAGGCACTGGCCGCTGGCGGCGAACCCGAACTCGCCGTCCAGCGCGGGGACCATCCCCTCGGAAGACACGGGCTGCCAGGTCCGCCCTCCGTCCGAAGTGGACTGCAACCGGAACTTGCCGTCCACCGGATCGCTCATCGCGAGGCCGCGCCGATGGTCGAAGAAGGCGACGCAGTCGTAGAAGGCGGCCGGGTCACTGTTCTGAAAGGACAGTCGCCAGCTCCTGCCGCCGTCGTCGGTGCGATAGATCCGGGACGCGTCACCGGGTCCGATGGACAGGGCGACGGCGTGATCGGCGTCGAACGCCTCGATGTCACGGAAGTCGAGCGCCTCGGTGCCCGCCGGTGCGACCGGCTTCCAGGTGCGACCGCGGTCGGTGGTGCGCAGGATGGTGCCCCCGCTCCCGCTGACCCACGCCGTACGCGAGTCCACCGCGGCGAGTCCGCGCAACTGCGCGTCCGTACCCGTCGGAGTCTCCGTCCACCTCGGCTCGGGACATTCCGGCGCGGCTTGCGCGACCCCGGTGAACGCCAACGGGACGACCGCTCCCAGCAGGACCAGCAACGCACGGCGCATCAGCGCACCTCTCCCTCGGTCGAAGAACCGCGCGGGCAACCCTAGTCTGCTCGACGGCGACCTGGCGAGACCCGAGTCAGCCGGACTCCCGCTCAAGATGCTTCCGCACCTTCTCGGCCGTCGGGAACAGCAACCGGTGAGCGACGACGGCGTTGACGATCGTGAGGATCAGAGCGAGAACCGGCAGGAGCGTGTACATCACGATGCCGGGCGTCACCTCGATTCGGTCTTGCGGGTCGTATTGACCGGAACTGCCGATCTCGCTCAGATGAAAAACCAAGAAGATACTTGTCCCGAAGAGCGCGCCGGCAAAGGTACCAGCCTCGACTCCGCGTACGAGGATCGCGCTTTTCACTCTGACGTAGCCAGTAGCGACGTGCAAACGAGAGGTCAGCATTGCGATCCCTGAACCGATCAGACACGCGGCCACAAGGACACCCATGGTGACGGTCATTCGACTGGTCAAATAATTGTAGGAAGGATGGAGATTGTATCCTTCTATCGGCAACACGATGGCGATCGCGACACCGATGACGGCCGTACCCGCACCCAGACTGGTAGCGATTTCGCGTATTCTGCCGATCATGCCAGGCGGGAGCCAGCGATACGCCTCTGTCGGCCACACAGTCGGATATGTCACGAATTCCGCTTCCAGTCCGAAGAATGCGACATCGATTCCGTGTTGGTCCTCGGCCACGCGGACCCGAGAGAGTTGACCTTGTCCAGAATCGCGGCCTGCTCCACGGCGATGCTGTTGGTGAGCGAATCCACGGCACTGATGGTGGTGAAGATCGATGCGATCCCGGCCCCGATCGTGCCGACCAGGATGGCGATCGCGGCCGGGATTCCGACAACGCTGATCGCGCTGAGGATGGCCGCCACGATGGCGATGAGCAAACCGGCGAAGGTACCGATGATCTGGGTCCAGAAGCTGTCCAAACCGTTGGCGAGGTTGACGAGCGAGTTCCGGATCTGAAGTCCCAGGTCCTTGAGCGAGTTCAGCCCCGCCACCTGGGCGGGCACGGTGGCCTTGTACGTCTCGGCCGCCTTACCGGCCCATTCGATGTTCGTCTTGAGCTTGTCCAGGGATACCGAACCCGCGATCTCGCCGATGCCGTTACCGATCCGATCCGATCCGACCACTCGGCCGCTACCCGCCTCAATTTCGCGGGGTCACCCATGTCGTCGATGAATCTGTTGATCGCATCCCAGAATTCGGTCATCTTCCCGTTGAGCGCGTTCATACCCCGGCGGACGGGTTCGATCAGATCCGAGAGGATGTCCGGCACCCAGCTCATCACGCTGTTCACCTGGTCGAACAACTCACGGATCTTGTCTTCGATTTCACGAAGCTTTTCCATCGACTGATCGATGACCGGATTCGCTCCAGCGGCCGTCATGGTGGATTCCCCTCGGATGCGTCGCTAGCCGCGGCCGGCGCGATCGATGTCGAGCGCGTGCTGGTCCTCGTCGTGGGCGTACCGATCGGCGGCCGCGCGCAAGGAGGTGGACAGCGCACGGAAGTTGCTTCCCGCTTGGTCGATCATGTCCTGGATGAGGGCGCGGGCCTGGTTGTACTGCTTGTCGAGTCCCTTCGCCGCCGCGTACGACATGACGTCGCCGGGTCCGAGACCCAGCGGATCGATCGCCGCGCGAGGAGCGGCGAGATCATCCGCGGCCCTGTCCCACACGTCCGCGTCGGAACGAAGTGCGTCCAGCGCCAGCGCGAGATCGTAGTCGTCCGCCATTACGGCCGCTCCTTGCTGATCGACGGTTCGAGACCGACGCGGCGCGCCATCCGGTGCGGGTCGAAGAGCAGGCCCATGATCTCGGCGATCGCGGGACCTTGCGGGCTGTCGGTGAGACCTGGTGGAGCACTGGCCTCGCGAAGCCGGCGCAGCACGTCGAGGAGTTCGCTCTCGATCTCGCCCGTCCGTACCTGTGCCACCCAGGACTGGTCGATTTCCACGTCGACGATCTGCCCCTTGGTCACCGAGCCACGGACATGGCCACCACCGCTCTCCGCGGTGACGCGGCGGTCGACGACCTCGGCGGCCCGCTGAGTGAACTGTGCCAACTCGGCGGTCGCGGCTTCCACGAGGCGGAGCATGTCCTGTGTGCCGAGGGGTGACTCGTCGGCGAGGGACGCGGGTGTCGCGCCGAAGGTCGGCATGGCAGGCGGGTTGCGGGCGACATCGTCCACTTGCCGGGCCAAAGCGGCGATGGTGGCGGCGTTCGCCGCCGCTGCCACAGCGTTGTGCAGCCCGCGCGGGTCGACCGACCGTTTCCACTCCGGAGCGAGGACGACCGCGAGGACGTCCGCATCCGGTGCGACGAACACGGTGACGACGCCGTCCTGATCCCGCCCGGCGATCCGGTCGGCTTCGGGAACCGGTTCAGCGGCGGACGACCTCGGTGGATCGTCGTCCTGTTCCAGCTCTTCCTCGAACGCCCACCGCTCGTCGTCCATCCTCGCCCTCCCCGGCTCAGAACCCACAGCGACCTCCACGGTACCTGGAGTGACGATCGCGTGTCGGCCGGCTCTGAGCCGGGGGTCGATCAGAGCGAGGAAATGAGCCTTTCGACCCGTTCGTCCACCGAGCGGAACGGGTCCTTGCACAGCACGGTCCGCTGCGCCTGGTCGTTCAGCTTGAGGTGCACCCAGTCGACGGTGAAGTCACGCCCGGCGGCCTGCGCGGCGGCGATGAAGTCGCCGCGCAGCTTCGCGCGCGTGGTCTGCGGCGGGGTGTCCTTGGCCAGTTCGATCTCGCCGTCGTCGGTGACCCGCCGCACGAGGCCCTTCCGCTGCAACAGGTCGAAGATGCCGCGGCCGCGCCGGATGTCGTGGTAGGCCAGGTCGAGCTGGGCGATCCGCGGGCTCGACAGGTCGAGGTCGTGCTTGTTGCGGTAGCGCTCGACCAGCCGGTGCTTGATCGCCCAGTCGATCTCGGTGTCGATCTTGCTGAAGTCCTGCTGCTCGACCGCCTCCAGCGCCCGGCCCCACAGCTCGACGACACGCTCGGACTGCGGCGACGAACCGGTTTCCTTGACGTGCTGGACGGCGCGCGCGTGGTACTCGCGCTGAATGTCGAGCGCGGACGCCTCGCGGCCGCCGGCGAGCCGCACCTGGCGGCGGCCGGTGAGGTCGTGGCTGATCTCGCGGATGGCCCTTATCGGGTTGTCCAGCGTGAAGTCGCGGAACTGAACGCCCGCCTCGATCATCTCCAGCACCAGATGCGCCGAGCCGACCTTGAGCATCGTGGTCGGCTCGGCCATGTTCGAGTCGCCGACGATCACGTGAAGGCGCCGGTAGCGTTCGGCGTCGGCGTGCGGCTCGTCGCGTGTGTTGATGATCGGCCGCGAGCGCGTGGTGGCGCTGGAGACGCCTTCCCAGATGTGTTCCGCTCGCTGGGACAGGCAGTACACCGCGCCGCGCGGCGTCTGCAGCACCTTGCCCGCGCCACAGATGAGCTGCCGGGTCACCAGGAACGGCAGCAGCACGTCGGCGATCCGGGAGAACTCCCCGGCACGGGTCACGAGGTAGTTCTCGTGGCAGCCGTAGGAGTTGCCCGCCGAGTCGGTGTTGTTCTTGAACAGGAAGATGTCGCCGCCGATGCCCTCGTCCGCCAGCCGCCGCTCGGCGTCGACGAGCAGGTCCTCGAGGATGCGCTCCCCGGCCTTGTCATGGGTGACGAGCTGGACGAGGTCGTCGCATTCGGCCGTCGCGTACTCCGGGTGGGAGCCCACGTCGAGGTAGAGCCGCGAGCCGTTCGACAGGAAGACGTTCGACGAACGCCCCCAGGACACGACACGCCGAAACAGGTAACGCGCCACTTCGTCCGGGGAGAGCCTGCGTTGCCCATGAAAGGTGCACGTGACCCCGAACTCGGTCTCGATGCCAAAGATCCGCCGCTGCATTCCACCAGAGTAGGCGGTGAGGGCCCGGTGACGGTGCGCCGTTCGGGCGGCGACACGCGGTCGGTACGTTGCATTCGGTGAAAGGTGTGCGGGAAGTCCCGATCGGGTATCACGCGCATGACATCCCGACCCGGAAGCGGTGAATCCGTGTTAAAGCAGCTCAAACGCCCTTTCCGCAAGGTCGGACGGACTGACCGGAGGCTGATGGCCCGGAGCGCCGCGCTCCCGAGGACGCGGGCCGACGACGTGATCACCTCGCTCTCCAAAAGTGCGGACAAATCCAAGCTTTGGTGGTGTGTCGCGGTCGCGCTCGCGGCGAAGAAGGGGCCGACGCGCCGGGGTGCGCTCCGCGGCGTGGCGGCCATCGCCGGGGCCAGCGCCGCGGCGAACCTGATCGGCAAGCCGCTGTTCCCCCGCCGCCGTCCCGCGGCCGAAGAAGTGCCGATGCACCGGCGTCTCGTCCGGCGGCCGACCTCGTCGTCGTTCCCGTCCGGACACTCGGCGTCCGCGGCGGCCTTCGTCACGGCCGTCGCGATGGAATCGCCCAAGACCGGCGCCGCACTCGTCCCGCTGGCCGCCGCCGTGGCCTATTCCCGGGTCCATACGGGCGTCCACTGGCCCAGTGACGTCGGCGTGGGCATCGGCATCGGTATCGGCGCCGGCCTGCTGACGCGGCACTGGTGGCCGTTGCATCCCGACGTTCCCGGCCGCACCGCGCACACCGCCGAAGCGCCGGAGATGCGCGACGGGGAGGACATGCTCGTCCTGGTCAACCCGCATTCGGGGATCGACGGCCAGGACCCGACCGAGGAAGCCCGCTTCGCCTGGCCCAAGGCCACCATCCTGTACCCGGACGCGAAACGGGATCTGCGCGAGCAGCTCTGCGACGAGATCGCCGCCCGCGACAACACCGTGCGCGCGCTCGGCGTCGCCGGCGGTGACGGGACGGTCGCCGCGGTGGCCGCCGTCGCGTCCGACCACGACCTGCCGCTCGCGCTCATCCCGGCCGGCACCCTCAACCACTTCGCCCGCGACGTCGGCATGCGTTCGATGCCCGACGCGGACGCCGCCACCGAAGCGGGCAACGCCGTCGGCGTCGACCTCGGCGAGGTCGAGATCAACGACGGCGACGACCACCGCTACTTCGTGAACACCGCCAGCCTCGGCGGCTACCCGGAAATGGTCCGGATCCGGGAGCGGCTGCAGAAGCGGCATCCCAAGTGGCCGTCCGCGGCGATCGCGCTCGCCCGCACCCTCCGGCGCGCGAAGCCGCTCGAAGTGACCCTCAACGGCAAGCACACCAGCATCTGGCTGCTGTTCGTCGGCAACGGCACCTACTCGCCCAAGGGGCTCGCGCCTTCTCGCCGCCCGGCGCTCGACACCGGCCTTCTCGACGTCCGCTACCTGCGGGCCGACGTGCCGTATTCGCGGGCGCGGTTCATCCTGGCCACGATCACGAACAGCCTCAACGCCAGCCACGTCTACCAGGAACTCGACGTCCCGGAACTGCACGTCCGGCTGCTCGACGGCAACCGCCGCGTCGCCACCGACGGCGAGGTCGGCCCACTCGGCAACGACTTCCGCTTCCGGTCGCGGCCCAGCGCGCTCACCATCTACCGGCTCTAAGCCTCCAGCAGGGCACTGCCCAGCGGCGTCAGCGAGTGCAGCACCGCGTTGCGGTCACGTTCGGTGGTGATCAGCCCCGCTCGCCGCAACACGGAGGTGTGCTTGCTGGCGGCCGACGGAGTCACGCCGAGCCGCGCGGCCAGCTCTGACGTGCTGCGGCCGACCGCGAGCACAGCCAGCGTCGCCGCCCGGGTCGGCCCGAGCAGGTCGGCCAGGGCGGTGTCCGGCGATCTTCGTACGTCGCGGCCGTACCCGGTCGACGGGGCCCCCTGCCGCACCGAGGGGTAAAGCAGCCGGACGGGTCCCCGGCCCGTCGCCGGGACGACCACCGGGCACACCGCGAAATACGTCGGCGAGATCATCAGCCCGGCACCGTCCGAGCCGCAGGAACCGACGATCCCGTCGCCGATCTCCAGCACCGGGGACGACCAGCGCACCAGCGGCCGCAGGCTCATCAGCGCCGCGTCCACCCCTTCGTTCAGCATCAGCTGCGCACGCATCCCCCGGTCCGCGTCCACCTGGGCTCGCGCCGCTTCCCATCCCGGCGCCAGCGAGAGGTCGAAGTAGTCCTGCATCGCCTGGACGAGCTTCGGCAGCCCGGCGGTGTCCCCATCCGGCAATCCGGCCGCCCAGGCCGGCAACTCCCGGTTCACCGCGACATCGCGCAACGCCGACTTCAAGCCGACCGAGTCGGTCCGGGCGATCTCCGCGAGCCCCGCCTCCAACCCCGGTTCGTCGGCTTCCGGAACGAGAAAAGCCGGAATCGGCGCGTACGGCCGGCACAACCACAGCAGCACCGAAGCCGACTCCACCAGTCCGAGCCGGACACGGTGCCGCCACCGGTTGAACAACGCCGAGCCCGCGTCGCGCCGCTGCAGGATCTGAAGACTGGAAACCAGCTCGGCCAAGGGATCCGCTTCGGGCGCGAGCCGGACGCGCGTCAGGTCCTGCAACGTCAGCTCGATTCGCACGGATACCCTCGCCTTGCTCGAAGTCGTCGCCGTGTGATCGCGAACCAGGCCATTCCGTTACATCGCTGAACTGCCGTATTGCCGCTCCCGGAAATCTCCTCGACGGCCATGGTTCAGACCTGAATGATGTTCGGAGAAGGCCCGCTTCTCGGGGGTTTACGCGGCGCCTTCCACGAGGGGGATTCACCGGCAGTGCCTTCGGGCCGCGATTCGCCGCGGCCCGGCGACGGCTGTCTTTCCCTTCACCTCACTGGGAGAAAACGCTTTCCACAAAGGGGAAAGAAAATGACGAAAATGAAGCGCCTGGCGGGAATCATCGCCGCCGCCGCGGGTGTCCTGACCCTGGTCACCGCACCCGCCGCCACCGCGGCTCCGCAGCCCACCGGCGACGGGTTCAAGACGGTCAGCGTGCACGGGATGAAGCTCATCCCGGTCAAGCGCACCTCCACCGGCGCGCGCACGCAGGCCGCCGGAGTCGCCGACGCGGACATGTTCCTCATCCCGTCCGGGCTCGACACGAACAAGTGCTGGGACGCCGACCTCAACACCATCAACCGCAACGGCACCAAGATGCAGCTCTGGGACTGCAACTTCGACGCGGACCACCAGGCGTTCTACATCACCGACAACCCCGAGGGCTACACCCGCTTCCAGAACGTGGCCAGCGGCCGCTACCTGGACGCGGACCTCAACTCCATCAACAGGAACGGCACCGTCGTCCAGCTCTGGGACTTCATCGCCGGTGCCAAGAACCAGTGGTGGGGCGGCACCGTCAACCCCGAGGGTTACGTCCGCTTCCAGAACCCGAGCGCCGGCCGTTACCTGACCGCTGAAGGCAACTCGGCCGCCAACGGCACGCGGCTCCAGCTGTGGAGCTTCATCGCCGGTGGCCGCAGCCAGTGGTGGGGCAACGGCCCCGCCTGAGGCCGAACCGGTCGCTTGACCGAAGCCACCTGATGCCGTGAATGCCTCCTTCCCTACTCTCAAGGTAGGGAAGGAGGCCTTCACGGCGTTCGACTTGGGAAGGCACCTGCCGTCTGGGAGGCCACGGCGCTCCCAATGTGGCATTGGGGACGCTGAGTGTCCCCAATGCCACATTGGGAGCAGCGAATGGGGGGCGTGACGCGCGGCCACGAGGAACCCGCGTCGCGTCTACTGTGTACGCGACCTCCGGAAATACAGGAAGGCCCCCTTACTTGCGACCAGCGCAAGGAAGGGGGCCTTCCTGTACTTGAGACTCAGTCCTTCTTGGACTCGCCCTCGGCTTCGTCCTCTGCGGGCTCCTCCGGCTCGGGAGGCAGAAGCGCGTCGAGCGCGGCGCCGGCGACCCGGCGGAACTTACGTCCGCGCCGATCCCGTTCGAGGACGGCGACCTCGAGCTTCACCGGGTCCGAGTCGCCGTTCGTGGGCGTGGGGGTGTTGGCGCGCAACGCCTTCACCGCGACGCCGAGCGCCGCTTCCAGCTCCATGTCCGACTCGTAGCTGTCCTTCAGCTTCGTGGTGAGCGTGTCGGCCTGACCGCCCATCACGACGAACTTCGGCTCGTCGAAGATCGAACCGTCGTAGGTCAGCCGGTACAGCTGGTCCTCGGCCGCGGTCGCGCCGACCTCGGCTACACAGACCTCCACCTCGAACGGCTTCAGCTGCTCGGTGAAGATGCTGCCCAGCGTCGCGGCGTACGCGTTCGCCAGCGCACGCGCGCTGACGTCCCGCCGGTCGTACTGGTAGCCCTTCAGGTCCGCGTGCCGGATGCCGGCGACGCGGAGGTTCTCGAACTCGCTGTAGCGGCCCACGGCCGCGAAACCGATCCGGTCGTAGATCTCCGACACCTTGTGCAACGTCGCCGAGGGGTTCTCGGCCACGAACAGCACGCCACCGCGGTACTTGAGCACGACCACGCTCCGGCCACGCGCGATGCCCTTGCGCGCGATCTCGGAACGCTCCCGCATCAGCTGCTCGGGAGAGGCGTACAACGGCATCGTCACTGTGGTGCTCCGCTCTTTCGGGCTCTCATCGGGAAGGGGACAGGGAGAGGGCTAGCGCCCGCGCTCGGCTCGTGCGGCCACGATGGCCTCGGCCACCGCGGTCGTCTGCTCGAGCGGCACCGCCACCGCACCCTGCTCCGCGGTGACCGTCACGATCGTCGGGAAGATCCGGCGCACCAGATCCGGGCCGCCGGTCGCGGTGTCGTCGTCCGCCGCGTCGTACAACGCCTCCACCGCCGTCCGGATCGCGGCTTCGACGTCCGCGTCCGGGTCGTACAGCTTCTTCAGCGAGCCCTTCGCGAACAGCGACCCCGAGCCGATGGCGTGGTAGCCGGCGCTCTCCTCGTAACGTCCGCCGGTCGCGTCGTACGAGACGATCCGGCCCGCGTGCTTCGCGTCCTCCGCGTCGAGGTCGTAGCCGACGAACAACGGCAGCACGGCGAGCCCCGCCATCGCCATCTCCAGGTTGGACTTCACCAGCCCGGCGAGCTTGTTCGTCTTGCCGTCGAGCGAGAGCGAAACACCCTCGATCTTCTCGTAGTGCGCCAGTTCGACCGCGTACAGCCGCACCATCTCGATCGCGAGCCCGGCAGAGCCCGCGATGCCCACCGCCGAGTACTCGTCGGTGACGTGCACCTTCTCCATGTCGCGCGAAGCGATCAGATTGCCCGACGTGGCCCGCCGGTCACCGGCGATCAGCACCCCGCCCGCGAACTTGACCGCGACGATCGTCGTCCCGTGCGGGGCGTCCAGCCCGCCCGCCCCGGTCGAGACCCGCCGCTCCGGGAGCAGCTCGGGCGCCTGCGCCCGAAGGAAGTCCGAGAACGACGAGGTCGCCGACGAGAAGTACGCGGCGGGCAGCGCCGACTTACCCGAGGTGTGTTCCATACGTGCTCAAAGTTCCAATCTGTGTGATCCGCCGGCTCCGCACAGGCGGCCGCGCGGGCCGCCGGAAGACGAGTTACTCGCCGCCCTTTTGCACGTAGGCGCGGACGAAGTCCTCGGCGTTCTCCTCGAGCACGTCGTCGATCTCGTCGAGGATCGTGTCGACGTCCTCGCCGAGCTTCTCGCGCCGTTCCTGACCCGCCGGACCGCCGTCCTCGAACTCTTCGTCCGAGTCGCCGCCGCCGTGCTTTTCGATCTTTTCCTGAGCCATCTCGCCTCCCGGTGTGGCCGATGTTTCCTAGCCTACCCAGCGGTCCCGACATTCCGCGGGATCCGTGATCGCTTAACCCCGATGAAAGGAAATCCCGCTAGTCCGAACCGGTGAGCGCCTCCACCAGCTCCTCGGCGGTCGCGGAGTCGTCCAGCAACTTCCCCACGTGGGCCTTCGTGCCCCGCAACGGCTCCAACGTCGGGATCCGCACCAGCGATTCCCTGCCGACGTCGAAGATGACCGAATCCCACGACGCCGCCGCGATGGAGTTGGCGTACTTCTCCAGCGCGCGGCCCCGGAAATAGGCCCTGGTGTCCGAAGGCGGCGTCGTGACCGCCTCCAGCACCTCCTCCTCGGTCACCAGGCGCTTCATCGAACCCCTGGTGACGAGCCTGTTGTACAGGCCCTTGTCCAAGCGGACATCCGAGTACTGCAGGTCGACCAGCCGCAACCGCGGCGCGCCCCAGGCCAGCTGGTCCCGCGCGCGGTAGCCCTCGAGCAACCGCAGCTTCGCCGGCCAGTCCAGCCTGTCCGCGCATTCCTGGGGGTCCCGCGCCAGTGCGTCCAGGATCTCGCCCCAGACCCGCAGGACCTCCTTGGAGGCCTCGTCCGCGCCGGTGCGCTCCAGGTTCGCCGACGCGATCTCGTGATAGGCGAACTGGAGATCCAGCCCGGTGTACTTGCGCCCGTTGGCCAGCGACACCTTCGCCTTGAGCGTCGGGTCGTGGCTGATCTGGTGCACGGCCCGCACCGGTTCGTCCAGCTTCAGGTCGTCGAACCGGATGCCGGCCTCGATCAGGTCCAGCACCAGCGCCGTCGTGCCGACCTTGAGGTACGTGGAGTACTCGGCAAGGTTCGCGTCGCCGATGATGACGTGCAGACGGCGGTACTTGTCCGCGTCGGCGTGCGGCTCGTCGCGGGTGTTGATGATCCCGCGCTTGAGCGTCGTCTCCAGGCCGACCTCGACCTCGATGTAGTCGGAGCGCTGCGAGAGCTGGAAACCGGCTTCCTCGCTCTGCTGCCCGACACCGACCCGCCCCGAACCGGTCATCACCTGCCGGGACGCGAAGAACGGCGTCAGCCCTCCGATCACCGCGGTGAACGGGGTCGAACGCTGCATCAGGTAGTTCTCGTGCGTGCCGTAGCTCGCGCCCTTGCCGTCGACGTTGTTCTTGTACAACTGCAAAGGCGGCTGGCCGGGGACGGTGGCGGCCTTGCGCGCCGCCTCCTCCATGACCCGTTCGCCCGCCTTGTCCCAGATGACCGCGTCGCGCGCGTTCGTCACCTCGGGGGCCGAGTACTCCGGGTGCGCGTGGTCGACGTACAGCCGCGCCCCGTTGGTCAGGATGACGTTCGCCGCGCCGAGGTCCTCGACGTCCGGGTCGTGCCCGGGGCCGCTCGGGCCGGTCAGGTCGAACCCGCGGGCGTCGCGCAGTGGCGATTCCACCTCGTAGTCCCACCGTGCCCGCCTCGCCCGCGGGATGTCGGCCGCGGCCGCGTAGGCCAGCACGACCTGGGTCGAGGTGAGTACCGGGTTCGCCGTCGCGTCGCCCGGCACCGCGATGCCGTACTCGACTTCGGTTCCCATGATCCGCCGCATACCCACCACCCTACGGGGTCGGGGCCGTGCGACGATGCCCCCCATGTCAGGCAGTGACGAACTCGTTGCGCTCTATGACCTCGACGGAACGGCGGTGGGGGCGGCGACCCGCTCCCGGGTCCGCGCCGAGGGGCTGTGGCACGCGGCGGGCGTGGTGTTGGTCCGTTCGAGTGACGGAGGTTCCGTTTACGTGCACCTGCGCACTCCCACGAAGGACGTCTATCCCTCCACTTGGGACTGCTGGGCGGGCGGCATCGTCGCGGCGGGTGAGACACCGGACGAGTGCGCGCGCCGGGAACTCGCTGAAGAACTGGGTGTTCACGGAGTGGAACTGCGGCCGCTTTTCGTCCATGTCACCGACGACGACACGATCCGCTGCCACAACTTCGCGTTCGAAACACGCTGGGACGGCCCCTTCGTCCACCAACCGTCCGAAGTCGTGGAAGGACGTTGGCTGACACTGGCCGAGTTGCATTCTTGGCTCGACGACCCGGAGAGCCGGTTCATCCCGGACGGCCGTCTCGGCGCGCTGGAGTGGTTCCGGCGGGAAGCCGCCCCCTAGGCCGAGCGGAGGCGCTGCGCGACGATCGGCAACAGCCGCTTCGCCGCGTCCGTCGCCCGTGCCTCGGTTCCGGCCGTCACGCTGAGGGCGGAGACCAGTTTCCCCTTGGCGAGCAACACCGTGCACGTCGTGCCCTCGCACCAGGCACGCTGGATCTCGACGCCGGCCTGCTTCGTCAGCGTGAGTTTCTTGCCTTCGCAGTCCGCCTGGGTGACGACGTCCGAAGCGTCACGATCGGTGTACTCGGTGACCTGGTGCTCCAGCGTCGAGCCGCTCGGATACGACCACGTCGCCGAGCGGCTCGTGCCACGGGTGAGTCCGGTCAGACAGCCGGACACCTTGCTCTCACCAGGGACGACCTCTTCCTCGGCGACGTCCTCGTCGGTCAGCAGCGCGGCGGAGACGGCCGCGGGGACCCGAGCCCGGGTCGAGGGCGGCGGCACCGGCGCGGCCTGCGGCTTCACCGACGGCTGCGCGGGTTCGGCCGCGGGCGTCGGTGCCGGGTCGTCGTAATAGGTGTCGAGGTCGTTGGGGCGGTCCGCGCAGCCCGACAAACCGAACAGCGCGACCGTCGCCACCGCGAGCACCTGCCGATGACGCACCCTCAAGCCTCCCCGGTGACCCGCCAGACGTTTGCCGCGAGACTAGACCAGCCCCTCAATGCCAGCCGAGGCAGGACCGGTGCCGCCAGTAGGCGACCGGTTCTTCCGCGAGCGCGGCCAGCTCCGCGAGTTCGTCCGCGGTCGGCTTCATCCGCGTGGCAAGGAGATTCTCCGCGAGCTGGGCGGTACTCGACGGACCGATGACCGCGACCGGCCGCCAGTCCTGCGCCAGCACGGCAGCGATCGCCACCGCGTCCGGACCGGCCCCGTGCTCCCGCGCGATCCGCGCGAGCGGTGGCGGCGGCTCGACCACCAGCCGTCCGTTCGCGACGGTTTCCTTGACCAGCACCCGTTTCCCGGCGGCGTGCGCTTCCGCGAGCGCCGGGCCGACGGAGGGTTCCAGCAGGTTCCACGTCGACTGCACGGCACTGAAGACCGGTGTTCCGGAGACCTCCAGCTCGAACGCCCGGCGGATCGCGTCGGCCTGCGCGGGGCCGGAGGTGGAGAACCCCACCGGGACACCGTCTGCGGCGAGTTCGGCCAGCGCGCCGATCAGCCGGTCGTCGCCGAACAGCGGACTGTCCACAGTGAGCGAGTGGACTTGGTAGAGGGAGACCGCTTTACCCAGCAGGTCAACGGTTTCCGCCCACTGCTCGGCGAACCGCGCCGCGGTGTGCTCCTTGACCTCGTGCACTTCCGCGTCGAGCTTCCACTCCCCTACGTAGCGGTAGCCCCATTTGCTCGACACCGTCACGTCCGCGGGGGCGCGATCGGCGAGCCAGCCGGCGAGGAACTCCTCCGAGGAACCATACGAACGGGCGACATCGATCCACCGGACGCCCGCGCGGTACGCGTCGTCCAGTACGTCGTAGGTCGCCGCGCGCATCGCCTCGAATTCGCGTCCGGGCGGCAACGCGCCGGCCCGGCCGAGGTTGATGTACGCGGGCCTGCCGAGCGCCGCCAGTCCGACGGCGATCCGGTCGCCGGCGTGGGCATCCGAGTCTGTCACCGGGCTCCTTCGTTCTTGTGGCGGAGGATCGCGAGCCACTGGCTCGAGTTCTGCGCCTGCCGATGGAGCTTTTCTAGGCGAGCCGCCGGGGCTCGAACGTAACCCTTGCCGAAGACGGGCGCGATCTGACGGAGGCTGGCGCCCTCCTCCCTGGCGGCGAGCAGTGCCCAGTCGGAGGCGTCGGCGCAGGCCGCGGAGGCGCGGCGCAGCTCCCCCAGGATCTCGATGAGTTCGGGGGCGCTCACCTCCCCCGCCCGTACGGCGGCCGCCGTCGTTTCCAGCCACGCCAGGACATCGGCCTCGGTGATCGGCGCGCGCGGGCGCCCAGAGGATTCGCTCACGGCCGATGAGTATAGGTCGTTATACGCGCGGCGTACGGGACCGCCACGCGGAGGTGTGGAACACATCGTCCGAAAACCGCTGGAGTACACAGTGGATTCCCGATTCACTGAGCCGGAAGACGCGAACTCGGGAGAAGGACAATTGGGACGTTTCAGTATCGCGATCCGGTTCGCGGCGCTCGCGATCGTGTGGGGCGCGAGTTTTCTGTTCATCAAGGTCGGTCTCACCGGCCTGTCGCCCGCTCAGGTGGCGCTTTCGCGCATTTGCCTCGGCGCGGTGGCCCTGATCGCCATCGCCGCCTGGCGTCGCAAGCCACTCCCCCGTGATCCGGCACTCTGGGGCCATCTCGCGGTGGTGTCCGTGCTGCTGTGCGTGATCCCGTTCCTGCTGTTCTCCTGGGCCGAGCAGTACATCTCGTCCGGGCTCGCCAGCATCTTCAACGCGACGACCCCGCTGATCACCATGCTCATCGCCGCCGCGGCCCTGCCGTCGGAACGGTTCACGAAGGCCCGGACGACCGGCCTGATCCTCGGTTTCCTCGGCGTGCTCACCATCGTCGGGGTCTGGCAAGGGATCGACGTCTCCCACGAACTGACCGCGCAACTGGCGTGCCTCGGCGCGACGACCTGTTACGGGATCTCGTTCGTCTACGTGCGACGGTTCATCTCCTGGCGGAACCTCGACGCGCCGACCGTCGCACTCGGGCAGGTCTGTTGCGGCGCCGTCGTGATGCTGCTGCTCGCACCGTTCATCGCGACGACGCCGGTGCGCCTCGACACGCCGATCGTCCTCAGCATGATCGCGCTCGGCGCGCTGGGTACCGGGCTCGCCTACGCCTGGAACGCGTCGATCATCGCGGCGTGGGGCGCGTCGAACGCGTCCGCGGTGACCTACCTCACACCTGTCGTCGGTGTGCTGCTCGGTGTCCTGGTCCTCGACGAACCCTTGGCGTGGAACCAGCCCGTCGGCGCGCTGCTCGTCGTCCTCGGCATCCTGGCCGCGCACGGGCGGCTGAGCATGCGCAAGAAGGTCCGGGAACCCGCCCCCGTGTGACGCGAAAGGGCCCTTCGCCGCATGCGCTGCGGCGAAGGGCCCTTTCGGCTTGCCTTACAGGTACTGACCGGTGTTCGTGGCGGTGTCGATCGCCCGCCCCGAATCCTGGTTCTTGCCGGTGACGAGCGTGCGGATGTAGACGATCCGCTCGCCCTTCTTGCCGGAGATCCGGGCCCAGTCGTCCGGGTTGGTGGTGTTGGGCAGGTCCTCGTTCTCCGCGAACTCGTCGACTATCGCGTCCAGCAGATGCTGCACGCGCAGGCCGGGCTGCTGGGTCTCCAGCACCGACTTGATCGCCGACTTCTTCGCCCGGTCCACGATGTTCTGGATCATCGCGCCCGAGTTGAAGTCGCGGAAGTACAGGACTTCCTTGTCACCGTTGGCGTAGGTGACCTCGAGGAACCGGTTCTCGTCCGTCTCCTCGTACATCCGCTCGACCGTGTGCTGGATCATCGCGTCGAACGTCGCCCTGCGGTCCCCGCCGAACTCGGCGAGGTCGTCCGCGTGGATCGGCAGGCCATCGGACAGGTACTTGGAGAAGATGTCCTTCGCGCCTTCGGCGTCCGGACGCTCGATCTTGATCTTGACGTCGAGCCGGCCCGGCCGCAGGATCGCCGGGTCGATCATGTCTTCACGGTTGGAGGCGCCGATGACGATGACGTTCTCCAGGCCCTCGACACCGTCGATCTCCGAGAGCAGCTGCGGGACGATCGTGGTCTCCACGTCGGAGGACACGCCCGAACCGCGGGTGCGGAAGATCGAGTCCATCTCGTCGAAGAACACGATCACCGGGGTGCCTTCGGAGGCCTTTTCCCGGGCCCGCTGGAAGATCAGGCGGATATGCCGCTCGGTCTCCCCGACGAACTTGTTCAGCAGCTCCGGACCCTTGATGTTCAGGAAGTAGGACTTCCCGTCCGCCTTGTCGCCGCGGGCTTCCGCGACCTTCTTGGCGAGCGAGTTGGCCACCGCCTTGGCGATGAGGGTCTTACCGCAGCCAGGAGGCCCGTAGAGCAGCACGCCCTTCGGCGGGCGCAACTGGTACTCCTGGTAGAGATCCGCATGCAGGAACGGAAGCTCGACGGCGTCACGGATCTGCTCGATCTGCCGGGTGAGGCCACCGATGTCCTCGTATTGGACGTCGGGCACCTCCTCCAGCACGAGATCCTCGACCTCCGCCTTCGGCACGCGCTCGTAGGCATAGCCGGCTTTCGAGTCGACCAGCAGGGAATCGCCCGGCTTGAGGGGCTGTTCGGCCAGCGGATCCGAGAGCAGGACGACCCGCTCCTCGTCCGCGTGCCCGACCACGAGCGCACGGGGGCTGCCGCCCTCGACGTCCGGGGCCAGCACCTCGCGCAGTGCGCAGACCTCGCCGATCTTCTCGAAGTCGCCGCCTTCGACGACGGTGAGCGCCTCGTTGAGCCGCAACGCCTGTCCGCGCTGCAGCGACGAGACCTCGACCGCGGGTGAGACCGAGACTCGCATTTTGCGGCCCGCGGTGAACACGTCCACCGTGTTGTCCTCGTACGCGGTCACGAACACGCCGTAACCGCTCGGAGGCTGGGCCAGCCTGTCGACCTCCTCCCGCAACGCGAGCAACTGGCCACGCGCCTCGCGGAGCGTCTCGACCAGTTTCGTGTTGCGTTCCGTGAGTTGGCTCACTCGTTCCGACGCCTCGGCGAGTCGCTGCTCCAGCACTCGGTTCTGACGTGGCGAATCGGTGAGCTTCCGGCGCAGCAGGGCGACTTCCTCCTCGAGGAAGCGGACTTGACGTGCCTGCTCGTCGGACGTGATCTCGGCTCCGGTCGTTTCTGAAGGGTCGGCCTCCTCGCGCCGACCTCCGGGAAGGTCATGATGCATCGGGCACCTCCTCGGAGTGCTTTTCATTCCACGGTACCGGCGATCACCGACAATAAAAGGCCTTTCCGCATCACAAGATCGGCGCGTCGCGTCTCGGACGATCCCGCAGCACGTACCTTCACCACGCGCAAGGGGCCATCCCGGTGCCGGGTCCGACACTCCCATGGTCACAATCCGTCCACCTACCCTGACCTGCGCCGGAATACCCGGCTCCGTCCGGGTGCAAACGGGTTTCCGGTATCAGTTCGGCCCTAATCGAGCGGCGATCCGGGTCGATGGCTAGCATCGGGCGACGTTCGCCGGGGAGGTCGACCGGCGCGTCGTGTTGAGCATTTTCGCAGAACAGCTAGGGGGCAACAGCCATGACTTACCCGCCGCAACAGCCCGGCGGCTACGGACAAGATCCGTACGGCCAGCAGGGCGGGTACCCGCAGAGCGGCCCCCAGCCGCAGCAGGGATACCCCGGGGGTGGCCAGTACGGCCAGGACCCGTACGGCCAGCAGCAAGGTGGCTATCCGCAGAGCGGACCACAGCCCCAGCAGGGATACCCGGGCGGCACGCAGCAGTTCGGCCAGCCGGATCCCTACGGGCAGCAGGGCGGCTACAACGCGTACCCGCAGGAAGGCGGCGGTTACGGAGGCGAGCCGCCCAAGAAAAAGAAGACGGGCCTGATCGTCGGCATCGCGATCGGCGCGGTCGTGCTGGTCGGCGGTGGCGTCACCGCCCTCGTCATCGCGCTGAACTCCGGTGACGACAACCCGACCGCCGCGCCGCCGGCCAGCAGCGCGGCCCCGTCGGAGGCTCCGTCCTCGTCGTCGCAGAAGCCGAGCTCGACCCGGAGCAAGTCCAGCTCGCCGAGCACGTCGGCGACCAAGAGCTCCGGTCCGGCGCCCGGCGGGAAGGCCACGCCTCAAGAGGTCTTCGAAAGTGCGGCGACCTCCTACAGCGCGGGTGACAAGAAGGCGTTCCTCGACCTGATCTGCCGTAGCGAGAACACCAAGGACGAGGGCAAGCCGCTCGACCCCATCAAGCTCGAGATCACCGAGCCCGCCAAGGAAAGCGGCGACCGGGCGACCGGCCGTTACCGCGCGACCCAGGGCACCAAGACGGCGGAAGGCACCATCACCGCGGCCAAGGAGTCGGAACTGTGGTGCCTCAAGGACATCAAGGCCGACAAGAAGTGACCCACCGGTGACGGTGAGCCACAAGCTGACCGCCGCCGCGGCGGTTTGTGGCGCGGTCGTGGCCGGGGTCGTGGTGGGGCTGCTGCTGGTGGCCCCATCCGGCTCCGACCCCGCCGCGTCGAGCACCGTCACGCCCTCGCCACAGCCGAGCTCGTCCCGTCCGGTCCCGGTGGATCCGGACGTGGCCGCGGTCGAGGTCGTCGGCAAGGCGATCGCCGCGGCCATCGTCGACCACGACGCGACGGCGTTCGGCAAGCTCACCTGCGTCCAGCAGTCCTCGGCCGATCTGGCCGAGCTCAAGCGGAAGTGGGAGGCGGCGGGCAAGGTTTCGGCGACCGTCCCCGACCCGCCCGCGGTGCGGGGCGACTCCGCGACCGTGACCGTGCACGTCGAGGGCGCGGGCGGTCAGAAGGACACACCGTTCCCGCTCAAGAAACGCGACGGCGAATGGTGTGTGCCCTGACATCGCGCCGATTTGGTCCGTGAAGGCCTCCTTGAGGGACTCTGGGTCCCTCAAGGAGGCCTTCACGGACCACAAGGGCTGGGAGGGGCGGGGGCGGGTGCTTCTGGTGCCTTACCTCTCAATAAAACCTTCGCCGTTCTGGCGACCCGGATCACTCACGACCCGCGCGGCGCGGCCGCGACGAGCCCGCTGATCAGCAGGTCCAGCGCGCGTGTGAAGTCCCGCTCGGGATCCACGGCCGCCAGCGCGGGTAAGGCGCGGCTGAAGTTCGGCAGCGCCGCCGGATCGATCCGCCGCAGGTAAGGGTCTTGGCCGGTTTCGTCGCGGCGCGTCGTGGTGAAACCGGCGGTCGTCAGCAGCAACGAGCCGAAGACCAGGCTGTTCAGGGCGCCCAGCGTCTGGCGGATCCCGTCGTCCTCGAAACCGGCTTCGTAGAGCGCGCCGACGAGATCCTCGACCGGCCGCAAAGAGCGCAGCGAGTTCGGATTGGCCTCGTCGGTGGCCAACGCCATCGGCACGACCGGATGCCGGGCGAGCGCGCGATAGAGGTTGAGTGCGGTGACCCGCACCCGTTCCGGCCACGGCGCGCCGGGGTCGGCCGGTTCGATTCCGCTGTAGACGCGTTCCGCGATGCCGTCGAGGATGTCGGTCTTGTTCCGGACGTGGTTGTACAGCGCCATCGCTTCGACGCCGAGGGTCTTGGCGAGCTTGCGCATCGAGAGCCCCTTGAGGCCTTCCTCGCCTGCCAAGGCGAGCGCCGCGTCCAGGACCTTTTCCCGGTTCAACGGTTCTCTCCGTGTCATCCCGCGCCCTTCGCTTGACAGGTTTACGGTGTATCTATCATATTTACAGCGTATATTTACACTGTAAACACGGGGGTGTCGTGAACGACGTGATCATTGTGGGCGGGGGACCGGTCGGCCTGCTGCTGGCAGGCGAACTCCGGCTGGCTGGAGCCGATCCGCTCGTCCTGGAAGCGGGCGACGGTGCGGTCCGCCGGAGCCGGAGCTTCGGGTTGCGCGGGATCAACGGCCGCACGTCGCAGTCCCTGCGGCTGCGCGGCCTGACCGAGGCGTTCTCGAAAGCGCAGAAGGAGGCATCCGGCGTCTCCGGGCTGCTGAAGGGGAATCGCGCGAGAGGGCACTTCGCCGGCTTGCCCCTCATCGAGGATGAGGTCCCGTCGGGAGCGGCCGGCGGGTTCGTGCTCAAACAGCATGTGCTGGAAAGGATTCTCGCCGACTGGGCGACCGAGCTCGGCGTCCGCGTCCGGACGGACTGTGGGGTCGTCGACCTCGTGCAGGAGGATTCGGCGGTCCGGGCCGTGCTCGCCGACGGACGGTCCGAGCGGGCCGCCTACCTGGTGGGCTGCGACGGAGGCCGCAGCGTCGTGCGAAAGCGGGCCGGGATCGCGTTCCCCGGCACGGACGCGAAGATGACCGGCCGGGTCGCCGCGGCGGAGCTCGCCGATCCCGGCGCGGTGCGCTCGGCCATGCACGGCCCCGGCGGGATGGTGCACACGTCGCTGGTGCCGGGCGAGATCTCCACCATGGAGTTCGACGGCGGACCGGGTGGCCGGGACGCGCCGCTGACAGCCGAGGAGATGCGGGCGAGTATCAGCCGTGTCGCGGGGGTCGATGTCGAGCTCGTCCGCTTCGGCGGCGGAATCCGCTTCAGCGACAACACGCGTCAGGCCGCGACCTACCGGCAGGGGCGCGTCCTCCTGGCGGGCGACGCCGCCCACGTGCATTCGCCGATCGGCGGACAGGGGCTGAATCTGGGGCTCCAGGACGCGATGAACCTCGGCTGGAAACTGGGCCTTGTCGTCCGCGGACGGGCGCCAGAGTCCTTATTGGACACTTACACCGCGGAGCGGCATCCCGTCGGGGAGCGCGTACTTCGCAACACTCGGGCCCAGGTCGCGTTGTTGCGTCCTGGCCCGCAGGTCGCCGCGCTCCGCGAGGTGATGGAGGAGACGTTGGCGATCCCGGCGGCGAGACGGCATTTCATCGCGATGGGGAACGGCGCCGACATCGACTACGCGCCGGACGCCGCGCATCCGCTGATCGGCCGGTTCGTTCCGTTGCCGCTGGTGTCCGAGGACGGTCGCGCGCTCCTGGTGGCTCGCGCCGGCGAGGTCCAGGCCGCCGCGAGCGGCCGGGTCCGGCTCGTTGAGGCGGACTCCGATCAGGCATTCCTGATGCGGCCGGACGGCTACGTCGCCTGGGCCGCGCCGCACGGCGAGACGACCGGGCTGACCGAAGCGCTCGCACTCGTTGCGGGCACGGGCGGGGCGCGTGTATAAAGTGAAACGACCGTTCAAAATGTAACGAGTGTTCAATATGTGGGGGCGCCTTGCCAGGCCAATATCGAGAGCTGTTCTCCGCGAAAGGCTCTCTCGCGTTCTCCGCCGCCGGGCTGGTCGCCAGGATCCCGGTCCCCATGATGGGGATCGGGATCATCACGATGCTGGCGCAGACGCGGGGCGACTACAGGCTCGCCGGACTGGTCTCGGCGGCGTTCACGCTGTCCATGGCGCTGCTCGGGCCGCAGGTCTCGAGGCTGGTGGATCGCCGGGGGCAGAGCCGGATCCTGTTGCCCGTCACCGGAATCAGCGTGATGGCGCTCGGCGCGCTCCTGCTCTGCGCGCGTTTCGGGGCGCCGATCTGGACGCTGTACGTGTCCGCGATCCTCGCCGGGTTCATGCCCAGCATGGCGGCGATGGTCCGGGCCCGGTGGTCGCGGCTGTACCGCGGCTCGCCCCGGCTGCACACCGCCTTCGCGCTGGAATCGGTGGTCGACGAGCTGACCTTCGTCATCGGGCCCGCGCTGTCGGTGGCGTTGTGCACCATCGTCTTCCCCGAAGCCGGGCCGTTGGTCGCCGTGGCGTTCCTCGTCGTCGGAGTGCTGCTGTTCGTCGCGCAACGCGAGACGGAACCGCCCGTGCCGCCGCCGAGCGGATCTTCCGGGAGTTCGGCGATCCGGCTGGGCGCGGTGCGGGTGCTGGTACTGACGCTGGTGGCGGGCGGTGTCATCGTCGGCACGGTCGACGTCGTCAGTGTGGCGTTCGCCCGGCAGGCCGGGTCGCCGTCGGCCGCGGGCATCGTCGTTTCGGTCTACGCGGTGGGTTCCGCGATCTCGGGGCTGGTCTTCGGGACGCTCAAGCTCGCCATGACCCCGCCTCGGCTGCTCCTGATCGGCACCGCGGGCACGGCCGCGAGCGTGGTGCCGTTGCTGGTCGTGGACGGTATCGTGAGCTTGTGCGCGGTGGTGTTCGTCGCCGGATTGTTCTTCTCTCCCACGATGATCGTCGTCATGGGGATGATCGAGAAGGTCGTCCCGGCGGAGAAGCTGACCGAGGGAATGACGTGGGCGATCACCGGCCTCAGCATCGGGGTCGCGCTCGGCGCCGCGGTGTCCGGTGAGGCCGTCGACCGCTTCGGGCCGGACGGCGGGTTCGCCGTCGCGGTCGTCGCCGGTGGCTTGATCATCCTGATCGCCCTGCTCTCGTATCCTCTGCTGAGCAGGAAGACCACGATCAGCGAGGAGGCGGCACGCTGAACGAGCCGAGCACCGACGGCCGTCTCGCCAAAGGCGAGCAACGCAAACGGGAACTGATCGAGGCCACCCTGCGCATCGTCGCGAGGGACGGCGTTTCGGGGGTCAGTCACCGCACCGTCGCGCGTGAGGCGGGGCTGCCCGCGACGGCGGCCGCGTACCACTTCCGGGGGATCGAAGACCTGCTGACCGCCGCGCTCACCCAGTGCATGGACGAAGACGCCGAGCGGATGCGCGTCCTCGCCGCCGAGGCCGACGGCGGCGTGGACGCGCTGCGGAGGTTCGCCACCTTGATGGCCGACGTCGTCGCCAAGCCCGGGCACCTGCTGGCGGAGTACGAGCTGTACCTCTTGGCGGCGCGGGAGCCGAAGCTCCGCGAGTCGACCGATCGCTGGATGGCGGCCTTGGCGGACTTCGCCCGCTGCAACACCGACGATCCGGTGCGGGTCGAGCTGCTGGTCGGGCTGGTGGACGGGTTGCTGCTGCAGGGATTGCTGCGCGACGAACCGCCGACGGCGGAACGGTTCGAGGCCATCCTGCGGACCGCTTTGGCCTTGTGATGGGGGACGGGAGCCGCGTTGCGAGAGCCACTTTCGCAACGTCAGCGGAGGACAAGGAGAGCGCGTGAAGGCCCCCTTCCCTCGGCTCAGCCGAGGAAACTCGACCTTCACACCTTCCTCAAGTACATGAAGGACCCCTTCCTTGCGCCAGGCGCAAGGAAGGGGTCCTTCATGTACTCCGGCGGGAAAGGACACCGGCCAGGCCCTCGTGAGTGTTGCGAAAGTGGATTTCGCGACACCTGGTTGCAGGCTTCGGGAGGCTGGTCACCCTGGCGGTGTGTGCGAGGGATCGGAAGCCGGGCCTGATGCCCCCAATGTGGCATTGGGGACGCTGACCGTCCCCAATGCCACATTGGGGGCATCAGGCCGCGGCACGAGCCGACACGCCACGTTCGCCTTACCCCTCAATAGAACCCGAATCGCCACTCACGAGACGCGAGGATGAGAGGGCGGCTGCTTCAGCGCTCCCGCGTCGAACTCTCGTGTCGTGAAGGGCCCCTTTGAGACCTTGATCGTCTCAAAGGGGCCCTTCACGACATCCCCGCGACCGCGGTCTAGGTGATCGCGGGTGGTGACCAGGTCAGCCGCGGATCCGTCTGCACGAAACTGCCCAGCAGCTGGTCGATCCGCGTCAGCGTGTCGAGGTCCAGGACCACCCCGGCCGCCTTCGCGTTCTCGGTCAGCTGGGCGGCGCTGCTCGCGCCGGTCACCACCGAGGCGACGGTGTTGTGCTGCAACGTCCAGGCGAGTGCCAGCTGCGCCATGGTCAGCCCGGCCTCGTCGGCGACGCCGCGCAGCATGCCGACGCGTTCGAGGAGGTCCGGCAGGAGCAGTGGCCGTGCCTCGGCGGACTTGGCGGCCCGGGAGTCCGGCGGGATCTCGCCCGGCCGATACTTGCCGGTCAGGACGCCCTGTGCGAGGGGGACCGAAGCGAACTGGCCGATCCCGGCGCGTTCGCAGACCGGCATCACCTGCGCTTCGGCGACCCGCCAGAGCATCGAGTAGTGCGGCTGGTTGGCGATGAGCGGGACACCGTGCCGCTCGGCGATCGGCCGCGCCTCCAGTAGCTGTTCCGCCGTCCATTCCGCGGTGCCCGCGTAGAGGATCTTCCCCTGCCGCACCAGATCCGACAGCGCGAGGAACGTCTCCTCAAGCGGTGTGCGGTAGTCGAACCGCAGCAACTGGTAGACGTCGACGTAGTCGGTGCGCAGCCGCCGCAGCGATCCGTGCAGCGACGTGGTCAGGTGTTTGCGGCTGAGGCCGGCGTCGTTGACGCCAGGGCCTTCCGGCCAGAAAACGCCGGTGCAGAGGACGAGGTCGTCGCGGCGCGCGGGCGCCAGTGCCGTGGCGAGGTTCTCTTCGGCGGCGCCGCCGTCCCAGGCGGCGGCCGTGTGGAAGGTCGTGATGCCCGCGTCGAGGGCGGCCTGGACGCACTCCGCGCCGTCGCGGTGCGTGAGCCAGTTGCCGTAGGAGATCTCGCTGACGGAAAGCCCGCTCGCGCCGAGCCTGCGGTACTCCATGGTCACCTCTTCCGCGCGCCGGTATCGAGGATGGTGCGGTCGATCCATTCGTCGAGACCGGCCGCCTTTCGGGCGTAGGTCTCCCGCACCGATTCGTGCGGCAGGATCAGGAACTCCTCCGATGCCAGGCCGTGCACCACGGACTCCGCGACCTCCTCCGGTTCCAGCAGCGGCGCGGCGGCGGCGATCGCGAGCGCGGCGGGGTGTCCGGCGGCGATGCCCGGTTCCAGCAGTGCGGTCCGCACGCCGAGCGGGCACAGCGCGCTGACCCGCACCCCGCGCGGCCGGTAGGTGATGGCCAGCCATTCGGCGAGGGCGACGGCCGCGTGCTTGGTCACCGAGTACGGCGCGTCGCCGGGGGTGCCCAGCAGACCCGCCCCCGAGGCCGTGATCAGCAGATATCCGTTGCCCCGGCTCAACATCGCGGGGAGCGCGACCTGGGCGGCGTGCACATGCTGCATGACGTTGATCGCCCACGAGCGTGTCCACTGTTCGTCCGCGGCGTGCACGCCCGTCCCGAACGCGGCACCGGCGTTGGAACAGAAGAGGTCCACCGGCCCGAACTCCGTGCGAGCCTCGGTCACCAGCATCTTCAGGTCCTCTTTGGACGACGCGTCGGCATGCCGCGCGATCGCGGCGCCACCCGAGGCCGTGATCCCGGCGACCACCTGCCGCGCGGCGTCGAGGTCGAGATCCGAGACCACCACCCCGGCGGCGCCCTCGGCGGCGAACCGCCGGGCCATGGCGGCGCCGATACCGTGTGCCGCGCCGGTCAGCACGACGACTCGTCCTGTCACTTCCACATGCGCTCCATGGTTATCGATTCTGCTTTTGATGACAATTCTTCTGTTTTGTTATGCCGGTGAGCAACGCCTTGTTCAAAACTGCGACGAAGATGATAAAAGTGCAGGTCAAAGACTTGTTCTCGGGGTGTCGACATATTTGTTTCCGGCGCCGGACTTTAGCATGCGATCCCTTGTTTTCCGAGTTCTCGTGCGGGAGTATTGCGCTCTCTGCGGCAAGTAGGTTATTTCTTGGGAATCCCGCTGAAAGATCGCCGAACCCGGCGAGGTTCGACCAGCCCCAGCCGAACAGGAGGTCCGCCGGTGAGTCATGCGACGGCGCGCACGCGGGTACTCGGCGTCAACCCGCTCGGACGTCCGGATCCGGGGCTGGCCGCCGCCGTCGCCAGGGGCGGCGGCCTCGGGATCGTGGACATCGGGACCACAATGTCCACATCGGACAGCAGGTTCCCTTTCGGTCTCCGAGTCCCGGCGGGCCGCCACCTGCGGGACGAAGAGGCGCGGGAGAGCGGTGCGGGCCTCGTCCTCCTGGCCGAGGGAGCGGTTTGGCGGGGCAGGGCCGACCTTCCCGTGCTGGCCGAGGTGACCAATGTCGAGCAGGCCGTCCGGATGCTCGACACCGGCGCCACCGGTCTGGTGGCGAAGGGAGCCGAGGCGGGCGGCTCGGACCTCACCACGTTCGTTCTGCTGCAGCGGTTGCTGGAGCGGTTCGGCGAAGACGTCCCGGTGTGGGCGTACGGGGGCATCGGGCCGAGGACGGCGGTGGCCGCCATCGCCGGGGGCGCGGCGGGTGTGGTGCTCGACGGGCTCGGCCTGTTCCCGGAAGCCGACGTGCCCGCGGCCGCGCGGGCCGAACTGGCCAGGGCCGACGACGGGCTCACCGCGTTGTTCGCGCACCGCTTCGAGGACGCGGAAAGCGCCGTCCGATCGGTCGTGCGGTCTCTTGCCGCTCCGTCTTCGGCGAGCCCCTCGGACCAAGGCGTACGGCTGTGCCGCACGTTGGGGACCCGCCTGCCGGTCGTGCAGGGGCCGATGACGCGGGTGAGCGACCAGCCCGGGTTCGCCGCCGCCGTCGCCGCGCACGACGGCTTCCCGTTCGTCGCCGTGGCCACCGCGAACGGCGCCAAGACCACCGAACTGCTCGGCCGCACCGCCGAAGCGCTCGGCGAACGGCCTTGGGGCGCGGGCATCCTGGGCTTCGTGCCGGAGGCGCTGCGCGCCGAGCAACTCGCGGCGGTCCGCGCGGCGCGTCCGCGCTGCGTGCTGATCGCCGGCGGGAAACCCGCGCAGGCCAAGGCGCTGGAGGCCGACGGGATCGCGACCTTCCTCCACGTGCCGTCCCCGATCCTCCTGCGGCAGTTCCTCGACGCCGGGATCCGCCGGTTCGTCTTCGAGGGCGCCGAATGCGGCGGGCATATCGGCCCGCGGTCCAGTTTCGTGCTGTGGGAGCAGCAGCTGGACGTCCTGCGCGAACACGGCGCCGAGGACGTCGAGGTGCTGTTCGCGGGCGGGATCCACGACGCCCGGTCCGCCGCCATGGTCTCGGCGATGGCGGGGCCGCTGACGGGGATCGGTGTCCTGATGGGCACCGCGTACCTGTTCACCGAGGAAGCCGTGACCCACGGCGCCATCACCGAGGTCTTCCAGGACCGGGTGCTCGACGCCGGATCCACGGTCACCCTGGAGACCGCGCCCGGTCACCTGACCCGCTGTCTGCCCAGCCCGTACACCGACGAGTTCGCCGCGCTGAAGGCCGGGCTACGCGCGGACGGCGTCCCGCCGCAGGAGAGCTGGCAACGGCTGGAGGAGCTGAACACCGGACGGCTGCGGATCGCGAGCAAGGGCATCCGGCGGGAAGGCGACGCCCTCGTCGAGGTCGACGCGCTCGGCCAGCTCGCCGAGGGCATGTACATGGCGGGCCAGGTGACGGTGCTGCGCGAGCGGCGCACCGACATCGCCGCTCTGCACCGGGAAGTGACCGATGGCGCGGCGGACCTGCTCGCCGGCCGTACCGCGCCCGAGGAGTCCGTTGTGGACGGTGACATCGCCATCGTCGGCATGGCGTGCGTGTTCCCCGGGGCACCCGACCTCCCGGCCTTCTGGTCCAACGTCCTGCGCGGCGCGGACGCCGTCACCGAGGTGCCGGATCAGCGCTGGGACACCGACGTCTACGCGGACCAGTCGACGTCGAAATGGGGCGGTTTCCTGCCTGCCGTGGACTTCGACCCGCTCGCGTACGGCATCCCGCCCAACTCGATGGGCAGCATCGACCCGGCCCAGCTGGTGTCCCTGCAGACGGCACGGCGAGCCCTCGAAGACGCGGGCTACGGCGACGGCGGCTTCGACCGCGAGCGCACCAGCGTCATCTTCGGCGCCGAGGCCGGGGGCGACCTCGCGAACGCGGGTGTGCTGCGCGCGCTGCTGCCCAGCTATCTCGAAGACGTTCCGGAAGAGCTCCTCGCGCAATTGCCGGAGCTGACCGAAGATTCGTTCCCCGGCACGCTCGCCAACGTCATCTCCGGCCGGATCGCCAACCGCCTCGACCTCGGCGGCACCAACTACACCGTGGACGCCGCCTGTGGATCTTCGCTGGCGGCGCTGGACCTCGCGGTGAAGGAACTGCGGGCGGGTACGAGCTCGATGGTCCTGTGCGGCGCCGTCGACCTGCACAACGGCGTCAACGACTACCTCATGTTCACCTCCGCGGGCGCGCTGTCGCCGACCGGCCGGTGCCGCCCGTTCGACGCGTCGGCCGACGGGATCGCGCTCGGCGAGGGCGTCGCGTGTCTCGTGCTCAAGCGGCGGGCCGACGCCGAACGCGACGGCGATCGCGTCTACGCCGTGGTCAAGGGCGTCGGCGCCGCCAGCGACGGCAAGGCGCTGGGCCTCACCGCGCCGCGCCCCGAGGGGCAACGGCGCGCTCTCGCCAGGGCGTATCGCGACGCAGGCGTGTCCCCGGCGGACGTCTCGCTGGTGGAAGCGCACGGCACCGGGACGGTCGTCGGCGACGCCACCGAGCTGACCACGCTCACCGAGTTCTTCCTCGACGCGGGCGCCGAACCGGGCACGTGCGCGCTGGGTTCGGTGAAGAGTCAGATCGGGCACACGAAATGCGCCGCGGGGCTGGCGGGACTGGTGAAGGCGGCGCTGGCGCTCTGGCACGAGGTCGTGCCGCCCACGCTGCACCTGAGCACACCGAACCCCGCCTGGGACGCCGAGCGCAGTCCCTTCACCTTCTCCACCGGAGCCCGGCCGACGCCGGTTCGCCGCGGCCGCGAGTTCGCCGGAGTGAGCGCGTTCGGGTTCGGGGGCACCAACTTCCACGCGGTGCTCGCCGCCCCGGGGGTACCGCCGGGACGGCGGCACGGCCCGCGTGACTGGGACGCCGAGCTGGTCCTGCTCCGCGGGTCCGATGTGGACGGAGCGCGGACCGCGTTGCGTGACCTGCTCGCGGCGAACGAAGGCCGTCCGCTGCGGGAGATCGCCGCGCTCGCCGCCGAACGGGGCGGATCCGAGCCGGTGCGGCTCGCGGTCGTCGCGAGTGACCTCGCGGAACTGCGTGAGGCCGCCGAGAACGGCGGAGGGCTCGTCGCGGAGGACACCGAAGCCGGCGCGGTCGCGTTCCTGTTCCCCGGCCAAGGCAGCCAGCGCACGGGGATGCTGGCGGAGCTGTTCGTGCATTTCCCCGAGCTGGCCGACGTGCTGGGGCTCGCTCCCGACGTCGCCGCGACCACCTTCCCGCCGCGCGCGTTCACCGAAGAGGCACGTGCCGCCCAGAACGAGGCGCTCAAGGACACCCGGGTCGCGCAGCCCGCGCTCGGCCTCGTCGAGTCGGCCGTGTGCCGGTTGCTGGCCGATCTCGGTGTCCGGCCGGACCTGCTGGCGGGGCACAGCTACGGCGAACTGACCGCGCTGTCGGTCGCGGGCGCCTTCGACACCCCGACCTTGGTGGCGCTCAGCCGGGCAAGGGCCCGCTCGATCGCCGAAGTCGCGGGCTCCGATCCGGGCGCGATGGCCGCGGTGAAGGCGTCCCGCGAGGAACTGGCCGCCGCCCTCGACCACCCGGACGTCGTGCTCGCCAACCACAACGCGCCGGGCCAGACCGTCCTTTCCGGACCGACGGCCGCCGTGGAGGAGGCCGTCCGCGTACTGCGGGGCCAGGGGATCTCGGCCAAGCGGATCCCCGTCGCCTGCGCCTTCCACAGTCCGCTGGTGGCCGGGGCGAGTGACGTGTTCGCCGTCGATCTCGACAACGCCGAGATCGGTGAGCCGGACGCGCCGGTGTGGTCGAACCGCACCGCCCGGCCGTACGACGCCGGAGCCGTCCGCGCGGAGCTCGCCGCGCAGATCGGGTCGCCGGTGCGCTTCGTCGAGCTGATCGAAGACATGTACGCGGCAGGCGCGCGCACGTTCGTCGAGGTCGGCCCGGGGCAGGTGCTTTCCCGGCTGGCCACGGAAATCCTCGGTGACCGGCCGCATACCGTGATCGCCTGCGACCCCGGTGGGCCAGGGCTGCGAGGGTTCCTCACCGCGCTCGCGCGCCTGGCGCTCACGGGCGTCGACGTGCGCACCGAACGGCTCTTCCACGGCCGCGTCCGCGTCGGCCCGCTTCCCGCGCCCGCCTGGACCGTGGACGGCCAGACCGTCCGCGCGCCCGGCGGCGAGGTCCCCGCCCATGGGCTCGTGCCCGCCCGACGAATCCCGAGGACGACCATGAACCAGCCCGTGCCCGGTCGCGACCAGGCCGTCGTCGAATTCCTCCGCACCAGCCGTGAAATGCTGGCGGCGCAACGGGACGTGATGCTGGGCTACCTCGGCACCGCGCCGCTCGCCCCGGCCACGGTGCAGGTCCCGGTCGTGCCGTCGGCGCTGCCGGTCGAGGCGCCTGTCGTCGTGTCCCGGCCCGCCGTCGAGCCGGAACCGGTCGCCGCGGTGCCGTCACGAGAAGCCCCGAGCACCGACGTCCTGGCCACCGTGATCGGCGCGATCAGCGAACGCACCGGCTATCCGGCCGAGATGATCGACGCCGATCTCGATCTGGAAGCGGATCTTTCCATCGACTCGATCAAACGCACCGAGATCGCGGGCACGCTGCTCGCGAAGCTCGGCCTCAACGGACGGGTGCACGACGACGCCCAGGATCAGCTCAGCCGCGACCGGACGGCGAGTGCGCTTGCCGCGCGGCTGCGGAAGTGGCTCGAACCGGCCGCCCCGGCCGCCGTGGCACCGGCGCCCGCGGGCACCTCGCCCGGCCGGTACCTGCTCAGCCGCGTGTCCGCGCCACTCCCGACACCCGATCTCGCCAGGGTGAACGGCAAGACGGTCTCGGTGAGCTTCGAACCCGGCCAGGAGGAACTGGCCGAGTCGGTCCGCGCGGTGTTCATCGACGCGGGCGCCGTGCCGGGGGAGCGGGCCGAGGCCGACTTCGTCCTCGTGCTGAACCCGTTGTCGGACGCGGAAGAACCGGTCGCCGCGCAGGTCTTCGGCCTGCTCAAAGCAGCCAAGGGCGCGGTGGTCGTGGTGGCGAGGCCGGGCGCCGGGCATACGGCCGGACTGCGCGGCCTCGTCCGTGCCGCGGCGCGGGAGCGGACCGAGCCGACCAGGCTGGTCGAGCTGGAGTCCACAGTGGACTTGGCGCGGATAGTGCTGGAAGAGGCGATCGCCGACGGGCCGGTGGCCGTCCGCTACGACACCGCGGGGCGTGCCGCGTTCGAACCGTCCGCGGGCTCTCTCGGTTCGATCGCGTACGCGGGCGCCGGTCCCGGCGGCGGAGAGGTCAAGGCACTCGGCCTCGACCAGGATTCGGTGCTGCTGCTGATCGGCGGCGCCCGCGGGATCACCGCACGGGCGGCGGTCGCGCTGGCGGCGAGCGGATGCCGGATCGAACTGGCCGGGCGCACCCCTTGGCCCGCCGAACCCGGCGACGACGACCTGCCCGGCGACGCGCCGGGGATGCGCTCGGCCTTGGCCGCGCGAGGTGGTTCGCTGGCGGACATCGAACGCCGGGTGCGCACCGTGCTGGCCCAGCGTGAGATCGCGAGAACACTCGACCAGATCGGCGCGGCGGGCGGTGTCGCGGCCTACCGGTCGCTCGACGTGCGCGACGGCGCCGCCGTCCGGCAAGTGGTCAAGGATCTGCACACCCGCTACGGCCGGATCGACGGCGTCGTCCACGCGGCCGGGGTGATCGACGACAAACTGATGGCCGACAAGGACGAGCACTCGTTCCGCACGGTCTACGGGACCAAAGTGGATGGTGCGCGCGCGTTGCTCGACGCTTTGGAGCATTTCGGGGTGCGACCCGGATTCGTGACGTTCTTCGGCAGCATCGCCGCGGTGCTGGGGAACCGGGGCCAGACCGACTACGCGGCGGCGAACGACGCGCTGGAAACCCTCGGCGAACAGTGGGCGGAACGCACCGGCTGCCGGGCGCTGACCGTCCACTGGGGACCGTGGGCCCCCTCGGAGGACCACGCGGGCATGGTGTCGCCGGAACTGGCGCGCGAGTACGAACGCCGCGAGGTGGCGCTGATCGATCCGGACGAAGGCACGGCCGCGCTCTTGCGTGAGCTCGCCTTCGGCCCGGCCGACGTCCGCTCCGTGCTGTACACGGCGTCACTGTGGTGAACCAAACCGTGGTGAACCAGACCGTGCTGAACCAGGAGCCGGTCGCGATCGTCGGGATGGGTGTCTTCCTTCCCGGTTCGTCCACTGTGGACGAGTACTGGCAGAACATCGTTTCCGGCACCGACGCGATCACCGAGATCCCGCCGCACCGCTGGGATCCGAGTTTCCACGCTCGCGACGGCCGCACTCCCGACCGCACCTACGGGCGGCGCGGCGGGTTCGTCGCCGACAGCCTGGACTTCGACGCGACCGCGCTCGGCATCGCCCCGAGTTCCGTCGCCGGGATGGAACCCGACCAGCTGGTCGCGCTGGCCGTGGCCGCTTCCGCCGTCGACGACGCCGGTGGCCTGCGGCGGCTGGGCGACCTCGAACGCGTCGGCGTGATCCTCGGCAGGGGCGGTTACCTCTCGCCCGGGCTCCAGCGGTTCGACCAGCGCGTCCGGTCGGTCCGTCAGATCACCGGCGCCGTCCGGGACCTTCTCCCGTCGGCGCGTCCGGAGATGCTCGACAGGCTCCGCGACGCGCTGCTGGAACCGCTCGGCGAGTTCCGGCCGGACAGCGCGATCGGGCTGGTGCCGAACCTCGCCGCGTCGCGGGTCGCCAACCGGCTGGACCTCGGCGGCCCCGCGTACACGGTGGACGCCGCCTGCGCGTCCTCGCTGCTCGCCGTGGACCAGGCGATCGGCGAACTCGCCCGTCGCCGCTGCGACGTCGTGCTCGCCGGCGGCGTGCATCACTGCCACGACGACACACTCTGGTCGATGTTCACCCAGCTCGGTGCCCTGTCGCCGAGCCAGCGGATCAGCCCGTTCTCTCGCGACGCGGACGGTCTTTTGATCGGCGAGGGCACCGCGATCGTGGTGCTGAAACGGTTCTACGACGCACGCCGCGACGGCGACCGGGTCTACGCGGTGCTGCGCGGATCCGGGACGTCGAGCGACGGCAAGGGCGCGAGCCTGCTCAGCCCGGCCGTGGCAGGCCAGACCCTGGCGCTGCGCCGAGCGTGGGCGTCGGCGGGCCTCGATCCCACCGCGCCCGGCGCGCTCGGCCTGCTGGAGGCGCACGGTACCGCGACACCGACCGGGGACGCGGCCGAACTGACCACCCTCGCCGAGGTGTTCGGCCCGCCGGACGGACCGCGCGCGGCGATCGGCGCGGTCAAGGCGATGATCGGGCACACCATGCCGACCGCCGGGGCCGCCGGGCTGATCAAGGCGGCGCTCGCGCTGCACCACGCAGTCCTGCCACCCACCCTGAACTGCGCGGATCCCAGTCCGCTGCTGGACAAGACCCGGTTCCGCACGCTGGCCGCCGCCGAGCGGTGGCAGGCGGGCGATGTCCCGCGCCGGGCGGCGGTCAACGCCTTCGGTTTCGGCGGCGTCAACGCGCACGTGGTGCTGGAGGAGGCCGACCCGGCGCCGGCGCGGCCACAACGGGCCAAGGTGACCGCGGAGCCCGAGCGTGTCCTGCGGCTCGCGGCGCCCACACCGGACGAACTGCGCGCGCTGCTCGACCGCCAGGAGCCGGAATCCGGCGGACACGGCCCGTGCCGGATCGGGATCGTCGGCCCGACCGCGAAGCGGCTGGAAGTCGCGCGGAGGGTGCTCGCGAAGGTCACGGCCGAGGGCAAATCCTGGCGCGGTCCCAACGACATCTGGTGCGGCACGGAGCCTCTGTTGCAACAGAACGGGGCGAAGACCGCGTTCGTCTACCCGGGACTGGAAGCCGACGCGGAACCGCGCTGCGCCGACGTCGCCCGGCACTTCGGCCTGGAGCGGCCCGAGTGGTCGACGGCGAGCGTGCTCGCGCGTGCTTCCAGCGTGTCCCAGGTCGGGTTGCTGCTCGACACCGCGCTGCGACGGCTCGCCATCACGCCGGATCTGCTCGCCGGGCACAGCGTCGGCGAATGGACCGCGATGCAGGCGGCGGGGATGTACCCCGGACAGTCCACAGAGGACATGTTGGCTCAGTACTGGCCACAGGGATTCACCTTGCCCGACGCCGAGTTCCTCGTTCTCGGCTGCTCCGCCGAACGCGCGGAGGCGCTGCTCGCCGCCGAACCGGAGCTGATGATCTCCCACGAGAACGCGCCGCGGCAGACGATCGTATGCGGGGATCCGGCGGCCGCGGCCCGGCTCGCCAAGCTGTGCACCCAGCACGGCGTCGTCGCCAGGACACTGCCGTTCCGGTCCGGGTTCCACACCCCGCTGATGCGCTCGCGGCTCGGCCCGTTCACCCGGCTCGCCGCCGAACTTGACCTGAAGCCGCCGCGCATCCCGGTCTGGTCGGCGACCACGGCACGGCCGTATCCCGCGGATCCGGTGGAGGTCCGCGAGCTCTACCTGGCCCATCTGGTGCGCAAGGTCCGGTTCCGGGAGCTCGTCGAGGCGCTCTACGCCGACGGCGCCCGGGTCTTCGTACAGGCGGGAGCCGGTCAGCTCGGTTCGTTCGTGACGGACACGCTGGGTTCGCGACCGCACCTGGTCATCCCGGCGTCCTCCGGCACGCGGCCCGGTCTCGCGCAGCTGCGCCGGGTGGCCACCGCGGTCTGGGTGGAAGGCGGACGGCCCGCGTTCGACGCGCTGGAACCACGCCGGACCCGGATCGACACGGCGGGCACCCTGCTCGCGGTCGACGGTGACGCCAAAGGCATGTTCGACGGCGCGGTTCCCGAGCTGGTCGACGGCGTGCCGGACGCGATCGTCGCCGAGTTCACCGCGCTGCTCTCCGAGACCCGCCAGGCGGCGGCGAGCGTCGTCAACGCGGCGGCACGGCGGACCTCCGAGTCCACTGTGGACGTCTCACTCGCCACGATGCCGTACCTGGTGGATCACCGGTTCTTCCGCCAGCGCGAGGATTGGCCCGAGGAAGCGGACTTCCGCCCCACGGTCCCGGCGACGACGCTGGTCGACCTGGCGTGCCGGGCGGCGGAACGGGCTTGGCCGGGTTCGGTCGCGACCGGCGTGAGCAACGCGGCGTTCTCCCGATGGCTGATCGCCGCGCCGGCGGTGCGCGTCCCGCTTTCGATGACCCGCGAAGGCGACCGGATCAGTGTCCAGATAGGACCGCACGCCAGTATGGACGTCCACCTGGCGCAGCGGTATCCCACGGCGCCCCGGCCGTCGCCGCTCCCAGGGCCGGAAACCGCGCCGCCGCTGAGCGCCGCCGAGATCTACACGCGCCGCGAGATGTTCCATGGGCCCGCGTACCAAGGCCTCGCGAAGCTCATCGGGCTGGGCGAACGGCATATCCGCGGCGACCTCGTCGTGCCGTCGGCGCCCGGCGCGCTGCTGGACAACGTCGGCCAGCTGCTCGGCTGCTGGCTGATGGCCACCAAGGCGGACGCACTGCTGGCCTTCCCGACGTCGATGGGCCGGATCACCTGGTATGGGCCGGAACCGGCGCCGGGCACCCGGCTGCGATGCGTGGTCCGGGTCCGGCTGCCGCGGCCGGACGTGCTGGAGATGGACGCCGAACTCGTACGCGACGGCGCCGTGCTGGCCAGGATCGAACAGTGGCGGGACATCCGGTTCCCGTGCGACCGGCCCGCACACCGGGTCTACGCCTTCCCGGACCGGCACCGGCTTTCCGAGGATCACCACGGCGGCTGGACCCTGGTCACCGACCGCTGGCCGAGCCCCGCCGCGCGCGACATCTACGCCGGCGTCTACCTCGGCGCGGAGGAACGGGCCGAGTTCGCCGCCTGCGCGCCCCGGCGGCAGCGCGGCTGGCTGCTGGAACGGATCGCGATCAAGGACGCCGTCCGCGCGAAACTCGGCTGGGACGGCGTGTACCCGGCGGAGCTTCGCGTGAGCGCCGACGGGACCAGGGTGACCGGCCTCCACGGCCGGACGGTGCCACCGTTGGCGGTGGCCGTCGCGTCGGCGGGAGAGGTCGCGGTCGCCCTCGTCCGCGAGCAGGCCGCGACGCCGCCCCGGATCGCGATCCGGGCGGAAGGTGAGCAGGCCGGGCTCGCCGAGGAGATCGGTATCGGGGCGGAATTCGCCGGAATCCCCGGGCACGTGGTGGCCTGGAACCGCGGGTAAGAGCAAGGAGCAGAGCATGACCATCGAACAGCAGAGCCCGGCGTCGGTCTTCGGGACCGTGGCCGAGTTGCTGAGGGAACTGGTCGGGGACACCGACGTCCTCGGCATCGAGATCACCCCGCAGACCACCTTCCACGAGGATCTCCAGCTGGAGAGCATCGACCTGGTCACCTTCGCGAGCATCCTCGCCGAGTTCTTCGGCGCGGACGTGAACCTCGCCGAGTTCCTGGCCGAGAAGGATTTGGACGACGTGATCGGACTCCGCGTCGGCGACATCGCGGACTACGTCGCCGCCCGCCTCGGCGAACGGGGCTGAGGCGGTGCCGACGATGACCGTCAACGGGCTGCGCACGAACGTGCAGCTCGTGCCCGGCGGGGGCACGGAGACCGTGGTGTTCCTGCACGGCATGGGCACCGACAGCCTCGCGAGCTTCTACCTCACGCTGGCGCCGCCGGTCGCCGCCGCCGGAGTCGACGTGATCAGCTACGACCTGCGCGGGCACGGCAAGACCGAACGCCCCGAGCGCGGGTACACGATCGCGGACTTCATCGCCGACCTCGACGACCTGCTGGACCAGCTCGATCTCGACCGGCCGGTCCACCTGGTCGGCAACAGTTTCGGCGGCACCCTCGCCTACAGCTACGCCGTGGCGAAACCGGACCGCGTGCGCAGCATCGTGTGCATCGAATCGGAACCCGCCACCGAACTGTGGGCCGACAAAATGGCGCAGATCCTCGAGCACACCGTGCGGTTCTTGAAGGTCGAGGAGAGCTTCGACTGGATCGAGGCCAACTACAGCGCCCATCACCGGCGGCTCGCGCGAATGGCGGCCGAGCGGATCATGGCGACGTCGATGGCCGAGGAGGTCCCGCTCGGCCCGCTGCTGACCATGGACCAGGTGGCCGGGATCGACTGTCCCGTACTGTCCATTTTGGGCAGCCACGGCTATCAGGCCGACGATCTCACGGCGCTGACGTCCTTGTTGCCGCGTGGGGAGTTGCACGTGTTCGAGGGCCAAGGGCATTCGGTGCTCGTCGAGCAGCACCGGGAAGTCCGGGAGCTGCTGCTGAACTGGATCTCCCGGCACGGGAGGCCACGCGGATGAGCCGGTTCCTGCTGGTCGTCCCGCCGCTCACCGGGCACGTGGCGCCGTTGCGCGCGGTGGCCGCCGAACTGGTGGGGCGCGGCCACGACGTCGCCTGGTGCGGTCCGGAACCCACGACGTCCGAGCTGACGCGCGCGGGCCGGGTGTACGCGGCCGGCGACGCGCTGGAGTTCGCCGTGGAGCGCCGTCCCGAAGGCCTGCGCGGGTTCGCGGCGCTGAAGTTCCTGTGGGAGCAGTACCTCGTTCCGCTCGCGGACGCGATGGTGCCCGGCGTCGAGAAGGCGGTCGACGACTTCCGTCCCGACGTCGTGATCGCCGATCAGCAGGCCTTCGCGGGCGCCCTCGTGGCGAGCCGCCGCGCTCTGCCGTGGGTCACGTCGGCGTCGACGTCGACCGAACTCGGCGATCCGCTGGGCGCCATGCCAAAAATCGCCGCTTGGGTCGACGGCCTGCAGGACGGTCTTCGTGAGCGCCACAAGGTGTCCTGCGGCGACCTGCGCTTCTCCCCGGATCTCGTCCTGGCCTTCACGACCGTGTCCCTGACGGGGCCGATCGCCGACGCGGGCGCGGTCCGGTTCGTCGGCCCCGCGCTGGCCCCCGCGCCCCCGCTGGGGTTCTCGTGGGACCTGCTCGACGGCCGTCCGCTCGTCCTCGCGACCCTCGGCACCGCCAACGCCGCCCTCGGCCGCCGCTTCCTGTCCGAATGCGTCGACGCCCTCGCCGGGATCCCGGCCGTCCAAGGTCTGGTCGTCGATCCCACCGGTGAGCTGATCAGCGACGATGTGCTTTTGGCCAAACGGATTCCGCAGCCGGAGCTGGTGCGGAAGGCGGCGGCGGTGATCTGCCACGGCGGGCACAACACCGTCAGCGAGACCCTCGCTTCCGGGCTCCCGCTGGTGATCGCGCCGATCCGGGACGACCAGTCGATGCTCGCTCAGCAGGTCGAGGCCGCCGGTGCCGGGCTGCGGCTGCGCTTCGACCGCGCGAAGGCACCCGACATCCGCCGCACGCTCACCGAAGTGCTGACCGAGCCCGCCTACGCCGCGGCGGCCGCGCGAGTGCGGGCCTCGTTCGCGGCGGCCGGGGGAGTCGTGGCGGCGGCGGACCACCTGGAGTCCCTGCCGAGCTGAGGGTCGGTACGGACGGCTAGAGCCAATCCGTGCCTTGCCGGTGCGCGGATGGCGGTTTCGCGTGACTGGATGGACGACACACGTGCTTGGAGGGACGACACGCGTGTTCGGGCGGACGGCTCGTGGCAGGGCCCCGGCCGCGGTCGTGTCGTCCGTTCAGTCACGCGTGTCGTCCGCCGGATCACGTGTGTCGTCCGGTCAGTCACGTGAGATCGCCGGTGCTGGGCCTCGTGAGTGGTAAAGACGGTCATTGAGGCGTAGGGCAAAGGTGTCGGATCGCGGGGATTCGCTCGCGGCCGTGGGGCGAGCGTGTCGCGAAAGTGGCGTTGCGACCCGTCTCGACCAAGGGTCTCAGCGACGGCACCGCCGTAGCGAAGGCCCCTTTGCCGCCACACCCAGCTCCCGAGGTTGCGAAAGCCACTTTCGCAACCTGCCACCTTTGCCTTACCCCTCAATAGAACCGTCCCTATCACTCACGATCATCAGGACCCATCACCCGGCCATCGGGGTGACGTCCCGCGGTGTCCGGAACGTCCTTGCCGCGATCCATCCGCCCGCCAGCGCCGCCACGGCGGCGATCGCGAGCGAGACGGGGATCGACCAGCCCGAGGGCCGGCCCAGCGCGAGCGCCCTCGTCGCGTCGATCGCGTAGGTCAGCGGGTTGAGCGCCGAGGCCACCCGCAGCCAGGCCGGCATCGTCTCGAGCGGCATGTACGCGCTGGAGGAGAACATCAGCGGGAACATGACCACGAAGGACGCCATCTGCAGGGTTTCGGCCTTGCGCAGCCAGGTCGTGATGGCGACGAAGATCCAGCTGAGGCACCAGCCGACGACGAGCGTGAGCAGAAGTGCCGCGGTGACACCGAAAACACCGCCGGTGGGCCGGAAACCCAGCAGCACCACGCTGGCGAGCGCGGTCACCAGCAGTTGCACGCCGAGTCTGGCGGAGTCGGAGATGGTGCGCGCCACCAGGACGGCGGAAAGGCTGATGGGCATGCACCGGAGACGTCCGGTGAAGCCACTGTAGATCTCCGCGAGCAGTCCGGCGCCGGAACTCATCGCCGTGGTCATCGCGATGTTCACCAGCGTCGCCGGGACGAGGAAGTTCACGTAGCCCTGATAGGCCGCGACCCCGGGCAGCGTGCTGACCCCGTTGAAGACCTGACTGAACAGCAGGAGCAGCACGATCGGCTGCAGCAGACCGAAGAACACCAGCCGCCGGTCGCCGAAAGCGGTCTTCAGCGACCGCGCGGCGAGCACCCGGACCTGGGTGGCGAAGGTGCTCGGCGGCCAGCCCGCCGGATCGGTCAGCACCGACGGCGAAGGCGCGCGGTGGCGTGCCTCGGTCATGTCGCGACCGCCGGATTCCGGTGCAGGGAAAGGTAGACGTCGTCGAGCGTCGGCTCGGCGACGGTGAGGTCCTTCATCGGCGCGCCCGCCGCGTCGAGCGCGCGGACCAGCACGGTGATGTCGGCGGGCCCGGAAAGCGCGACGCCGACCACCAGCCCGGAGGCCGACGTCGTGCAGCCCATGCCGAGCCGGTGCAGCGCGGCCAGCGCGCGGCGGGCGGCGAGGTCGGTGCCGAAGGTCAGGGTCGCGGTCCGTTCCCCGAGCCGGGCCTTCAGTTCCGACGGCCGCCCGGAAACCGTGACGTGCCCCAGCCCCAGCACGATGACGTGATCCGCCAGCCTGTCCGCCTCCTCGAGGTACTGCGTGGTGAGCACGACGGTGGTGCCGCGCGCGGCGAGCCGTTCGACGCCGTCCCAGAGCCCCGCCCGGCTGAGCGGATCGAGGCCGGTCGTCGGTTCGTCGAGGAAGAGGACTTCGGGGGAGCCGACGAGCCCGGCGGCGAGATCGAGCCGCCGCCGCATCCCACCGGAATACGTCCGCGCCGGACGGTCCGCGGCGTCGTCGAGGCCGAACATGGCGAGCAGTTCGGCCGCGCGGGCCCTGGCCTGGCGACGGTTCGCGCCCAGGAGCCTGGCGACGAGTTCGAGGTTGCCGCGGCCGGAGAGCGCGTCGTCGACCGCCGCGAACTGGCCGGTGACCCCGATCCGCCGCCGGACGTGATGCCCGGCGCGCACGACGTCGAAACCGCAGACCTTGGCGCTGCCGCCGCTCGGCTTGACCCGGGTGCTCAGGATGTCGATCAGCGTCGTCTTGCCCGCGCCGTTGTGGCCGAGCACCGCGAGCACGGTGCCGCGGCCGACACGAAGGCTGATGCCGGCGAGGGCCGTCACTTCACCGTAGTGCTTGGCGAGGCCGGTCACCTCGATGGCAGCCTGCTCCATTCGCCGAACGTAGCGGCTGTTCCGACACGGCCGCAATGAACGCGGGCGGACTCCGGGCGCGGGTGACAGTTCCTCGCTCGCGGCTGCTGACGGAGGTGACAAAAACGATTTCGCGAGGCCGCCGATGCCAGTGAATTCACCGGCCGACCGCATGCGTATGACAAAGAAAAAGCGGCGGATTCGGTGTCCTTGCCGGTGCGGGTGGGCGCAGGTAATTTGTCGATTTCGTGTCCGCGCCGTTTCGGCGGATCACGCAATTCTCCGATTCCCGGGAGTGACCGTTGTGAAGTTCCCACTGAAGTCGAAAAGATCCGTGCAAGCCTTGGCCGCCGGTACGGTGGCCGCCGTCGCGGCCACCCTGGCCGTCGCCGGTTCCGGCTTGAGTGAGGCGGCGCCCGCGTCGCTGACGCTGAAGTACACCTGCCCGTTCCCGTTGATCGGCGACCAGACCCTGGTCGTGAAGATCGACACCGTCCTGCCGGACGACGCCGTGGCCGGGAAGACCTCCACCCCGATCACGTTCGACGTCGACGTCACCGTCCCGGCGGACGCGACAGCGGGACTCGCGCTCGTGGGTGCCACCACCGTCGAAGGCAGCGCGAAGGCCGCCGCGGTGCTGAAGTATCCGGTCGACAAGACGCTGAACCTCGGCCTGCCGCTGGTCATCCCGGTCACGCCGGTGCCGGAATCGGGGGAGTTCCACGTCAAGACGAGTGGCAAGGCGCCCGCGGTCACTTTCCCGAGCCCGGGCACGGCTTTCGTGACGGTCGGGAACTTCAGCACCACCATGACACCGAAGAACGCGCAGGGACAGCCGACCGACCTCGGCACCTTCACCTCGGACTGTGTCGTCCAGCCGGGACAGAACCAGCAGCTGGGGACGTTCGAGATCAAGCCCGCCGGCGGTGGCACCACGACGCCGACCATCCCGACGACTCCCACCACTCAGCCGACGACTCCCACGACGGAACCGACCCCGACCACGGAGCCGACCCCGACCACGACGCAGCCGACGCCGACGACCCAGCCGACCCCCACGACTCAGCCGACTCCCACCACGCAACCGACCCCCACGACACAGCCGACTCCCACCACGGAACCCACTCCGACCACGGAGCCGACCCCGACCACGAGCCAGCCGACGCCGACGACGGAACCCACTCCGACCACGACCCAGCCAACGAGCCCGACCACCGAGCCGACGTCGACCACGCAACCGACCCCCACCACGGAGCCGACTCCCACGACCGAGCCCACCCCGACGTCGAGCACCCAGCCGACGCCCACCACGGAGCCGACGCCGACAACCCAGCCGACCAGCCCGACCACGGTGCCGACCACCCCGACGACGCAGCCGCCGGGCGACACCCAGATCACCTACGGCGTCAAGGGCAAGACCACGATCGCCGGCCTGAACGCGAGGCTCCCGCTCGGCCCCGGTGAGTTCAGCGCGAAACTGAACGCGCAGTCGGGCAAGTTCACCGGGCGGTTGTCGCTGCCGCCGTCGAACGTGCAGTTCCGTTTCCTCGGCTTCTTCCCGGCCTCGGCGATGGTGAAGATCAACCAGGTCGGCGACGTGACGGGCACCGTCGACGCGGGCGCGGTGAAGGCCGACGCGAAGGTCGACGTCAAGCTGCTCACGGTGCGGCTGTTCGGGTTCCCGATCATGGCGAGCGCGACCTGCAAGACCGTCCGGCCCGCCGACATCCCGCTGGTTTCGTCGCACGGCTTCAACCCGTTGAAGGGCGGCAAGCTGACCGCTGAATACAAGCTGCCGCAGTTCCGCGGTTGTGGCCTGCTGACGCCGATGATCAGCGCGATGGCCTCCGGCGACGGGAACAGCCTGGAGATCACCCTCAAGAAGTAGGCCCGGTCTCGTGAGTGGTAACGACGGTTCTATTGAGGGGTAAGGCAACCGTGGCGTGCGCTGGGGTTGGCTGGGTTGCGGAAGCGACTTTCGCGACACCTGGTTGCGGGCTTGCGGAGGCTGGTCATCCCTGGCGGTGTGCGTGGGGAATCGGAAGCCGGGCATGTCTCCAATGTGGCATTGGGGACGGTCAGCGTCCCCAATGCCACATTGGGGGCATCAGGCCGCGGCGCGAGCCGCCATCGCACGCAACAGGCCACGTTCGCCTTACCCCTCAATAACCGTCATCACCACTCACGAGCGCCAACGCGAAACAGTTACGCCCATTACAACATTCCCGCGGTTCCGCCCGTCCATTCCCGCATTACTTGTGTCCCTGATCTTCCGCCAGTAGCGTGCTGCACGAGTTGGCCGTTCGGCCGGAGAAAGTCGAAGTGAGGAAGCCCGAATGTCAGTGATGACCGGGCGCGTTCCGCGCGCCTTCCTGCTCCCGGTGGTGCTGGGGCTGGGGGCGCTTTCCTTGGCTTCCGCCTCCGCGGAGCCCGCGCGGATCCAGCAGGCCGAACAGGAAAAGCCGCCTGCCGCCGCGCAGGCCGGGTTGAAGTTCGGCTTCTACGTCGGCGACGAAAAGCAGCCCACCACGAGCCGTGTCGCGAAACTCGGCTCGGACATCACGTTCCCGCAGGGCCGGTTCGACGGCTCGATCCTCGGTTTCAGCGACACCTCGCCGATCACCGGCAAGCTCGCCATCCCGTCGACGTCGAGCTACTTCATCTCCTTCCGGTTCATGCCCGCCACCGGCACCGTCGAACTCATCCCGGACGGCGACGCGACCGGCGTCGTCGACGTGGACACCGGCGCCACGGGCGACTGCAAGGAGGTCGGCACCAACATCTGCGCGCACACCGACGTCACCAACAAGGTGTTCATCAAGCTCTCGAACGTCAAAGTGGACGGCAAGGTCCTCGACGTCGGCCCGAACTGCCGGACCGCGCAGTCGGCGGTGGTGAACATCAAAGCCCTGGTGCCGCTCGCGTTCCCCGCCTCGCCGGTGAAGGTCACCAGCACCTTCGCGACTCCCGCGTTCAGCGGGTGCGGCGTGCGCGAAGACCTGAGCCCGTTGCTCACCGGCCTGGTCTCCGGCCCCGGCAACACGTTGGTCACCAACCTCGTGCTGCGGTGCGTCGGCTCGGGCCCGCCGCCCAACGGATGCGGAGCCTGACGATGTCCAATCCTGTCGCCCTGCTCGCCCGCGCGCCGGAGAAGGCCGCCGCGGGGCTGCGCGAATTCGGCCGCATGTGCGCCATGGGGATCGACGTCGTCCTCGCGATGTTCCGCCGCCCGGTGCAGGTCCGGGAGTTCATCCAGCAGTTCTGGTTCATCGCGAGTGTGTCGATCACGCCGGCGATCCTCGTGTCGATCCCGTTCGGCGCGGTGATCTCGCTGCAACTCGGCTCGCTCACGAGCCAGATCGGCGCGCAGCAGTTCAACGGCGCCGCGAGTGTCCTCGCCGTGGTGCAGCAGGCCAGCCCGATCGTGACCACGCTGATCATCGCGGGCGCGGGTGGTTCGGCGATCTGCGCGGACCTCGGTGCCCGCTCCATCCGCGAAGAGATCGACGCGATGGAGGTGCTCGGCGTTTCGCCGATCCACCGGCTGATCGTGCCCCGTGTGCAGGCGGCCATCGGCGTTTCGGTGCTGCTGAACGGTTTGGTCAGTGTCGTCGGCGTGCTCGGCGGCTACTTCTTCAACGTCATCGTGCAGGGCGGCACCCCGGGCGCGTATCTCGCGAGTTTCAACGCGCTCGCCCAGCTGCCCGACCTCGTGGTCAGCTCGATCAAGGCGTTCATCTTCGGTTTCCTCGCCGGCGTCGTCGCGGCCTATCGGGGGCTGAATCCCAGGGGTGGCCCCAAAGGCGTCGGTGACGTCGTCAACCAGTCGGTGGTGATCACGTTCCTGCTCCTGTTCTTCGTCAACACCATCCTGACCGCGCTGTACCTGCAGCTCGTCCCGGCGAAGGGAACCTGATCCCGTGACCAGCGTCCCCGAACGGGCCAAGGAAGCGTTGAAACGCCCCGGCAACAGTCTTTTCGAGCTGGGCGACCAGTTGCTGTTCTACATCCGCGCGCTCGCGGCGATCCCGATGGCCGTCACCCGTTATTTCCGTGAAGTGGTGCGCCTGCTCGCCGAGGTGACCTTCGGCAGCGGGGCGCTGGCGGTGATCGGCGGCACCGTCGGCGTGATGGTCGGCCTGTGCGTGTTCACCGGGATCACGGTGGGACTGCAGGGTTTCAGCGCGCTGAACCAGATCAACATCTCCGCGATGACCGGTTTCCTCACCGCGTACTTCAACACGCGCGAGATCGCGCCGCTCTCGGCGGGGCTCGCGTTGTCCGCGACGGTCGGCGCCGGGTTCACCGCGCAGCTGGGCGCCATGCGGATCTCCGAGGAGATCGACGCGCTCGAAGTGATGGCCGTGCGCAGCATGCCGTACCTCGTCACCACCCGGATCGTGGCCGGATTCATCGCGATCATCCCGCTCTACGTGATCGGCCTGCTGATCTCGTACCTCGGTTCGCGGGTGACCACGGTCGTCTTCTTCGGACAGTCCGGCGGAACCTACGACCACTACTTCTCGCTGTTCTTACCGCCTGAAGACGTCCTGTGGTCGTTCGTCAAGGTCCTCGTCTTCAGCGTCGGCGTCATCCTCACGCACTGCTTCTACGGCTATCGCGCCGCGGGCGGCCCGGCGGGCGTCGGGGTCGCGGTCGGCCGCGCGGTGCGGACGTCGATCGTGCTGATCAGCGTGCTCGACCTGTTCCTCAGCCTGGCGATCTGGGGCGCCACCACGACGGTGAAGGTCTCCGGATGAGCGCGCGGGCACGGACGCAGGCGGCCGGGGTGATCTTCCTCGTCATCCTGGTGCTGCTCGGCTGGCTCTCCGTGGCCATCTTCAACAAGGACTTCGACCGCGCGGAACTGGTCACGCTCAAAACCGACCGGGTCGGCAACCAGCTGGCCCCGCCCGCCGAGGTCAAGGTCCGAGGGGTCCCGTTCGGCGAGGTCAGGGCCGTCCGGGGCAGTGCGGACGGTGCGGAGATCGACCTTGCGATCGACCCGGCGAAGATCGATCAGCTGCCGCGCAACGTCTCGGCCCGGCTGCTGCCGAAGACGGTCTTCGGTGAGCGTTACGTCAATCTCGTGCTCCCGGACCGGCCGGAAGGAGGCTCGCTGCAAGATGGCGACGTCATCGGCCAGGACCGGTCTTCCAACGCGATCGAGCTGGAACGTGTCCTCGGCGATCTGCTGCCGCTGCTGCGGGCGGTGCAGCCGCAGAAGCTGAACAGTTCACTCGGCGCGATCTCGCTCGCCCTCGACAATCGCGGGAAATCCTTGGGGGACAGCATCGTCCAGCTCAACGACCTGCTCGGCCAGGTGAACCCGCTGATGCCGCGGTTCAAGGCGGACATCAGCGGCCTCGCCGACGTGGCGGACCTGTACACCGGGGCGGCGCCGGACATCCTCAAGGCCCTTTCGGATCTCTCGACGACGGCGAAGACCATTGTGGACACTCGGGCGGATCTCGACAAGCTGTACAGCAGCGTCACCACCGCCAGCGGCGACATGAACAAGTTCCTGGTGCAGAACAAGGAAAACATCATCGGTGTCAGTGTGAAGAGCAGGCCGACTCTGGAGCTGCTTTCCCGTTATTCACCCGAGTTCCCCTGCCTGTTCGACGCGGTGAACCGGCTCAAACCGGTGATGGAGAAGGCCTTGGGCAAGGGCACCGCCGAGCCGGGGCTGCACGTGACGCTGTCCGTCCACGATCCGCGCGACAAATACGTGCCCGGCCGGGACGATCCGCGGTTCGACCAGAAGGGTGGCCCGCGGTGCTACGGCGGCGGCGGGACTTCGGCGGCGGTGGCGTTCGCCGCCGATGGGGACCTCGGCCCGGCCAATTCGAAGGGGGAGCGGGGGCTGGTCGCCGAGCTGCTGGCGCCGTCGCTCGGGATGAAGCCGGCCGAGGTCCCGGACTGGAGCAGCGTGCTCGTGGGCCCGGCCTTGCGCGGTACGGAGGTGACCGTCCGATGAGGGGTGTCGCGGGGCCGGCGATCAAGGGCCTGATCTTCTTCGTGATCACCGTGGTGGCGACCGGGATCCTGGCCATCACCATCGCCAATTCCGGAGTCGGCACGACGGTCGGCTACACCGCCAGGTTCACCGACGCCACGTCGGTCAACCCCGGCGACGAGGTCCGCATGTCCGGTGTCCGCATCGGCCAGGTGGATTCGGTCGGGGTGGTCGAACGGCGGCTGGCGGACGTGCGGTTCTCGATCGAGAACAAGCGACGGCTCACGTCGGGTGCCACGGTCACCATCCGGTACCGCAACCTCGTCGGCCAGCGGTACCTGTCGATCGATCCCGGCCCGGACGGACCGGCGGCGCTGGACGAGGGCGCGCTGATCCCGCCGGAGCGGACACATCCGGCACTGGATCTCACCGCGTTGTTCAACGGGTTCAAACCGCTGTTCCAGGCGCTGTCTCCGAACGACGTCAACCAGCTGTCGTTCGAGATCGTCCAGGTGCTGCAGGGCGAGGGCAGCACCGTCGACAGCCTGCTCGAACACACCGCCTCGCTCACGAGCACCTTGGCTGGCAAGGACGAGCTGATCGGCCAGGTGGTCGGGAACCTCAACACGGTGCTCGACACGCTGAACTCGCAAGGCGATCAGTTCGACAAACTCGTCGACGTCACCGCGCAGCTGGTCTCCGGGCTGGCCGGTGACGCGAAACCCATCGGGCAGGCGATCGGCGGGCTCGGCGAGCTCACCACCGCCACCGCGGACCTGCTGCAGGACGGCCGCGCGCCGTTGAAAGCCAGTATCGACACCCTCGGGGACCTGTCGAAGAACCTCGCCGACAACACCCCGGTGTTCGAGCAGTTCCTGACGAACCTGCCGAAGAAGCTGGACCGCATCGGCGCGATGGTCTCGTACGGCTCGTGGTTCAACTTCTACCTGTGCTCGGTCAAATCGGACGCGCCACCCGCCCCGGGCGGCCCGCCGGTCGGTATTCCGTCGACCCAAGGACGGTGCCGGTGAAAGCGCCGAGGATCAAACCCTTCCGCGGTCGTAACCCGATCGTCGTCGGCACCGTCACGGCGGTGCTGATGGCCGCGGCGGGCTCGGCCGTCTTCTTCTCCGACGACCTCCCGCTGGTCGGCGGCGGCACCACGTACGCGGCCGAGTTCACCGAAGCCGCCGGGCTCAAACGCAACGACGAGGTCCGGGTCGCCGGGGTGAAGGTCGGCGAGGTGTCCGACGTCCTGCTGGACGGCGGTCGCGTCAAGGTCCTGTTCCGGGTCAAGGACACCTGGATCGGCAACCGCACCACCGCCGCGATCAAGATCAAGACGTTGCTGGGGCAGAAGAACCTGGTCCTCGACCCGGTCGGCAACGGGGAACTCGATCCGGACGAGCCGATCCCCGTGCAGCGCACCAGTTCGCCCTACGACGTCACCACGGTGTTCAACGACCTCGCGAACACCGTCGGCGCCATCGACACCGACCAGCTGGCGAAGGCGTTCGGGACGATGTCGGAAACGCTCGGCGCCTCCACACCGCAGGAGGTTCGGACGGCCTTCGACGGCATCACCGCGCTGTCCAAGACGCTCGCGTCGCGCGACGAGGAGCTGGTGAAGCTGTTCCAGAACACGAACAAGGTGTCCGAGACCCTCGGCGAGCGGTCACAGCAGATCGAGGCGCTGATCCGCGACGGCAACACACTGCTCACGGAGCTGAACGCGCGCAAGGACGCCATCGCGAAACTGTTCAGCGGCGTGAAGAACCTGTCGGTGCAGCTCAAGGGCTTGGTAGCGGACAACCAGAAGACGCTCGGCCCCGCGTTGGACCAGCTCGATCGCGTGGCCACCGTGCTGCAACGCAACCAGGACAAGCTCACCGAGAGCCTGCGGCTGGCCGGCCCCTTCTACCGGTTGCTCGGCAACGCGGTCGGCAACGGCCGCTGGATCGACACCTACATCTGCGGGCTCGTCCCGACCGGTGGCACACCGGGCAGCTGCATGCCGTCAAGGAAGGGGGGACGCTGATGGGGCGCCACTTCACGCTGGCCGATCTCGGCGGACAGGCCCGGCGACGGTCCTGGGTGCGACGGCTCGCGCTCGCCGTCGTCGTCGGACTTCTCGTCACGGCGGCCTGGCCGCTGCTGACCCGGCAGGCCGACCGCGTCGTGACCGGGTTCTTCACCGCGACCGTCGGGGTGTACCCGAACACCGAGGTGCGCGTGCTCGGGGTCCCGATCGGTTCGGTGACCAAGGTCGAGCCGCGGGGTACGAACGTCGAGGTGACCATGACGGTCCGGCCGGACGTCAAACTGCCCGCCGACGTCGGCGCCGTCGTGATCACGCCGAGCCTGGTCGCCGACCGGTACGTGCAGCTCACGCCGGTGTACGTGGGCGGGCCGGAACTGGGCGGCGACGCCCGGATCCCGCCGGAGCGAACCGTGACCCCGGTCGAGGTCGACGAACTCCTTGGCAGCCTCAACCAGCTGATGACCGCGCTGGGGCCGAAGGGCGCCAACAAGGACGGCGCGGTCAGCGACGTACTGACCAAGGCCGCGGCCTACCTCGACGGCAACGGCGGCAAACTCGGCGAGGCGATCAAGAACCTCGGCGAATTCGCCCGTACGGCGAGCGATTCGAAGGACGACCTGTTCAACACCGTCGACAACATCAGCAAGTTCACCGCGATGCTCGCTTCGAACGACGGCCAGGTGAAACAGGCGATCCAGCAGATCTCCTCGATCAGCAAGATCCTGGCCGATCAGCGGGACCAGTTCTCCGGCGCGATGACCGAACTCACCGAGGCGCTCGGCATCGTGCAGGGCTTCATCAAGGACAACCGCGGGAAGGTGAAGTCCGATGTGGACAAACTGGCCGAGATCACCAAGGTGCTCAGCCAGCAGAAGGCCTCGCTGAGCGAGGCGCTCGACGCGGCGCCGAACGCGCTGGCGAACGTCCTCGGCGCGTACAACCAGGGCGCCGGAACGCTGGACGGCCGAGGGAACCTCACCGAATTCTCGGGGGCGAAATGAAAACCCGGCTCGCTGCCGTCCTGATCCTCGTGCTGGCCGCCACCGGGTGCAGCGGCGGTGTCGACGTCTACGACATTCCGCTGCCGGGCGGCGCCGCGCTGGGCGAGCGGCCGATCCACGTCACGGCCAGTTTCAGCAACGTGCTGGATCTGGTGCCGCAATCCGGGGTGAAGATCAACGACGTCCCGGTCGGCCAGGTGCGGACCGTCGAACTGGCGCCGGACGGACGCAGCGCGGTGGTCGGGCTGCTCCTCAACGGGGACGTGAACCTGCCTGCCAACGCCGTCGCCCGGCTGCGGCAGGCGAGCATCCTCGGCGAGAAGTTCGTCGAGCTCGCACCGCCGGACGACGGCACCCCGAGCGGGCGGTTGGCCGACGGCGCGGTGATCCCGCTGGCGCGTTCGTCGCTGACCCCGGAGATCGAGGAGGTCTTCGGCGCGCTTTCCCTGCTGCTCAATGGTGGAGGCGTCGCGCAGGTGCAGAACATCACCCGCGAACTCAACGACGCGCTCCGCGGCAAGGAAAGCGCGGCCCGCAGCCTCCTGTCCAATTTGGACAAGTTCGTACGCGGGCTCGACGAACACAAGGCCGAGATCACCCGCGCCATCGAGAGCGTCAACAAACTCGCCGTGACACTGAACGCGAATACCGAGGAGATCAAGGCGACCCTGAACGGGCTCACGCCCGGGATCGAGGTCCTGAACCAGCAGCGTCAGGCGCTGGTCGGGATGCTGAAGTCGCTGGACGGGCTCACCTCGGTCGCGGTCGAGACGGTGAACCGCAGCAAGGACGACCTCGTCGCGGATCTGAAGGCGCTCGAACCGCTGCTGCGGAAACTGGCCGACTCGGGGGACAAGCTGCCGAAGGCGATGGAGATGATCTTCACCTTCCCGTTCCCCGACGCCGCGCTCGAGGCCATCCGCGGTGACTACCTGAACACCTTCCTGACCTTCAAGAACAGTGGTGGCCGCTGATGCTGACCAGATTCGTCCGCGCCCAGCTGGTGGTCTTCGTGGTCATCGCGGTCCTCGGTGTCGCGTATGTCGGCGCGACGTACGCGGGGCTGGACAAACTGGTGCTGGACCGCGGGTACACCGTCAAAGTGCGGCTCGCCACCGGCGGCGGGATCTTCGGCAACGCCGAGGTCACCTATCGGGGCGTGCCGATCGGCAGGGTCGGCGAACTGCGGCTGACCGCCTCCGGGATGGAGGTGGATCTCGAAATCGATCCTGGCGCCCCGGAAGTGCCGGCGGACACCGAAGCCGTCGTCGCCAACCGGTCCGCCGTCGGCGAGCAGTACGTCGACCTGCGGCCTCGGCGTGGCGACGGCGCGATGCTGCAGGACGGTTCGGTGATCAGCGAGGCGGATACGAAGATCCCGCTGCCGGTGGACGTCGTGCTGTCCAGTGTGGACTCTTTCGCCAACTCGGTGCCGAAGCCGGCCCTGCGGACCGTGGTCGACGAGCTGTACAACGCGACGTCCGACGCGGGCCCGGCGCTGGACCAGCTCGTCGGGCGGGGGATCGAGTTCGTGCGGGAAGCGAGCGCGCACGTCGGGCCGCTGACCAGGTTCGTGACCGACGCGCAGACCGTGCTCGACACGCAGCTGTCGCAGGCGGACGCGATCCGCTCGTTCGGCGCCAACGCGAAACTGCTCGCCGCGACACTGAAGAGCTCCGACGGCGATCTGCGCCGCCTGATCCCGGCCGTCCCGGCGGCCGCGAACGAGGTCAGCACGCTCCTGCGGGAGACCGGGCCGAGCCTCGGCATCCTGCTGGCGAACCTGCTGACCACCGCGGACGTACTGGAAACGCGACAGGACGGCCTCGAGCAACTGCTGGTCACCGCGCCGAAAGCGGTCGCCGCGGGGCACGCGATCATGGGGCCGGACGGCGCGCGCGTCGGCCTCTCGCTGACGTTCTTCGATCCGCCGCCGTGCGTCACCGGCTACGGAACCGGCTACCGCGACGGACTCGACACGTCGCCGCGCCCGTTGAACACCGCGGCGCGCTGTGCCCTGCCCAAGGGCAACCCGACGAACGTGCGCGGTTCGCAGAACGTGCCGGGAAGGTGAAGGCCATGACTCGAATCGCCGCACTCCTCGCAGCGGTCGCGACCGCGCTGGCTGCCTGGTTCGGCCACTCCTGGTGGGACGCGAGCCGGGACGACGGCGTCGCCCGGGCCACGGTCCGCGAGGAAGCGTTGCAGGTGGGCAGGCAGGCGGTCACCGCACTGACCACTTTGGACTACCGGCAGGCGGAACAGGGCTACCAGAACTGGCTGAACCTGTCCGGCGGCGCGTTGCACGAAGAGCTGGCGCGGGACAGGGAAGGCGGACTCGGCCGGATCAACCAGGCGAAGACCGTCACCACCGGCCGAGTCGTCGACGCCGCGGTGACCGAAGTGGACAGTGGCGGCGGGACCGCCGAGGTGATCGCCTCGGTCGAACTCGAAGTCCGGCCCGAGGGCGGGGAAGCCGTCACCAAGCACAACCGGTTCCGCGCCGGCCTGAACCGGACGCCGGACGGGTGGCGCGTCACGTCACTCGGCCAGGTGCCGGTGACCGACACCGGAAAGCCCTGACGGAGGACGGGATGACCACGAAACGAGCCGTCAAACCCGCGCGGCGCACGGTGAAGGTGGCCGGGAAAATGGGCGGGAGCACCCGGGTTCTGGATCCTCCCTCCGAAGCTGCCGACTTGGCCGATCCGGGCGCCGAGCCTGCTGATGAAGTTGTCGAGCCGGTGCGACGTCGCCGTCTCCCGCTGGTGTTCGGCGCGGTCGCGCTGGTGATGGCGGGCCTCGCGGGGTGGTTCGCCATCGAGGCGCGGGACGCCACGGCGGTACTGACGCACAACACCGCGCTGACCGACGTCGCCACCACCGCGGAGGTCAGCGACCAGATCGGCAAGGCGCTCGGCACGGTGTTCTCCTACCGCTACGACGACCCCGCCAAGAGCGAACAAGCCGCGAAAGAGGTCCTCACCGGTCCCGCGCTTGGACAGTACGACCAACTGTTCGCGCAGGTCAGAGGACTGGCGGCGGAGCAGAAACTGGTCGTGACCTCGACTCCCGTGGTCTCGGGGGTCAAGGTCCTCGACGGGGACCGGGCGTCGCTGCTGGTGTTCCTGGACCAGACCGGCGTGCGCGGGGACGGGCAGCGCAGTACGGGCGCGGCTCAGCTGAGCGTCACCGCCGAACGTTCCGAGGGCAGGTGGCGGGTGACCGCCCTGGCCGCCGCTTAGCGCTTCCGCAATTAGTCACCTACTTGCTGTGCCGTCGTTCCGTGAAGGCCTCCTTCCTACTCTCAAGGTAGGGAAGGAGGCCTTCACTACTTCGGGCTGGGGGAGGCTTGGGGTCCTCTCGGCCCTGAGCCGAGTGCCCCCAATGCGGCATTGGAGGCATTAAGTGACCCCAATGCCGCATTGGGGGCACCGGCAAGCTCACCCTCACGCAACCGACCCTCGTAGCGCGCAAAGCTTCAGGAGGGCGCGGCCCGCAGGGCCAAAATCATCTCGAACCGCCGCTCAGGGTCCCGCAGCCCGTCCGCGAACAGCGTCTCGAGTTCCTGAGCGCGGGACCGCACCGTCTGCGGGTGCACCGCGAGCCGTTCCGCGACTTCACGGACGTTCCCGCAGGTCTCCAGCCACGCCAGCAGCGTCCCGGCCAGCCGCGAATGCTGCTTGCCGGTCAATCCGGTCAGCGGCCCGAGCCGTTCCCGGACCAGCTCCGCGGCCAGGAACGGTTCCTTCAGCAGCCACAGGCGCGAAAGATGGTCGACGCACCACGTCACGGGTTCGTCCACGAGCGCGCCGGAGTCGACGAGCCGCAGGGCTTCTCGCGCGGCTCGCAAGGAGCGCGCCGCGAAAGCGGGTGGGACGGCGGGGCCGATCGCGGCGCGCCTGCCCGTCAATTGTTCGGCGAATCGTTCCCGGTCGTCCGGTTCCGGCGCGGGGAGCAGCAGGCAGGGAGAGGTGGTCTCGAAGTCGGCCAGCGCGGTCGACGCGACCGCCGGGGTTTCGTCCGGCGACTGCTCGAGCGCGACGGCGACGAGCAGGTCGGGGAGTTGCCAGCGGGCGAGGCCGGCGGCGTGTTTGATGACGTCGGGCGGCGACGGCGGTTCGGCGAGCAGGAGTTCCATCAGCCGGTGCCGACGGCGTTCGAGTGCGCCGGCGGCCTTTTCCCGCGCTTCCGCGTGGCCCTCGACGGACAGTGCCGACAGCTCGTCGATGTAGGCGAAGATGGCTTCCGCGAGCAGGCAGAGCGTCGCGGAAGGCACCCCCGCGCGGCGCCCGGCTTCGGCGACGCGGCGCCAGGTCACCCTGGCGCCGACGCGGTACGCCGCTTGGAGGACGTCGACGTTGCGGCCCTGCTGGAACTCCTGAACACCCAGGCTCAGGAACACGCTCCGGCGGTCTTCCGAGGGCGCCTCCGGGTTCCCGATCCGTTCCACGAACTGCAGGAACGCCATCTGGACGCCGGTCTTGAGCGCCTTCCCGAAAGCTCCGTCCAGCGGTCGCGCGTAGTCGGGGATGGTCCGCTGGATCTCGCGGACCACCTCGCCGGCCACGTCGGCGAGCACCGGCCGGAACACGGTCGCCAGCTCTCTCGGCAGCAGCGCCCAGAGCTGGACGGGGCGCCCGCTCGACCCGCCCGGCCGAGCGGGCGTGAGGAGCGGGCCGTACGTCGCCTCGACCCCGCTGCGGGCATCCTGCGGTCGGGTCACCTCGTCACCTCGTTGTGAGTGGGAAGGCTGATCTGTCAGTCCTCGGCGAGCAAGGCCTCCGCGCGCAGCGCGATCTCCATGTCGAGCCGGTCGTCGGCGTTGTTCAACCGGTCGCCGAAGAGATCGATGAGCTGGTGCATGCGGTAGCGGACGGTCTGCGGGTGGACCTTGAGTTTCTTCGCGATCTCCGGAGCGCTTCCCCGGGACTGGAGCCAGATCAGCAACGTCTCCCCGAGCCGCGCCCGCTGTTTGGGCGTGAGGTCGTCGAACGGGGCGAGGCTGCGCGTGCACAGCTCGCGGACCAGGAACTCGTCGGCGAGCAGCCACAGGGTGGACAGGTGATCGCTGTACCGCGTGACCGGATTGTCCGGCAGGATCCCGCGCTGGACCAGCCGCAGCGTGCGGCGGGCCCACAGCAGGGAGCGCGGCGCTTCGGTGAGCCGCACGGCGGGGCCGATCACCGCGCGCCAGCCGGGGAGCCGTTCGGCGAGGTCCTTCAGGTGCTTTTCGGGGTCGCCGGTGACCAGGCAGGGCTTGGGACCCTCGAAGTCGACGAGGACGTCGGCGTCCAGGTCGGCGCTGTCGGGGTCCAGCGGGCCGAGCCGCCGCTCCAGCGCGACGACGGTGATCTCGGTGGGCAGCGCCCACTGGGCGTTGGCGGCGTGGGACGCGATCGACTGCGGTGAGGACGGCGGATCGGAGAGCATCAGTTCGAGCAGCCTTCGCCTGCGTCTCGCCCTGGTGCCCGCGGCCCGTTCCTGCGCGGCCGTGTAGCCCTCGATCGAAAGCGCGGAAATCTCGTCCACGTAAGCGAAAATCGCTTCGGCCGCGGTGCACAGGAGATCGGCGTCCGCTCCGATCGCCTGCCCGAATTCCGAAACGTGCCGCCAGGCGACGCGGCCGCCGACGCGGTAGGCCGTCTGGAGACAATCGAGGCTGCGGCCTTCGTTGAACTCGACCTTGCCGAGGTTGCGGAACACCGCCGACCATTTGTCGAGCGCCGTCGTCCCCTGACCGATGGTATCGAGGCAGTGCAGGATCGCCTGCCGGATACCCTGCGTGATGATCTGTCCGAACGCGCCTTCCAGTGGCTGCGCGTATTCGGGGACGGCTCGTTGCACCTCCTGAAGGATGGCTCGTGCCAAAGGGTCGGCCCGCGGCCGGAACCGCTCGCCCAGGTCTCTGGGCAGTGACGCCCACAGTCCATTCGCGCCGGTGCTGCGCACAGGTCGGTTCTCCACTGGGGTTCTCGGTGCCGGCGTGAAGGCGCGCGGTCGTTGGACCGGACCCGGCGGCTGGCGGTGCGGGGTGGCGGGGTGACGCACGTCGGGGTCTGGCCGTGCGGTCCGCAGATCGTTCCGCGAGAACCCGGTATCCAAGTCGGTCATGTTTTTATCCTTGTTAGCAACAAAATCAGCCTCTTCAACGGTGAAGCCGATCCAGATTTTGTGGCTCACGCAACATAAAATCCGGCCGAGAGGACTGTCAACGGCTGGCGGGACCTTGATCGGCCACCTGGATGGACTACACCCGAACGGGTGGTCCATTCCGGCGGTGAGTGACATTTAGGCGGGCCTGAGATGGCGTCCGGATGACAACTTTTCCGGGGCGTTTTCGAGCTCTTCCGCCGCCTCGCTGGCGCGGATGAGCACCTCGACGACTTCGTCCAGGGTCAACCGGGCGGGCGCGGTCTCGGTCAGGAAGCGTTCGAGCTCGCTGCCGAACCGGGCCGGGTCGGCCACATGTGGAAAGTGTTTCGCATTTTCGAACACCGTCAAGCGGCTGTCCGGCAGCACTTCGGCCGTCTTACGGCCGTGCGTGACCGGAATGAGCGGATCGTGCGCGCCCCAGACGACGAGAGTGGGCACTTCGCGGGCGAGGTAGAGCTTGTCGATCGCGCTCGCGCGCTGACCGCGGAGGTCGATCAGGCTGCGCGCGATGAACAGGAACGCCCGCCGCCTGCCAGGGTCGGCCAGTGACGCAAGGTGACGGGTCAGCTCGCGGGTTTCGGCGGAGAACTTCCCGCCGAGTGAGCGGCCCGCCGCCGCGAGCCCGCGCGCGATCGCGACGGTGAGCGGGTTGACCGCGAGGGTGAGTGTCGCGTTGGCGCCCGGCAGCGCCGTCGCGCGCAGCACCGGGGTCACCTGCGGGCCGAGTCCGGCGCTGCCCACGAGCACCAGCCGGGCGCACATCTCCGGGAACTGGTAGGCGAACTGCATCGCGATCCCGCCGCCGAGGGAATGCCCGACGAGGGTCGCGTGCCGGTTCCGGGTGAGCGCGAGGACGTCACGGACCACGCTGGCCATCGCGCCGAGGCCGTAATCGGCCCGAGGGGCGGCGGAATCGCCGTGGCCGGGGAGGTCGGGAGCGAGGACACGGCGCCCGGACCCGGTCCGCTCGAAATGGTCGAGCAACGGCGCCCAGGTCTCACTGCTGCCCGAGATCCCGTGCAGCAGCACGAGCGGCTCGCCGATGGCGTCCTTTGTGGACGGAAGGTATTCCCGCAGCCGGATATCCCGCCCGTGCAAGGTCAGTGTGCGCGCTTCGAGGGCCATGTCCCGCCTTTCGGTTGTCAGGCGTCAAAATAACGTGAAGAAAGCCCGGTCCGTCAGCGTGTCGCGGGACACGTCCGGTATTTGCGACCGGGGTGACAAGAATGCCGGGGCGGACCCCGAGACGGATGCCAAAACCGGGACCGGCGGGCAATCGCGCATCGACATTTTCCCACCGTCCCGGTATTCAGGAAAGCGTCGGTAAACACCCGTCACCACGGGGAGAAAAAGCGATGGCCTGCCGAGCGGACTTCCACGTCGATCAGCCGAGGGCGAAGCGCGCCCGCCGCGGCCTCCGCTGGGTGCTCCCCACCGTGCCACCACCGGAACGGCGGGTCCGGCGCGTCAGTTCCCTGGCGGCCCTTCGTCGCGGCGGTGGGCGCGCATAAGCCGCTGCGCGCGCAGCGCCAGTTGCATGTTCAGCCGGTCGTCGGCGTCCCTGAGCCGGTCGCCGAACAGCTCCTCCAGTTGTCGGAGACGGTTGCGCACGGTCTGCGGGTGCACGCCCAGCCGTTGCGCGATCTCTGGTGCCCCGCCTCGGGTTTCCAGCCAGGCCAGCAGGGTCTCGCTGAGCCGCTCCTGCTGTTTCGCGCTCAGCGAGGTGAACGGGTCGAGGCTCTGTTTGGCGAGTTCGGCGCCGAGGAAGTCCTCGGCGAGCAACCACAGCGTGGCGAGGTGGTCCCGGCACCAGATGACCGGGCCGGGCGCGTCTTCGCTGTTCAGCAGCAGGGCGCGCCGGGCGGTGCGGAGCGCGGCCGGGGCGTCGGCGAGCGGCACGACGGGGGACACCGCCGCGCGCCAGCCGTCCAGCGCGTCCTTCAGTGGGGTGAGGTCGGCGTCGGGATCCGCGGTGAGCAGGTACGGCTCGGCGGTGTCGAGGTCGGCCAGCACGGTGTCGTCCAGCAGATGGACGGGGAAGGCGGGCGCGCCGGGAGCGCGCTGGAGCGCGACCATGGCGGCCGTCCCCGGCACCCGCCAGCCGGCGCCGTCGGCCAGGCTGGCGATGCTGCACGCGGACCCTTCGGGCGCCTGTGAGATCAGTTCGAGCAGACGGCGGCGCCGGAGCGGGATCGCGCCCGCCGCACGGGCTTCCGCCTCCTGGTAGCCCTCGATCGTCGTGGCGCACAGTTCGTCGACGTAGACGAAGACGGACTCGGCCGCGAGCGCGATGACGTCGAGGCCGGCGCCGAGCCCGCGCACGATGGGCCGCATCGCCCGCCAAGCCGCCCGTGCGCCGACCGTCACGCTGTCGTGCAACGGTTCCAGGCTCCGTCCCTCGGTGAACTCGATCCGCCCGCGCATGCGGTAGAAGTCGATCCAGCGGTCGTGGGGCACGTCCGGATCGCCGATGCAGTCGACGTAATGCCGCACCGCGCGATCGCACGAGACGACCAGGACGCGGCCGAAGACGCCGCGCAGCGGTTGTGAATACGCGGGAACGGACCGCTGGACCTGTTTGACCATGGCCGCCGCGGCGTGCCCGGTATACGGACGCAGTTCTTCGCCGAGCGAACGCGGCAACGTCGCCAGCATGTCGAAACCGCGGTACTGGACCACCGAGACCACCTTTGATTTTCTTCGAACCGAGGACGGGAAACGTGAATCCCTTTGCACAACCGCGTCGGATCGACGGGAACGGGTGCCGCAGTGTTTCTACTGGATCGGCCGAGCGCGTGTACCGCGAATGTGACGTTGAATGGACGGCGAAAAGTCGCCGATGTGGCGGCTTTTGACACGGATGTGGCGACGGTTCTACGCTCCGTGCATTCGAGTGCGCCGGTGGCGCGCGGACGAAAGGGAATTGGTGCCCGGAATCGTCGGCCTACTTCACTACGGGGGATCGCACACGTGAGCTGGCAGCCCGTCGGCGCGTTGTGGGCCCGCCTGCCGAGGGAACTCGGTGACGCCGTCCGCCCGCGGATCCCGGCGATCGCCCGGCACTGCGTCGAAGGCGTGGCGTCCGAGATCGGTGAATGCGCCGAAGTGTTCAGCGACAGCGAGGCGCGTGCCGCCGCCGTCGAGCTGACCAGGCGCGGTATCGAACGCGCCATCGATCGGATCGGCGTCCCCGAACTGCTGCAGAACGACCTGCTGGCGGATTTCCGTGCGCAGGGCCGGATCGCCTTCCACCAAGGACTCAGCCGCGAGGCCGCGCAGGCGGCGTTCAGGGTATCGAGCCGGGTGCTGTGGCGTTCGATCGCCGCGGCCGGCCGCCGGCTCCAGCTGCCGGGCGACGTTCTCTACGGCGCGGCGGAGTGCCTGTTCGGCGACGTCGTCGAGGTGACGATGGCGCTGACCGACGGCTACAACGCCGCCAGGGCCGAGGCCACGGGCCCCGCGGAGCAACGGGCCCGGCTGTTCCGGCTGCTGACCGCCGGCGCCGGGTACACCCGGGCCGACGCCGGCGCGCTCGCCGTCGCCATCGGCTGGCGGATCCCGGACCGGATCACCGCGGTCGTCTTCACCGCGGCGCCCGGCGCGCCCGCGTTCCCCGCCGGTCTGCTGCCGCCGTCGATTCCCGTGGACCTCGTCTCCGACGCGCCCGGTGCCCTCGTCGCCTGCCCGGAAGCCGACCTCGGCGGCCTGCGGGAACTGCCTTCCGGCTGGTCGGCGACGGTCGGGGTGTCCGTCTCGACGGCGCAGGCCGCCGAATCGTTCCGGATCGCGCGCCGCGCGTCCGAACTGGCCCAGCGGGGGATGATCACCGCGGTCGGTCCGGTGCTGTGGTGCGAGGAGCACATCACCACGCTGCTGCTGCTCGCCGACGAGTTCCTGCTCGACAGGCTCGCCGTCGAGGCGTTGGAACCGCTGTCGGGGCTGGCGCCGCGCCAGCACGACGAATTGTCGGCGACCCTGCTCACGCAGGTGCAGACGCGGGGGAGCGCGCCCGAGATCGCCCGGCAGCTCGCCGTGCACCCGCAGACGGTGCGGGCCCGGCTGCGGCGGCTCACGGAATTGTTCGGCGAACGGCTGGACGATCCGGATCAGCGGTTGCGGATCGAGCTGGCGCTGCGCGCCGAACGGCTGCGGCCAGCCGAAGCCTGACCCTTACACCGGCGATTGTCGAGTCCGTGAAGGCCTCCTTGAGGGATCCAGAGTCCCTCAAGGAGGCCTTCACGGACTCGGGGTTGAGATCAACCGCACCGCGGTAGGTACCTGAATCACCCTTGGCCCTAACCCGAATCGCCACTCACCACCACCTCGCGGACAGCCTGACGGGCGTCGGCGACGGGGAACACCCAGCGGCGGTAACCCCACCAGCGGAACGCCGAACCCGCCGCGGTGCCGAGCAGCATGCCGCTGACGAAGTCGGCGATCTCCTGTGCGACGAAGCTGACTTCGGGGACCTCGAGCCGCAGGACGTAGCGCGAGATCAGCGGCGGGCACAGGTTGATCGTGACGGCGATGGCGTTGACCGCGAAGAACAACGCCGCTTCGGGGAAGCGGCGCCTGCCGCCGCGGGTGTGGAACGACCAGCGCCGGGAGAGCAGGTACGCGAACGCCGTCGCCATCACCGTGGCGATGGCCAGCGCCGTGACCGGTTTCTCCTGCAGGACGGTGAGTTTCAGCCCGTAGTTGACGCCGAGCGTGAGGCCGAACGCGGCGAGGCCGACGGTGGCGAACCGGAGCAGCTCACGCCGCTTCCCGGCCCGCGCACCGACGACGGCCGCGCCGTCCACAAAGGACGAAGGCGCGGTTCTGAGCACCGCGGGCTCAGCAGTTCGACGTCGCCGGAGCGCCCGCGACCCGGTCCTTGAGGAAGGCGAGCACGTCGGCGTTGCCGGTGTAGACCGCCGTGATGTGGTCGGTGTCGAAGGTCTTCCAGGTCGTCTTGACGCCGGCGGTGCAGTAGGTCTTGTGCAACGCGTCTGCCTGCGCGAACTGCACGAGCTGGTCCTGGGTGGCGTGGTAGAGGAGCACCGGGACCTTGGGCGGTGTGCCGCCGAGCTTGTTCTCGTTGAGCCGCTTCACCCATTCCGGCCGCACGTAGCCGGCACTGGTCGTGTAGTCGGCGATCTTCTGGTTCGCGTAGGTGGTGAGCAGTTCGAACGTGCAAGCGCTCTTCTGCATCTCCGCCAGCTTCACGCGGCCGTTGTCGCTGAGGAACGAGTCCAGTTTCAGCTCGGGATAGGCGTTGTCCAGGCCGATCAGGGCGTAGGCGAAGACGCCGAAGCCTGCCTTCCCGTCGAGTTGCAGGGTGACCTGCACGAGGTCGGCGGGTACACCGCCGGCGGCGACGCCGACGAGGTTCATCTCCGGTGCGTAGGCCGGTTGCAGTTCGCCGGCCCAGGCCGCCGCCCCGCCGCCCTGCGAGTACCCGCGGAAGAGCACCTTGGCGTCGGTGGACAGTTTCGCCTCCGGCAGGCGTTGCGCGGCCCGGACCGCGTCGATCACCGCCGGGCCCTCCGAACGCCCGACCACATACGTCGTCTTCGGATCCTGGCGGTATCCCTCGTAGTCGGTGAGCGCGACGGCGTACCCGGCGTCGAGCGCGTCGTCGAGGCCCGACTGCTCGTAGAAAGCGCCGATATCGATCATCTTCGACGGCGTGCAGTCGAACGCCGGACCGTGCGTACCGGCGGCGAACGAGACGATGGGCGCCTTCGCTGGGTCGGCGTTCTTCGGCACCAGCACGGTCCCGGTCACCGCGTCCGGCCGCCCGAGGGCGTCCGTCGACAGGTACATGACCTGCCAGGCGTTGACGGAATCCTTACGCGGACCGGCCTTCGAGACCCGCGAGCGGATGATGTCGCCCGGTTTGCCCGCGGGGAGCGGGGACGGCGGGGTGTAGAACGCATCGTCGGACTCCGCCGTGACGGCGGAGTTCGCCGGGCTCCCGCTCAGCACGGTCAGGAGACCGGCGGACAGGACGATCGCCAGCGCGGCGGCGAGTATCCGGCGGGACGGGCGGGGAAACGGGGTCGGCACGGCCGGGCCTCCAGAGCGGGTGGGCAGGTCGAGGGGGCGGGAGAGGGGGCTCACTCAGGCGTTGCCGCCGTAGACCTGGCGGCAGGTCGCGGACTCGGCGAACGCGAGATCCAGTTCCGGGTTGGCGCGCAGGTGCTTGATCGGGCCTTCGGGCTCGCTCAACCCGCTCATCGTGGTGTCGGCGTCGGCGACCACCTTCTGCAGGCTCGCCTGGTCGGTGACCTTCGCGTCCTGCATCTTCACCAGGGTCGCGGACACCTTCGACTTGGTCTCGTCGAGCGTCGTGGTGGCCTTGTCCACAGCGGACTGTCCATCCGGGACCGGCGGCACCCCGGCGTTGCGGATCCCGCCCGCCATGTCGTCGAGCGCCACGGTGAGCGAGTTCAGGAAGCCCACCATGGCGGTCTTCGCGCCTTGGGGGTTGTTGGGGTCGAACGCGGGCGGCTGGGTCAGCTTCGCCGAGCCCGTCGCGACTCCGGAGCACACCTTGTCCGCCCAGGCGAGCGCGGCTGGGTCGGCGTGCCTGCCGGTGTCGGCGGGCTCGTCGGACCCGCAGGCGCTCAGAAGGACCGCCGAGGCGGTCAGGGAGACGGTGGCGAACGCGATTCGCGCTGCCGTGCGGCGCATTCTTTTCATGGTTTCCCCGTCGAATTCGGCGAAAGAGGGCCGGCCGTGGCACGAGGAGCGGGATTCCGCGGTGGTCGGCGGTGACCGGCTTGCTGAAACGCGAGGTTACTCACGAAAGATTCCGGCAGGCAAGGCGGGCGACGGCCGGAAAAGGGCGATTGGTACGCGCGAGATAGTTTCCCGCCGCACGATTGTCACCCTCGTCAGCGGTTCCGCGTGGGACGCGATGTGGCCCTGTGCTGGGAAAACCCATGTGCCGCTACTAGGAACCGGCCGGACGCACCGTGCCAGGGTGACAATTTACCGGCGACGCGTCAACTTTTCCGGGGAACCACTTGATAGCGGGAGTGCCGCGTCGTTAGTTTACTGTTCGGTTGCGATCCGTCAGACATCGTCGCTACCCGGAGAATTCTCTCGGGCCGATATTCATTGCTCTGGGGAATTGTACGCCGTTTCGTATCATCGTTGATACCACGGAAGGACGATCGTGAGTCACCGTAGAGGAACCAAGAAGGCGGTCGCCGCCGCCGCTGCCGGTGCCGTGGGGCTTGCCACCGCGGTACTCGTGGCCGGGGCACAGTCCAGTGTCGCCGATCCGATCTCGCTGCCCCTCAACTACCACTGCGACCTGCCGCTCGTGGGGTCACAGTCGCTGAAGGTGGTGATCAACACCGATCTTCCGCTGTCGGTCAAGACCGGTCAGCCGACCGGCACGTTCGACATCAAGGCCGTCTCCACGATCAACGCGGACACGGTCAGCGGGCTCAACCTGATCGGTGCGACCACGCTGGAAGGACAGGCCATCGCGGCGGCGACCGTGGCGGCACCGGGGCTCAACCTCCCGGTCAACGTCCCGAACGACATCGCCAAGCAGAACATCCCCACCTCGGGCGAGATGACGATCAACGCGGCGGGCAAGACGCCTTCGCTGACCTTCAACCAGCCCGGCGAAGCGAAGATCACCGTGGGCGACCTGCAGCTGAAGGTCACCCCGCGCAAGGCCGACGGTTCGGTCACCGGCATCACGCCGGACGGCACGATCGACGCGCCGTGCAAGCAGGATCCGGGCCAGAACAACACCCTGGCCACGATCAAGATCGGTGACGGCGGTGGCGGCACGACCACGCCCACCACCCCGACCACGCCCACCACCCCCACGACGCCGACCACGCCGACGACCCCGCCCACTACCACCACCACACCCGGTGGCGGCGGGATCAAGTACGCGTTCGGCATCAAGGGACAGACCGCGCTGAAGTCGCTCGGCAGCACGGCCGCGATCAACGGTGGCTTCGACGCGAACGTGGACCTCGCGTCGAAGACGTTCACCGGTGACCTGAAGCTCGACCCGTCGTCCACCCAGTTCAAGCTGTTCGGGTTCGTCGACGGACGTTCGGAGATCAAGGTCGAGCAGGTCGGCAAGCAAACCGGTGAGCTCGTCGGCACCGGGTTCAAGGCGCACATCAAGTTCAACGTGTTCCTGCCGAGTGTGCAGGTCTTCGGGATCCCCATCAGCAGCGACCCGAAGTGCGGCACGGTCAGCCCGTCCACCAGCGAGATGACCACCGGTCCGGACTTCGACCTGCTCAAGGGCGGGAAGCTCTCCGGTACCTACTCGCTGTCGGCGCTGCAGAACTGCGGTTCGTTCAACGACATGATCAGCATGTTCGCCAAGAGTGACGGCAACACGCTCGATCTGAACCTCACCAAGAAGTAAGTCAGGCAGCCGGTCCCCGTCGCGTTCCGTGACGGGGACCGGTGCCGTTTCCGTGCCGTCCAGGAAGGCGACCATGCCCCTTCGCATCAACGTCCGGATGCTCCTCGCGGCGGGCCTCATCGTCCTGCTCACCGCCGGCAGCCTGCTGTTCGTCGCCGTCCGGAGCGCGGCGGCGAGCACGCCCGTGGCCAAGAACCTGTCGTTCACCTGCCCGTTCCCGTTGATCGGGCTGCAGAAGCTCGACGTGAACATCAAGGCCGACTTCGAAGTCCCGACGGCGCCCGGCGGCACGCTCACGACCTCCGGGCTGACCATCACCGTGACCGTGCCGGACAAGGCCGCTCGCGGGCTCAACCTGGTCGGCGCCGCCACCATCGAAGGCACCGCGGCCGCCGGCGTGACACTGGTCAACGGCGACGCGAACCCGCTCCCGGTGCGCCTCCCGCTGAACGTCGCCAAGACCGACCTCCCGCCGTCCGGCACGTTCAGCACGGTGGCGACCGGCTCCGTGCCCACGATCACGCTGGCGAAACCGGGCAAGACCACCCTGACCATCGGAGACTTCACCACCCGCCTCACCCCGAAGAAGGCCGACGGCTCGTTCACCGGCATCGGTTCGTTCACTTCGGACTGCACGCTCGACCCCGGCCAGGACCCGGTGCTGCTCTCGTTCGAACTCGGCGACAAGCCCGCGGGCCATCGGTACACGGTCGCCGGGAAGACCGGCCTCAAAGCACTCGGTGCCGCCGCGCCGCTGGCAGGCTCGTTCGACCTGAGCCCCACCGCGGCCACGGTGTTCAGCGGCGGCCCGGTGTTCGACAAGGCGCACGCCGACTTCCGGCTGTTCGGCTTCCTGCCGGGCTCGGCGGATCTCGAGTTCGTCGCCGAAGGACCGCAGGGCGGCGATCTCGCCGGGACCGGTTTCGTCGCACGGCCCCGCTTCACCACCGTCCTGCCGCTCGTCACGCTCGTCGGCATGCCGGTCAGCACCGGACCGGGCTGCCGGACGTCGGCCCCGTCGACGGCGGAACTGCGCACCGGTGACGGCTTCACCATGGCGGCAGGCGGCACGCTCACCGGAACCTATTCGCTGGCGCCCCTGACCGGCTGCGGCGCCTTCACCTCGTACGTGAGCTCGCTCGTCCAGGGAGATGGCAACACCTTCGACCTCACGCTGGCCCCGCGCTAGTCACGCGCCTGCGCTCGGGTGAAGTACATGAAGGACCCCTTCCTGTACCTAGGCGCAAGGAAGGGGTCCTTCATGTACTGAGGAGGCCTTCCCGCAGAGGTTTCGCGTGACTGAGGGGACGACACGTGTGATCAGACGGACGCCACGCGTGACTGGATGGACGACACACGCGCGTCCAGGGTTCCGCCGCGAGTCGTCCGTCCAATCACGCGTGTCGTCCATCCCAACACGTGTGTCGTCCGTCCAGACACGTGAAACCGCCGCCGGCACACCGCCACGCGTCACTCGGGACACCTGTTTCCACCACCACCGCAGTAGTCGGGCCGATGGCGGGTTCGGTTCCCGGCGGCGGTAATCTGCCTCGCGACACCACCCGGGCACCTGTTCCACCACCAAGGAACCATCGGTGAAACGGGGAGTGCCACGAAATGACGATTTCCGCGCCGGAGGCCGCCGTCCGCACGGTGGAGCTGACCGTGTCGGGGATGACCTGCGCCGCTTGTTCGGCGCGGGTCGAACGCACCTTGAACAAACTGGACGGTGTGCGCGCGTCGGTGAACTACGCGACCGAGCGCGCCACCGTGCAGGTGCCCGAAGCGCTGGCCGACGAAGTGCTCATCGAGCGGGTTCGCAAATCCGGTTACACGGCGGAGGTCCGCGGGGAAGAGGATCCGGACAGCGGCTTCGCCCGGGTGCGGGATCTTCGTCGGCGGCTGGTGGTCGCCGCGTTGCTGGCGATCCCGCTGGGGAACCTGTCGATCACGCTCGCACTGGTGCCGCGGCTGCGGTTCCCCGGCTGGGAGCTGCTGTGCCTCGCGCTGGCCGTTCCGGTGGTGTTCTGGTCCGCACTGCCGTTCCACCGCGCCACGTTGCGGAACCTTCGCCATCGTTCGTCCAGTATGGACACCCTGGTTTCGCTGGGCGTGCTCTCGTCGTTCGCGTGGTCGGCGTGGTCCGCCTTCGCGGGCGGATCCGAACCCGGGTACTGGATCGGCTTCGGCCCGACGGCGGCCGGCGCCGACGCGATCTACCTCGACGTCGCCGCCGGGGTGACCACCTTCCTGCTGGCGGGCCGGTATTTCGAAAGCCGGTCCCGGCGCGGTGCCGCCGGGCTCCTGGCGGCCTTGGACGCCTTGGCCGCCAAGGACGTCCGGGTGCTGCGAGACGGAGCGGAGCGGATGGTGCCGATCGGCGAACTGGCCGTCGGCGAGCTGTTCGTGGTCAAGCCGGGGGAGTCGATCGCCGCCGACGGCGTCATCCACAGCGGACTGTCCACTGTGGATGTCAGCGCGGTGACCGGTGAGCCGGTGCCCGCGGAGGCCGGCGAAGGAGACCGGGTCGTCGGCGCTTCGGTGAACCGGGACGGCAGGCTGGTCGTCCGCGCGACCGCGGTCGGCACGCACACCCAGCTCGCCCAGATGACCGCGCTGGCCGAACGCGCGCAGGCCCGCAAGGCGGCGGTGCAACGCCTGGTCGACCGGATCTGCGCGGTGTTCGTCCCGGCCGTGCTCGGTGTGGCGGTGGTGACGCTCGCGGTCTGGCTGCTCGGCGGGGCGCCCGTCCGCGAAGGTTTCGCGGCCGCCGTCGCCGTTCTCATCATCGCTTGCCCGTGCGCGCTCGGGCTGGCGACGCCGACCGCGCTCATGGCCGGGGTCGGCCGCGGCGCCCAGCTGGGCATCCTCATCAAGGGACCTGACGCGCTCGAGGCGAGCCGCACGGTGGACACCGTCGTGCTGGACAAGACCGGCACCGTCACCACCGGGAAGATGACCGTCACCGCGTGCCGCCCCGCGGACGGGTTCACCATCGGCGAGCTGCTGTGGTTCGCCGGAGCCGTGGAGTCCGGTTCGGAGCACGCCATCGCGGCGGCCGTGGTGACCGCGGCGAGGGCCGAACTGCCGGACCTGCCCCCGGTCGAACGCTTCGGAGCCCTGCCGGGGCTCGGCGCGAAGGGCGAGGTCGAGGGGCACGCGGTCCTTGTCGGCAACGCGCGGCTGTTCGCCGACCGCGGGATCGCCGTCCCCGGCGACTTCACCGCGGAGGACGGCGCCACGGCGATCCTGGTCGCCGTGGACGGCCGGGTCGCCGGACAGCTGGCGATCCGGGACGTCGTGAAGCCTTCGGCACGGGCCGCTGTCGACGCCCTGCACGCGCTCGGCCTGCGGACCGTGCTCCTGACCGGCGACAACGAAGCCGCCGCCCGCGTGGTCGCGGACGAGATCGGCGTCTCCGACGTGCGCGCCGGCGTGCTGCCCGCGGAAAAGGCCGCCGTCATCGAAGGACTGCGGGCCGGGGGAGCGCGGGTCGCGATGGTCGGCGACGGGATCAACGACGGTCCGGCGCTGGCAACCGCGGATCTCGGCATGGCGATGGCACAGGGCAGTGACATCGCGTTGCGCTCGGCCGACATGGTGCTGGTCCGCGAAGACCTGCGCGTGGTCCCCGACGCCATCCGGCTCGCCGACCGGACCCTGCGGATCATCCGGGGAAACCTGGTCTGGGCGTTCGGTTACAACGTCGCCGCGATCCCGCTGGCCGCGCTGGGCCTGCTGAACCCGCTGATCGCCGGTGCCGCGATGGCGCTGTCCTCCGTGCTCGTCGTGTCCAACAGCCTCCGGCTCAAGGACTTCGGCCGCGCGGACCGACGCGCTGCGTGACACTTCCGGGTGGTTTTGTACCATCGCCCCGGACAAGGGGGCCTTCGTGAAGCCGTTGAACACCGGCGAACCCACCGGCGTGGGGCGCTACCGGGTGTTCGCCGCGCTCGGTGAGGGCGGGATGGGCCGGGTGCTGCTCGGGATCTCCTCCGACGGGCGCCTGGTCGCGGTCAAGCAGGTTCACCCGGGTTTCGCGCACGACCCCGGCTTCCGCGAGCGGTTCCGCCGGGAGGTCGAAACCTCCCGTCTGGTGTCCGGTGCGTACACCGCCCCGGTCATGGACGCCGATCCCCACGCGCCGACACCGTGGCTGGCCTCGGTGTTCGTCCCGGGACCGGCTCTGTCCGACGCGGTCTCGGCGGGTGGGCCGCTGCCGCCGATGGCGGTGCGGCATCTCGCCGCGGGGCTCGCGCTGGCGCTGGGCGACATCCACCGCGCCGGGCTGATCCACCGGGACCTGAAGCCGAGCAACGTCATCCTCGCCAGTGACGGCCCCCGGGTGATCGACTTCGGGATCGCCCGCGCGGTCGAAGGCGACTCCGAACTCACGCACACCGGCGCCGTCATCGGTTCGCCCGGGTTCATGTCGCCGGAGCAGGCCGAGGGCAAGCCGCTGACCGCGGCGAGCGACATGTTCTCGTTCGGCGCGTTGCTGGTGCTGGCCGCGACCGGGACGAGCCCCTTCACCGGGACGTCCACTCCGCACACTCTGTACAACGTCGTGCACGTCCAGCCCGATCTGCGGTATCTGGCGCCGGAGCTGCGGCAGATCGTGGAGCCGTGTCTGGCGAAGAACCCGGCGGACCGGCCGTCCCCGGCCTGGGTGCTGGAGCGGCTCGGCCCGATCCCGCCGGTGACCAGCCCGTGGCCACCAGTGGTGTCGCACCTCATCGAGACGCAGCAGGCCGAGGTCCGGCGGCTGCTGAACCCGCCTCCGCCGAAGCGATCCCGGCGCGGCCTGTATGCCGGACTGGCCGCGGCCGCCGTGGTGTTGCTGGCCGGTGGCACCGTCGCCGCGGTCTCGCTGTCCGGGGAAGACCCGCCTCCGGCCGCCATCGCGCCGAGTTCCTCACCGCAACCGGACGAACCGGTCGCCACCCCGGTCAACCAGGACCCGCTCGGCCCGGACAACCTGCGCCGGGTCGACCTGTGCAAAGTGCTCGCGGGCCGGGACGTGCCGGGGTTCGGCAAGCTGAGCACGGAGATGGACATCCATTTCGATTCGTGCACCTACTCCTCGCCCACGGGGAAATGGCTGGACCTGCAGGTCGGCGGCGATCTGGTCGAAGGCGTGGCGGGCGGCGAGCTGGAAGGGCTTCCGCTGCGCGTCAAGGGCTCCGACGACGCGTGCGCGGCCGCCGTCCCGGTGGCCGGCCTGCCGAACACCAAACTCAGCGTCGACGTCAACTCGATGTCCACAAAGGACGAGGCGTGTTCGGTGGTGAAGGCCGCGCTTTCCGACGCGGTCAAGCGGATCCGCGCCGGAGGCCACGAGCGCGCGCTTCCGGCGGGCACCCTGGCTCCACTGGACCCGTGCGCGCTGCTCGGACCGGCGACCACGGACCGGCTGATCGGCCCGGTCGTCGAAACGATCCGCGAACATCTGCACCAATGCCGGTACGACACGGCGGGCAGTGTCCGGCTGAGCTTCGTGCGGGCGTACCCGCCGGCCCAATCGAAGGACTCGTACTACACGGAGACCGCCACCCTGGATCTCGGCGGCGCCAAGGTGTACCTGGCGAGAAGGGACGACGGCGCCGCCCGCTCGAGCTGCTCGCTGACCTGGCAGCATCGGTTCGTCAGCGACCGCGACGGGGAGAACGTCGAGCTGACCGTCGGGACCAGCGGTGCCGAGAAGACCGCCGAGCAAGCCTGCGAGAAGGCGAAGGCCTTCGCCGGGGCGTTGTTGCCGAAACTTCCGAAACCCTAGGGCTGACCAGTGAAACCGTTGAACCCCGGGGAACCCCGGCAGATCGGCCCGTACCGGATCATCGCCGAGATCGGCGAAGGCGGTATGGGGCGCGTCGTGCTCGGCCACGCCCCCGACGGCAGGCTCGTCGCGGTCAAGCAACTGCACGCCCAGTTCGCGCACGATCCCCGCTTCCGTGAACGGTTCCGGCGCGAGGTCACCACGTCGCGGCTGGTCTCCGGCGCCTACACCGCCGCCGTCATGGACGCCGACGCGGAAGCGGAAACCCCTTGGCTCGCCTCGGTCTTCGTCACCGGTCCGTCGTTGAAGGAGGCCGTGGACGCCGCCGGACCGCTGCCCGCCGAGTCGGTCCGGGTGCTGGCGTCCGGACTCGCCGCGGCGTTGACGGAGATCCACTGTGCCGGGCTGATCCACCGGGATCTCAAGCCCAGCAACATCATTCTGACGAGTGACGGCCCCAGGGTGATCGACTTCGGCATCGCGCGGGTGGCGGAGGAGGCCCAGGAGCTCACCGGTACGGGCGCCATCATCGGGTCGCCCGCCTTCATGTCGCCGGAGCAGGCGGGCATTGGGCAGGTCACCGGCGCGAGCGACGTGTTCTCCCTCGGCGCGATCCTGATCATGGCGTCGACCGGACGCGGCCCGTTCACCGGCCCGACCGCACCTCAGACGCTGTATAACGTCGTTCACGGCGCGGCGGATTTGAGTGCGGTCCCGGACGAGATCCGGCGGCTTGCCGAACCCTGCCTCGCCAAGGATCCGGCGCGACGGCCGACGCCGGAACAGATCCTGGACTTCCTCGGCCCGGTCCCGCCCGGCGCGGCGCCCTGGCCGCCCGCCGTGCAGGCCCGGATCCAGCGGCAGGACGCCGAGGTGCGCTCAGTACTGGCGCTGCCGTTGCCGTTCTTGCGGCCGACGCCGAAGAAGATGGCACCGAAGACGAAGAAGATCCTGTTCGGCGCGCTCGCCGCGGCCGTCCTGCTCCTGATGTCGGCGATGGTCGCGCTCGGTCTCACCATCGCCGACCACGCCAAGCCGGAGAGCCCCGGAACGACTTCGCTGTCGGCGACCGACGCACTCGGCCCGGAACGTCTGCGGCTCGTGGACCCGTGCAAGGTGCTCGCCGGCCGGTTCGTACAGGAGTTCGGCACGCTGAAACCGGACACGCATCTGACCCACCCGGCCCGCTGCAAGTACACCGGCCTCAACGGCGTCACCTTCGAGCTGCGGCTCGGCGAGGGGGTGACCGCCGGCAGCCTCGAACGAACCGACCGCACCGTCGAGGGAATTCCGTTGCTGCGCAGCACGATCAGCGGCGGATGCGATTCGGTCGCGCAGCTGCCGGCGGACCGGCGGCTCGGTGTCGTCGTCTCCCATCTCGGCCGGGACGGCGATCGCTGCAAGGGCGCCGACGACATGCTCACCGCCGCCATCACCCGCCTGCGCACCCACGAGGCCGACCGCGGCGGCGACCCGGCGAGCATCCTGCCGCTCGACCCGTGCGCGGCCGCCGATCCGGCGGTGCTCGGCAAGAACATGGCAGGCGCGCGGGCGGCTCCGCGGACATTGCGGATCTGCGAGTGGGAGGGCGGCGGGGACACGCTGACCGTCGAGTTCCAGCGGGGTGCGTACGCGCCCGAAGGTTCGCCGGTGGACCTCGGCGGCGGAGTCACCGGCGACATCCGGGAGTTCGGCGGCTCGAACTGCGCCGTGACGTGGCAGCACCGTCCGCTGTCGGACCGCGAGGCCGAACACGTCGCCGTCCGGCTGCTCGCGCGCGAGGGCGGAAGCCCCTGTGACCGGGCGAAGGAGATCGCGGTCTCGGTCGCCTCCAAGCTGCCGAAACCCTGAGCCGATCGAGAAGGGGAACCCCTGTGCGCGCCCGGAAACGGGTCCGCTAAACTAGCTTCAGTACGAACAACTTCACCACGCGCGTTTAGCTCAGCGGGAGAGCGCTTCCCTGACACGGAAGAGGTCACTGGTTCAATCCCAGTATCGCGCACCAGGTTCACTTCCCCGGTGAACCGGAGTTCGTACCGCGGGCGATTAGCTCAGGGGGAGAGCGCTTCGTTCACACCGAAGAGGTCACTGGTTCGATCCCAGTATCGCCCACCGCAGTGAAGGCCCCACCCGGCTCGGGTGGGGCCTTTTCGCGTTGCGGGGGCCCTTCACGGCATAAGAGCTCAGCGCAGCGACTCGATCATCGGTGTGAGCGTGTCCATCGTCGCGGCGAGGTCGGCCTTCGGGTCGGGGGAGTGGGCGAGCCAGACGGCGGCCTCGTTCATCGCGCCGGAAAGCAGGCGTACCAACGGTTCCACGGGCCGCTTCGCCAAGACGCCTTCGGTCATCAGTCCGGTCAGTGCTTCGGCGAGGTGCCGGGCGGAGGACTCGGCGTCCAGTTCGCGCCAGTCCTGCCAGCCGACCACCGAAGGACCGTCCAGCAACATGATCTGCTGGATCTCCGGATCGGTCGCCGCGGCGAGGAACGCGCGGCATCCGGCCAGCAGCCCCGCCCACGAGTCCGGCGCGGCGTCCGCGGCTCGCGCGATCTGCTCGCCGACGTCGTGCTGGACGACGCCGAGCACGTGCCGGAACAGGTCCGCCTTGCTGCTGAAATGGTGGTAGAGCGCGCCTTTGCTCACGCCCGCGGTCTGCGCGATGGTCTCCAGCCCGACCTTGCCGTATCCGTGCTCGGCGAACATTCGCCGGGCGGTGGCGGTCAACGCCTCCATCGTCTCTTCGCGCTGCTGCTGTTTCGTGCGGGCCATGACCGGAATCTTGACATACCGACCGTCGGTTGGCTAACTTCGACAAAACAAACCGACGGTCGGTATTGTTCGCGAGACAAGGCGGCATCATGCGTCTGACCAGCTTCTACCCCGTTCTCATGACCGAGAAGATCACCGAGACTCGGGACTTCTACTGCGGCCACTTCGGCTTCGAGCTCACCTTCGAGGCTGACTGGTACGTCAGCCTCAAACGCGACGAGTGGGAGCTCGCGATCCTCGCTCCCGGGCACGACACCATTCCCGCGGGGGCGGGCAAACCCGTGCAGGGACTGTTGCTGAACTTCGAGGTCGAAGACGTCGACGCCGAACACCGGCGGCTGGTCGTGGAGGCGGGGTTGCCCGAGGCACTTTCCTTGCGCAGCGAGGAGTTCGGGCAACGGCACTTCATCGTCGCCGACCCCAACGGCGTGCTGATCGACGTGATCCAGGAGATCCCGCCGACCGCCGAGTTCGCGGAGCAGTTCACCGACGACGCCCGCCCGCACTGACGAGGACGGCCGCCACGAACGCGTGGCTCACTCAGCTCACCTCCTCAGCGGCCAGAACCTTACGTAGGCGCGCGAGGGCGCGATGCTGGGCCACCCGGACGGCGCCGGGGGTGGACCCCACGGCCTCGGCCGTCTCTTCGGCGGACAATCCCACGACCACCCGCAGGACCACGATCTCACGCTGTTTGTCGGGAAGTACGCGCAGCAGCTGCGACATGCGCTCGTTCAGCTCGCCCTGGAGGGCACGCTGCTCGGGGCCGACGCCGCCCTCGATCTCGTCGGGGACTTCAGCGACCGGCTCGGCACGGTTACGGGCCGCGGCGCGATGCGCGTCGGCCACCTTGTGCTGGGCGATCCCGTAGACGAAGGCCAGGAACGGGCGGCCCTGATCACGGTACGAAGGCAATGCCGTGAGCACCGCGAGACACACCTCCTGAGCAACGTCGTCTGCGGAAGCGAACGAACGCTCCTGCCTGCCAACCCGAGCGCGGCAGTACCGCACTACCAAAGGACGGATGGCCGCCAGCAACCGTTCGACCGCTTGAGGATCACCCTCAACAGCAGCGGCGACCGGCGCGATCGGATCATCGACGAGGCCGCGCGCCGTCGACACGAAGGTCGTCTGGCTCACGGCGATCAACCGGCGCGTCAGCACGCGGCTCTTGACCTGTGCCAGGGTCTTGTCGATGTCCAAGCCTCGGTTGAGGGAGTCGTTGTAGGCATCGTTGGCCTGGGACAGCCAGGCGGGCACGGCGCGGGTATCAGTCACTGTCGTTGCCTCCTTCTGTCAGGCCCTGTACCGGTCTTTGCTGCCGATAGAGCCGCTCCAGCCGCCTGCGGGCGTGACGCAGGTTGGACCGGACGGTCACCGTCGGCAAGCCAAGGTGATCCGCGATTTGGGTGGGAGAGAACCCGTCGAGCGCCCAGACGATGACGTCACGCTGCCGCGTCGGAAGTTGGTTCACCAGGTCCGCGACCCATGCCGTCTCATCGAGGAAGGAGATCAATCGCTCGGTTTCCCGATCCACCGGCTGAGACCAGTCGCCTTTGACCGCCCGGCGGACACCCTCTTCTGTTCGATGAAGCTGCGCTCTGGCGATGCGAGGTGCGGCCTTGCGCACCCAAGCACGTGGGTGCTCAAGGGTGCTCCAGCGTTCGAAGGCCTGGACCATCGCGTCGGCGGCAGCGTCCCTCGCGGTCTCGAGGTCGAAGCCGGCCTTGCACAGGAATCCCACTAACGGTGCGAAGTCGTGCTTGAAGAACTCGTCGAAGTCCGAGTGCTGGTTCACCGAACATCACCGCTCCCTCCCCTACGGTCGTATCTCACCAGTAGGTGTAGCGAGCGTCTTGCTTCGTGCAACGTCAGACCGCGCGCTGTCGGAAAGCTCCGGAGAAGAGCACTGCCAAGACGAATAACCCGCAAGCGACGCCCGCGGACACCTGCAACCCGGTGGTGCAAGCGATCCGAGCGGCGTCGAGCACTTCGCCGGCTAAACGCGACGTCAGGCCCGCGGCGGCCGCTTCGGCTTGAGCGGGCCCCGACAAGGCGAGCACCCGCGCCGGTTCGGGCACCCCCGGCGGGACGGCCAGGTGCCCCGCGTACACCGCGGCCGCCAGGGAACCGAAGACCGTCGTCCCGAAACCGGCGCCGAGTTCGTAGCCCGTCTTCTCCACCGCCGCGGCGCCGCCCGCCTGGTCCGCCGAGGTCGCCGAAAGGAGGGTGTCGGTGCTCGAAGTGAGCGCGAGCGCCATACCCAGCCCCAGTCCCGTCATGCCGATGCCGAGCAGCATCGGCGACGTCAGTGCGGCCGATCCCGCCGCCGGGACCACCAACGACACCGCCGTCACCGCGAAGCCGGCCGTGCGGACCCGCGTGTTGCCGAACCGTCCCAGCAGTGAAGGGGCCACGACGCTGCCGACGGCCGACGCGCCCAGCACCAGGAGCAGCCGGGACGCCGCCGCGGTCGGCGAGAGACCGAGCACCACCTGGAGGTACTGGGCGAACAGCAGACCGAGCCCGACCAGCGTGCTCATCACCAGCAGCACCCCGCCGACCGCGGCCCGCACTCCCGGCCGGCGGAACAGGGTGAGGTCCAGCAGCGGCGGATCGGTCCGGCGCTGGCGGCGCAGGAACAGTCCGATGAGGACACAGCCGGTCACGCCCGAAACAGCGGCCGTCGTCCAGGAACCCGGCTGCCCGACGGCGAACGCGATGCCGAGGACACCGCCCGCCGCGAGGGCGGCGCTGAGCGCGTCCCACGGCCGCCGCCCCGGCGGGTTGCGGGGGAGCCACCGCAGCGCCAGGACCACCGCCGCCAGGATCACCGGCGGGTTCAGCAGGAACGTGGCCCGCCAGCCCCATGCCTCGACGAGCACCCCGCCGAGGATCGGCCCGAACACCGAGCCGGTGCCCGCGATCCCGCTGCACACCGCGATCGCCGTGCGGCGGTGCCGCTGCTCCGGGAAGAGTTCGCGGAGCAGCGACATCGTCACCGGCATGATCATCGCGCCGCCGCAGCCGAGCAGTGCGCGGAAACCCAGCAGTACCGGGACGTTCGCCGCGAACGCGCAGCCGAGTGACGCGACCCCGAACACGACGTACCCGGAGACCAGCACCCGCCGTCGCCCGTACCGGTCGCCGAGGGTGCCGAACGGCAGCAGCAGCGGCGCGGCGGTCAGCGGGTAGATCGCCACGATCCACACCTGCGCCGCCGCGCCGGGCCGCAACTGCCGGACGAGGTCGGGCAACGCGACGTGCAGCACGGTCGCGTCCACCGCCACGAGGAAGAGCCCGGCACCGAGCACCGCCAGCAGCGGCCAGGCGCGGATGACCGCTCGCTCGGCCCGGGCCGTGGTCACAGGAGCCCCGTCAGATGCCTCGCGACGACGTCGACGTGAGGCGGGTCGACCACCGACAGGTGATGCGCTTCGACCGGCACGATCTCCAGCCCCGGGCACAACTCCGCCCAGCCCGCCGCGAGATCCGTGCGGGAATACCGGGGTTCCATCGCCAGTCCGGCCGCGTACTGCTCGATCGCCCGGTAGAGCACGACCCGGCCGTCGTAGCGGCGGGGCGTACCGCGTTCGGCCGCCAGCGTGTCCAAAAAGGACTGACGCTGGTGCCGGAGCACGCCGGGGCTGAGCAGACCCGCTTCGGCGACCCGCCGCATGGTCAGCTCGATCTGCTCCTCTTCGGGCAGCGGTGCCAGCTCCTCGTGCCCGAGCCGCACTTCGCGGCCGTAAGTTCCTTCGACGTAGCCGGTGAATCGCAGGAACCGCCGGGCGGACGACGCGCGCGGATCGAGATCCGGCTCCGGAAGCGGGAGCATGGTGTCGATCAGCGCGACGAACTCGACCTCTTCGCCTTCCTCTGCGAGTCGCGCGGCGACGCCGTAGGCCAGCGCCCCGCCGAACGACCAGCCCGCCAGCCGGTACGGCCGGTCGCGACCCTGTTCCCGTACCAACGGCAGGAGCTGTTCGACGCGTTCCTCGATGCTGACACCGGGAACGCGTTCGAATCCGACGCACGGCACCGAGGTGGGCAGCCGGTCCAGCAGCGGCCGGTACACGGTGCAGGTGCTGCCGCCGGGGTGGAACAGCAGCAGCGGCGCGACCCCGGTTTCACCACGGGCGAGGACGTGGACCGGCCCCCGCTCCTCCCTCGTGTCGAGGACGGCGCGGGCGACGTCGGCGATGGCCGCGAGGGAGTCGTGCCGCCGGAGTTCGGCGGCGTCGACGGGCGTGTCGAGTTCGGCGCTGAGCCCCTCGGCGAGAAGTTCGGCCAGCCGGTCCGGGGTGCCGGTCTCGGTCAATCGGACCTGTGTGCCGCCCGCGTCGGTCCCGGTGTGCTCTTGCCACAGCCGCAGGACCAGGCGGTCGGCCGCGTCCCAGGCACGGCCGCGGGCCGGGAGCGGTTCTTCGTCCTCTCGCGGCGTGAGATCGCGGCTGAGATCCGCGAGAGTCGCACCGCGCAGCACGCTGACGGCGTCGGGTTCGGTGCCGAACTCCCGGCGCACGGCCTCCCGGATCCGGTTCGCCATCAGGGAGTCCAGTCCGAGTTCCACCAGCGGGACGTCGGCGTCGATACGGTCGGGCCGCAGTCCCATGACGGCGGCGACGATCTCGGTCAGCCGGTCACCTCCGCCGCTCCGTACGGGTTCGGGTTCCGGCGTGCGCGCCGCGAACGAAGGCGGTTCCCCGGCAGCGGTGTACCAGTGCCGTTCGTGCCGCCACGGCATCGGCGGGACGTCGACCAGGCGGGCGCCGTCGTCCGGATCGGCCGGGGTGATCCGGGTACCCGCGCAGTACAGTTCGGCCGCCGCGGCGCCCAGCGCGCGGACCTCGTCCTGGCCCCGGCGCAGCGTTCCGGTGACGACGGCGTCGTGGATTCCCTCGGCTGCGAGTGTCCTCGCCACCGAACCCCGCAGGATCGGATGCGGCGACACCTCGAGGAAGACGCGGTGCCCGTCCGCGGCGGCGGCCGCCACGGCCTGCCGGAACCGCACCGGACGGCGCAGATGCGCGGCCCAGTACCCGGCGTCGAAGTCCGGCAGCTCCCGTGGATCGGGGAGAACCGTGTCGTACCAAGGCACTGTCGGACGGCGGCCACCCAACTCGTCGAGCGCCTCCCGGAGCGCGGGCAGGATGGGGTCGACGCGGGCGGAGTGCCCGGCGACCTCGACCGGCAGCAGCCGTGCGGTCAGCCCGGCGGCTTCGAGTTCCGCGACGAGCAATTCGAGCACGGTCGCGTCGCCGGCGACGGTCAGCTGACCCGGCGCCGATTCGACGGCGAGTTCGATGTCCGGGTACAGGTCGAGTTCCTCCGGCGCCAGTTCCACCGCGGCCATCGCCCCTCCTGGGCCGAGGGTGCCCAGGAGCCGGGCGCGGGTCGCGACCAGGTGGACGGCCTCGTCGGGGGTGAGCACGCCGCTCACCACGGCGGCCGCGGCGGAGCCGAGCGAGTGCCCGACGACGGCCGCGGGCCGGACCCCGAGCGCCTCCCACTGAGCGGCCAGCGCGATCTGCGTCCCGAAGATGACGGCCTGGGTTCCGGGCAGCGAAAGCGGCTTGGCGCTGGTGAGCAGGGCACGCAGCGATCGGCCGGTGTGCTCGGTGAACAGGTCGTGGAGCTTGTCGACCTGGGCGGCGAAGGCGGGCTCGGCGGCCAGCAGTCCGCGTCCCATCCCCGCCCATTGGGAGCCGTGGCCGGAGAACACGAACACCGGGTCGTCGCCGCTCCGCGTGGTGCCGGCGACAGCGCCCGCGGGCAGGGGGTCGGCGCCGGTGCCGACGGCGCGCAGCAGCACCGCGAGCTCGGCGATGTCCCCGGCGACGACGGCGGCGCGATGCGGTCCGCCGTTGTCGCGCCGGAACAGCGTGTGGGTGACGTCGGCGAGGGAAAGCGGCGGCGTGGCCGAGGACTCCAGCCAGTTCGCCAGCTGGGTCGCGCGTTCGGTGAGACGGTCGCGGGTACGGGCGGACAGCAGCCCGATCCGGACGTCCCCGCGGTGTGGGGCCGGTTCCAAGGCAGGGGCCTGTTCGAGGACGACATGCGCGTTGGTCCCGCCGAACCCGAACGCCGACACCCCCGCCGTGGCGCGGCCGGACCGGCGTGGCCACGGCGTCGGTTCGGTCACCACCTTCAGGCGCAGGTCGTCGAACGGGATGTGCGGGTTGGGGGCGGTGAAATGCAGCTGGGGCGGCAGTTCGTCATGGGTCATCGCGAGCACGACCTTGATCAGCCCGGCGATCCCCGCCGCCGCCTCCGCGTGCGCGATGTTGGTCTTCACCGAGCCGATCAGCAGCGGGCCGTCGGCCGGGCGGTCCTTGCCGAGGACGGCGCCGAGGGAGCGGGCCTCGATCGGGTCGCCGAGCAGGGTGCCGGTGCCGTGCGCCTCGATGTAGTCCACAGTGGACGGATCGAGCCGGGCGCCGTGGTACGCCGTGCGCAGCATGTCCTGCTGGGCGACGGGGTTCGGCGCCGCCATGCCCTGGGAGCGGCCGTCGGAGTTGACCGCGGTCGAACGTATCACCGCCAGCACCCGGTCGCCGTCGTACTCGGCGTCCGCCAGCCGCTTGAGCACGACGACGCCGCAGCCTTCGGCACGCGCGATGCCGTCGGCGCCCGCGGCGAAGGTCTTGCACCGGCCGTCCCCGGCCAGCAGTCCCGCGGCGGCGAAGGCGGCCGTCGGTCCGGGCAGCAGCATGAGGTTCACCCCGCCCGCCAGCGCCAGATCCGCCTCGCCGTCGCGCAGCGCGCGCACCGCGTGATGCACCGCGACCAGCGACGACGAGCAGGCGGTGTCCACCGCCATACTCGGCCCGCGCAGGTCGTAGACGTAGGAGAGCCGGTTGGCCGAGATGCTTCCGGCCGCACCGGTCGCCGTCCACAGATCGACCCCGCCGCCCGCCATCGTGAGATGCCCGTAGTCGTGGGTCGAGATCCCGGTGAACACGCCGGTCCGGCTGCCGCGCAGCGAGGCCGGGGCGATCCCGGCGTGTTCCAGCGCCGCCCAGGTGACTTCCAGCAGCATCCGCTGTTGAGGGTCCATTGTGGACGCTTCACGTGGGGTGATGCCGAAGTGCTCGGCGTCGAAACCGGCCACGTCGTCCAGAAAACCGCCGACGATCGGCGCCGCGTCGGCGTTCCACCGGCCCGGCGGCGCGGTCCGGACGGCGTCCCGTCCGCTGCGCAGCAGGTCCCAGAACTCGTCGAGGCCGTCCGCTCCCGGCCAGCGGCAGCCGAGGCCGACGACGGCGATCGGGTCGGTCCGGCGCCGGTCGGTGCCCGGCGATTCCGGCTCCGGTTCGGCACCGCCGGTCAGGGAGCGGGCAAGGTGGTCGAGGGTCGGGCTTTCCCACAGCAGGGTCGCCGGGAGCGGGGTGCCCAGCAGGTTTTCGAGATCGCCGGCGATACCGACGGCCTGACGGGAGGACAGGCCGTAGTCGCTGAGCGGACGATCGGCTTCGAGCCGCGCCGGGTCGACGCCGAGGTGTCCGGCGACGGTGTCGAGCAGCCAGCGGCGCAGTGCGGGCGTGTCGAGCGTCGGGTTTCTCATCGCACCAAGGCCTTTCCGTAGTCGCCTGCGAGGTAACGGTCGCGGCAGGCGGCGCGCGCGATCTTGCCGCTGGAGGTCCGCGGGACCAGTCCCGCCGGGACGAGCACGACGTCGCGCAGCGCGAGGCCGTGCGCGTCGGAGACGAGCCGCCGGATCACCGCGGCGAGCGCCCGTTCGTCCTCGGTGGTCAGTGCGGTGTGAGCACGGTGTTCGGCGACGACGACCGCGGCTTCGGTGTCGGTGCCTTCGACGGCGAACGCGGCGACACTGCCGGGACGGATGTCGCGGTCGGCCGACGCCGCCGTCGCTTCGACGTCCTGCGGATAGTGGTTGCGGCCGTCGACGATGAGCAGATCCTTGATCCGGCCCGCGATGTAGACCTCGCCGTCGTGCCGGACGCCGAGGTCGCCGGTGCGCAGCCACGGCCCGTCGGGCAGCCCACTGTGCTCCCCGGTCAGCCGGGCGCCGAAGGTGTCGGTGCTCTCCAAGGGCTTCTGCCAGTAGCCCGTGCCGACGTTGGGCCCGTGGACCCAGATCTCGCCGACCGAGCCGTCTTCCAGCGCGACACCGGTTTCCGGGTCGACCAACGCGACGTGCTGACCCACCGGGACGCCGCAGGCGACCAGCTGGAGACCGATGTCCGCCTGGCGCGCCGTCCCCGCGCCCAGCGCGGCACGGTCGAACGTCGTGACACGCGGGGGAGCGGCGGGGCCGGTGGTGACGAAGACCGTCGCCTCGGCCAGCCCGTACGCGGGACGCGTCTTCTCCGGCAGGTAACCGGAGTCGGCGAAGGCCGCGTGAAACCGGTCGAGGACGCCCGCGTTGATCGGCTCCGCGCCGTTGACGATCGCGGCGACCCGGTCGAGACGGAGCTTGGCGCGGTCCTCCTCGCGCACCCGGCTCGCGGCGTAGTGGAACGCGAAGTTCGGGGCCGCGCTCCAGCTTCCGTTGTGGTCGCCGAGCAGCTCCAGCCAGCGCACCGGGCGCTCGATGAAGGCCAGCGGATCCATCAGCACCGACCTCATGCCCAACGCCAGTGGCGTGATCAGGCCGAGTACGAGACCCATGTCGTGGAACAGCGGCAGCCACGACACCGTGGTCCCCGCCGGGTCCATGCCGAGCCCGTGCACCGCCTGGCTGACGTTGGCCAGCACGTTGGCGTGGGTCAGCACCACTCCCGCCGGGCTGCGGGTCGAGCCGGACGTGTACTGCAGGTACGCCACCTCGTCCGGCGCCGGCGCCGGGACGGGCCACGCGCGGACCGGGCCCGCGGCGGGCTTGTCGGCCGTGACGACGGCGACGCGTTCGCCGCCGGGGAGGCCTGCCAGAAACTCGCGGACCGCGTCCTCGGCCGCGGTGGTGGTGATCACCGCGGTGGGGGAGCAGTCGGTCAGCACCGCGGCGAGCCGTCCGGCGTGCCCGGGCAGCCCGGGGTCGAACAGCGGAACGGCGATCGCGCCCGCGGTGATCGCGCCGAGGAACGCGACGACGTACTCGGCGCTCTGCGGGCACAGCACCGCCACCCGGTCACCGGGCCGGACGGGCAGCGCCCCCGCGACGGCGTCGACGCGCTCCTGGAGTTGCTTCCAGGTCAGGGTCCGCCGCCGCCCGGCGCGGTCGGTCGCGAAGTCGGTGAAGGTCACCGCGGGCCGGTCGCCGTCGGTGTCCGCCCAATGCCGGAGGCAGGCGGGGAGGGTGGGGCCGGCCGTGACGGGCAGGTTTTCGGGGGCCAGGGACATGGCGTCTCCTCAGTGTCTGATGGTGAACCCGCGACCGCGATCGACGTCGGCAGGGCGCTGCTTGGTCGGCTACGTCACGGTGGCGGCCTAGGCGCCCCGCCACCGCGATAGCGGGGCCTTCGGCCGGGCGGGTTCGGGGGTGTTCGGGGGATTCAGCGGCCGAGTGGTCCGGCGGCGTGCCGCCAGGCGGCGACGGCCAGGGCGTCGAGATCGAGGCCGGTGGTCCCGGCGTCACGAAGCACGACCAGTACGTCGTCGGCGGCGATGGCGACAGTGCGCAGACGCAGTCCCGGCAGTTCGGGGGGCTGTCCGGGGAGCGTCAGGAGTTGTTGGTAGGAAAGGGTTTTCGCGCCCGGAACGACGGGAGCGGGATGGACGGTGACGGTCGACACCGCGGTACCGGCCGCGTCGTCGACCGTCACCTTCGAGCACCGCCCGGCCTGCGCGGCCCAAGCCGTCAGGTCGGGCGGGTTCGTCGTGCGCGCGACGAGTTCGGAGACCTGACCGCCGGGTACGGCGGACTGGAAACCCTGGCCGGCGGCGTCGGCGCCGACCAGCCTGCCGTGGACGACGTCCTCGCAGCCGTCGACGTCGATCCGGCTCTCCTTCCGCGCCTTCGAGTCCGAAGTGGACAGTGCTGTGCGGAGGTCGAAGCCGTCCCGCGCGGACGCGTGCGGGACGGCTTCCGGCGGCAGGACCGCCGCGGGCGGAACGGCGGGTGCGGGCGGCGTCGCGGCCGCCTGTATCGATTCTCCCGGTGCTCCGGAAATGGTCGCCACCGCGGCGGCGGAGACGACGAACGCACGAATTCGGGCAGCCATGAATAGCCCTTTCGGAAGGGTCCTGATGGAGTCGCGGTCCCCTCGGTGGGACGCAGGCGCCGGGGTCACGTCAGTGGACGCCGAACCCGGGCGGCACGACGAAGGCTACGACGGGAAATCGAATACCGGAAGGCGTCAAGAGAACGTAAATGTCCTTCGTGTACAGGGCGTGACCTGCGAGTTCCAGGATTTTCGCTGGTGCGCGAGCCAGTTTGGTACCACCGTGCCACACTCGCTCACTGTCCGTGAGTGGCGGGTCACCCTGATGGGGGAGGCGGACGCATTTCTTGTTTCCCTGGCATTCACATTGTCCTCCCGGATTGTGGGCAGGACAATTGCCTGGAAGGGGCCCGTCCGCTTAATGTGTCGACACCTCCGGATTTCTTTTGTGAGTAATCGCCGTCACATTTTCGAATTCGATCGGACGACCGGGACAAAGGATTGCGTATGCGCACTACTTCGAGGCGGCTGCGGGCCGTGGCGTCGCTGGCGGCCGTGGCGTGTTTGCTGCCCGCCCCGGCACGGGCCGAGGGCGGTGTCCCGGACGTCCGCGCCGACGACGGCTCGCACGTCGTCGCCCAGACCACAGTGGACGGTGATCCGCGGACGCTGGATCTCACCGTGCGCTCGATCGGCGTCGGGAGCTACGCGATGGTCAGGCTGATCCTGCCGTCGCGGTGGGCCGCCGAACCGGACCGCAAGTGGCCCGCCGTGTACCTGCTCGCCGGGGAGACGCGGCTGCAGGACTATCGCGGCTGGACGGCCAACACCGACATCCGGAAACTCGCCGACGACGCCGGCGTGATGGTGGTGATGCCGGGTTCCGGTTCCGCGGGGTTCTTTTCCGACTGGTGGAATTACGGCAAGGACGTCGTGCTCAACCAGTGGGAGACGTTCACCGCGGTCGAGATCCCGCAGCTGATCGACCGCGGCTATCGCGGGGACGGGAGGCGGGTCGCGGCGGGGCTCTCCCTCGGCGGATACGGCGCGGTGGAACTCGCCGCCCGGCGGCCGGGGGTGTTCCGTTTCGCCGGATCGTTCAGCGGCAATCTCAACCCCACCGGTCCGTACGGCGAGCTGCTGACCAGCGCGATCGTCGCCTCGGCCCGGCAGGATCCCGAAGCGCTCTGGGGCGACCGGCGGCGCGAGGCGTCCCGCTGGGACGCGCACGATCCGCTGGTGAACGCCGACCGCCTGCGCGGCACCGAGCTGTACCTGTCGACGGGCAACGGCCTGCCGGGACCGTTCGACGGGAAACTCCCGGTCGACGTGCTGCCCGGCGCGATGCTGCTCGAATTCCTCTGCGCCGGCCAGACCACCGCGATGGCGGACCGGCTGAACCGTCTCGGCGTCCCGGTCAAGACGGATTTCTACGGGCCCGGCACGCATCACTGGGCGTACTGGCAGGACCAGCTGCACAAGACCTGGCCGCGGATGCTGAGCGCGCTCTCAGCGCCGGTGAAGACGGGGGAGGCGTCGTGACCCGTCCGTCCTTTGTGGTCACCGGTGCGTCGAGTGGGATCGGCCGCGCCTGCGTGACCGAACTCGTCCGGAGGGGCGCGCACGTCTGGGCCAGTGTGCGCACCGATGCGGACGAAACGGAACTTGCTCGCACGTACGGCGAAGCGGTCACCGTGCTGCGAATGGACCTCCGGGACGCGGCGTCGATCGCGGCCTGCGGGGAGAAGGTCGCGGCGGCGGGGCCGCTGTGCGGACTGGTGAACAACGCCGGGATGGCCAGGCCCGGACCGCTGGAACACGTGCCGCTCGCGGATTTCCGGCAGCAGCTGGAGGTCAACGTCACCGGTCAGCTCGCCGTCACGCAGGCGATGCTGCCCGCACTGCGTGCCGCGTCCGCCGCCAGGGTGGTGACCGTCGGATCGATGGGCGGGCGCATCGCGGGGCCGATGGTCGGGCCGTATCACACTTCGAAGTTCGCCCTGGTCGGCTTGACCGACAGCCTGCGCGCCGAACTGGCACCGTCCGGGATCGGCGTCGTCCTCGTGGAGCCCGGCGCGGTCACCACGTCGATCTGGCCGCGCGCCCGAGCCGCCGCCGAGGAGGTGCGCGCCGCCCTTCCGGAGGCAGCGCGGGAAAGGTATGGGGCGCAACTGGAGGAAGCCGAACGCAGCGCGGAGCGATCCGCTCGGAACGGTGTACCGCCCGAGCGGGCGGCGCGGGTCGTGGTCCACGCGCTCACCGCACGCCGTCCCGCGCCGCGATACCTGGTCGGCCGGGACGCGCGTGTCGCGGCGGTGCTGGCGAACCTGCCGTTCCGCCTCCGCTACCGGCTGACGGCGGCGAAGCGGTGACCCGGCTCGTCGTGATCGTCGCTCCCGGTTCGCGGGGTGACGTCCAGCCGTGTATCGCCTTGGGTCGTGGTCTCGACGGCGATCGGGTGCGGGTGCTGGCGGCCGAGCGGTTCCGGACACTGGTGACCGGGCACGGCCTGGACTTCGCGCCGCTCTCGGCCGATCCCGGCGAAGTCCTCGGGTCGGCCGGTGGACGCGAATGGACCGAGGGCGGACGCAATCCCGCGACCTTCCTGCGCGGGCTGCGAGGTGCGCTGGCCCCGGTGCTGGAGCGCCTGCTGGCCGACGTCCACCGAGGAGCGGAGGGCGCGGACCTCGTCCTCGCCCCGACGCTGGGCTTCCTCGGCGCGCATCTGGGTGCCTCGCTCGGCGTCCCCGACGTCGAGCTGCACTATCAGCCCAGCGTGCCGACGGGGGCGTTCGCGCATCCGCTGCTGCCGTGGGCGGCCAAGACCGGGCCGTGCGGCCGCCGGCTGAGCTTTCGCGCCGTCGACACCGTCGCGTGGCAGGTGCTGCGTCCCGAAGTGGATCGGTGGCGGGAGCGGTCGCTCGGCCTGCCCGCGGCAGGCATACGCGGGCCCCGGCGGACGGAAACCCCGGTGCTGTGCGGATTTTCCGACGCCGTGGTGCCCCGGCCGAAGGATTGGCCCGCCAGGGTCCACGTCACCGGGTACTGGTTTCTCGACACCCCCGCAGACTGGCGGCCGGACCCGCGCTTGCGGGACTTCCTCGCCTCCGGGCCGCCTCCGGTGTACGTCGGTTTCGGCAGCATGCGGCCGTCGGAGGCGGAACGGACGTTCGCCGCAGTCCGCACGGCGTTGCGCCGCGTGGGGCTGCGCGGCCTGCTCGGCACCGATGCCGTGGCCGGCGAAGACGATCTGCTGACGATCGGGGACGTCCCGCACGCGTGGCTCTTCCCGCGCACCGCCGCGGTGGTGCATCACGGCGGCGCGGGCACGACCGCGGCGGCGTTGCGCGCGGGCGTCCCGTCGCTGGTCTGCCCGGTCTTCTCCGACCAGCCCTACTGGGGCGACCGGGTCTCCCGGCTCGGCGCCGGACCACGTCCGCTCCCGTTACGGGAACTCACCGAGGACTCCTCGACCGCGCGGCTGCTGGAACTGTCCGGCAACCTCCTGTTCCGCCGCGGCGCGCAGTACGTCGCCGGCCGGTTGCGCGAGGAGGACGGGGTGGCGCGAGCCCGGGAGGTGCTGCAGGAAGGTTCTCCCCTTCTCCACCGGAAGGCGTGATTCACGTGTCCGGACACGGAACTCACGTGATTGAAGACGTAACTCACGTGATTGGAGGCGGAACTCACCCGAGGCCGGACCGCACGAGTCTTCCGGCTCCGCACACGCGAGTTACGCCTTCAATCACGCGAGTTCCGGCTGGAGACACGCGTGTTCCGTCTTCGAGCACGCCGCGGCGGGGGATTTCCTCGTACGGTCGCGGGCATGAACCTGCGCTCAGCACTCTGGCTGCCGATCTTCGACGAACTGGCCGATCCGGTGATCATCGCGCGCCTCGCCGCCGAGGCCGAGGAGGCGGGCTGGCACGGTCTGTTCGTCTGGGACCACGTCCGCTGGCGCGAGCCGGTGCGTGCCGTCGCCGATCCGTGGATCACCCTCGCCGCCGTAGCGTCGGCCACCGAGAACCTCGTCTTCGGTCCGATGGTCACGCCGCTGGCCCGCCGTCGTCCGGTCAAGCTCGCCCGTGAGACGGCCACCTTGGACCGGTTGGGTGACGGACGGCTGATCCTCGGCGCGGGCCTCGGCAGCGACCGCTTCGGCGGCGAGTTCTCGAAGACCGGCGACGAGCCGGACGACCGCAAACGCGGCGAGATGCTGGACGAGTCGCTCGCGATCCTCACCGCCGCCTGGTCCGGTGAGCCGGTGCGGCATCACGGCGCGCACTACACGGTCGACGACATCACCTTCCTGCCTCGTCCCGCGCGCCCGATCCCGGTCTGGCTGGCGGGCTTCCCCGGGAAGACGAAGCCGATGCGCAGGGCCGCGCGGTACGACGGGTTCTTCCCGGTGCACCTGCCGCACGCGGACGAGTTCGCCGAAGTGGTCGAGACGATCACCGGGTGGCGCGAGGACGCGGAGAAGCCGTACGACTTCGCCATCGGCGTCCCCGCGGGCACGGATGTCGCGCCGTACGAGCGGGCGGGGGCGACCTGGTGGATGGCCGAATTCCCGTGGGACGACCTGTCCGTCGACGCGGTACGCGGCGTGCTGCGGGAGGGCCCCGCTTGACCCGCCCTTTAATAACTCTTTACCAAGTGCGATACTGGACCGGCGAGGGGAGTACTTCCCAAGGGTCTGCCCGGTCAATACGGACACTCCGCTGTGTCCCCGGGAGGCCGCCCATCGGGTGAAGGAGACCTCGAACTTCGAGTTCGAGGAGGCTTCATGCCCGAGTCCGTGGCAACCGTGGGATCGCCGGGGTTGTGGGCGATCAGCATCGCCGTCCTGCTGGGACTGCTCGTCGCCGATTTCGCCGTCACCCGCCGTCCGCACGAGGTGTCGATGCGGGAGGCAGCCGGCTGGTCGGTCTTCTACCTCGCGCTCCCGGTCGTGTTCGGGCTCTGGCTGTGGCTCGAGTTCGGTGGCGGCCAGGCGCTCGAGTTCATGACGGGTTTCGTCGTCGAGAAGTCCCTGTCGGTGGACAACCTGTTCGTCTTCATGCTGCTGCTCGCCGCCTTCGCGGTCCCGCCCGCCGTGCAGCAACGCGTGCTGCTGTACGGCATCGTGGGCGCGCTGGTGCTCCGCGGCGTGTTCATCGCGGCCGGTGCCGCGATGCTGTCGGCCGGCACCTGGGCGTTCCTCGTCTTCGGCGTGATCCTGCTGGTCTCGGCGATCAAGATCCTGCGTGAGGCCATGTCCGACGGCCCGGTCGAGATGGATCTCTCGCAGCTGCGGTCGGTCCGGTTGCTGCGCAGGCTGATGCCGGTCACCGACGACTACCGCGGCACCCGGCTGACCGTGCGTGAACACGGGCGCCGCGCGCTCACTCCGCTGGCTGTCGTGGTCGTCGCGGTCTTCGCCACCGACGTCGTCTTCGCGGTCGACTCGGTGCCCGCCGTCTACGGCATCACCGAAGACCCGTACCTCGTGTTCGCCACCAACGCCTTCGCCCTGATGGGCCTGCGTGCCCTGTACTTCGTGCTCCATTCGGCGCTCGCGAAGCTGGTCCACCTCAACCACGGCCTCGCGATCATCCTCGCCTTCATCGGGGTGAAGCTGGTCCTGCACTGGGCACACGGGATCTGGCCGGGCGTGCCGCAGGTTCCGACCCCGGTCTCGCTGGGCGTGATCGTCGCTGTCCTCGTCACGGTCTCGTTCACCAGCGTGTACGCACGGCGTCGCGAAGCCGCCCGGACGGCGAAGGAGTGAGCGATGATCACCGGACTCGTCGTCGGCTTCCTGATCGACGTGGCGGCCGCCGCCCTCTTCCTCGCCGCGTTGCTGCTGGTCTTCGCGGCGATGCGGCCACCGCGCTGAGGGTCAGGGGAAGCGGATCACGGTGATCCCGGCCAGCACGAAGAACACCAGCACCACCATGGTGCCGCTGTGCCCGCCGGACGAACTGGTCACGACCTGCTCGACGGCGCCGGTCAAGCGCACGCCGCAGTCCGCGACGACGGTGTGCTTGCCCGCCTCGATCCGCGTGAACTCCACATTCGCGGTGAAGGCGCCGGTGCCGTCGGCGTAGGCGCCGCCGACGCGCTCGCCGTCCGACGTCAGGGTGACGCGTTCGCCGGGCGTGCAGCCCTTGCCCGTCGCGGACAGCCGGTCGCCGGGCTGCACGCTCGGGCGGTCGAGGACGAGGTCGTTCGGCCCCGGCGGCGTGCTGCTGCTCGACGACGGGACGCCGGTCGGCGGGGGAGTGTCCGTTGTGGACGGTGGTGTCGTCGTGGGCGGGGCGGTAGTGGTGACCGGGGTGGTGGTCGTCCCCGGCCGGGTCGGTGTGGTCACCGGGACGGTCGGCTTCGTCGTCGGAGGCACCTTCGTCGTCGGCGGTGCCGTGGTCACGGTCCCGGTCACCCGGAAGTTCGCGGCGCCGGTCAGCGGCTGACCGGTCCGCGCGTTCGTGCAGGTGCCCGAGACGGTGTGACTGCCGGGTGTCGCGTTGCCCGGCACCGTCGCCGCAACCTGTCCGCTGGGGGCGCTGACCGAAGTAATGGCCGCCCCGTCCCACGTGAAAGAAATCGGTCCTTTGCACGGGGAGAAATTCCAGGAAATGGTGAAAGAACTCCCCGCGGGTCCGCTCGAAGGTTTCAAACCAACCGTCGACTGATAAGGGGACTGCTGCGCGTTTCCCGCTCCCACCTGGGAAACCAGGAACAACAACCCGGTCACGGTGCCGAATATCAGGCGAACCACGATACGCATTGGGACGTCCCTCTCCGGTAAGTACTCGCTGTAGCATTCCGGACCAGTCGGAATACGCAAACAGGGGATGCGCAAAATGGGACGTGTCATCGCGGCAGGGGTTGCGTTGGGTCTGTGCGCGATCCTCCTCGGCTCACCACCGGCCAGTGCGGACGGTGACGGCAGTGCCAGGCTCGATCTCGCGGTCACCCTCGACGACCGGCCGATCACCAACGCCACGGTCGTGATCGATCCGGTGAAGCAGATCGAACTCACCGTCACGGCGACCAACAGCGGCGGGACCTCGGTCAAGGTCCGCAGCGTGCGGGTGTCCGGCGTCGCGCTCGCCCTGACGTTCTTCGCCTACGACACCACGGCACCGTTCGAAGTCCCCGCGCGCAGCCGGGTCACCCGGACCTTCGTGCTGGACATGGCCGACCTGTCCGGCCAGGCGATCGGCCTGCTCCCGTCGACGATCGAACTGCTGGACGCCCAGCGGGGCACGCTCGGCGAGGCGTCCACGGTCGCCGACATCCGTGGATCATTCTGGTCCGTCTACGGCGCCTTCGGGCTCGCGATGCTCGTGCTCACCGTGCTGGCGTGGCTGACCGCCCTGCTCGCGCTCGCCCGCCACCGCCTCCCCGCCAACCGGTGGCGCCGCGGCCTGCGTTTCCTGCCCGCCGGTTTCGGGACCGGACTCGTGGCCGTCGTCTCGCTGTCGGTGCTGCGGCTCGTCCCGCCGGAGCCGTCGATCGAGATCCCGGTGGTCCTCGGCGCCGCAGTCCTCGCGTTCCTGCTCGGTTATCTGACCCCGCATCCGGCGCCCGGTGCCGACGACACGGTGCGTTTTCCCGATGCCACCAAGGAATTCAACCGATGAGCGCACCCGCCGAGGTCGTCGCCGCACTGCCGCAGTACGAGATCGGGGCCGCGATCGGCCAGGGCGGGATGGGGGTCGTCTTCGCCGGTGTCCACCGTTCGCTGCGCCGTGACGTCGCCATCAAACAACTGCCGTGGGACGTGCTGAACCACGCCGTCAGCAGCGAACTCTTCGACCGTGAAGCGCGGGTGCTGGCCAGCCTCGACCACCCGCACATCGTGCCCGTCTACGACTACGTGCGCACCGGCCGCGAGCATCTGATGGTGATGGAACGCCTCGACGGCGGCACGGTGCACAGCCGATTCCGAAGCGGGTCGATCAGCGGGGAACAAGCCTGCGCGATCGGGCTGGCGACGCTCGCCGGACTCCACGCGGCGCACGAAGCGGGCGTGCTGCATCTGGACGTCAAGCCGAAGAACCTGCTCTTCACCACGCAAGGCGTGATGAAGGTGGCCGACTTCGGCATCGCGAAGGTGATCAGCGAAGGCGCCACCCTCGTCACGCACGGCGGCGAAGTCCTCGGCACACCCGCCTACATCGCACCCGAACAGGCGATGGGCAACGCGCTGAGCCCGGCCGCCGACGTCTACTCGACGGGCACGGTGCTCTACGAACTGCTGTCCGGGAAACTGCCGTTCGACAACACCCGCGGCGCGATCAGCATGATGCGCCAGCACATGTTCACCGATCCGCGCCCGATCGAGGGCGTGCCGTCACCGCTCGCCGACGTCGTCATGCGCAGCCTCGCGCGCGAACTCGACTCCCGTTACCGCGATGCGGAGACGTTCGCGGCCGACCACGCGTCGGCCGCGACCGCCGTGTACGGGCAGGGCTGGCTGGAACGCTCCCGCGTGCCGGTCCGGCACCTCACCCCGCGGGTGATCTCCGCGCTCAGCACGCCGTCCCCGGCCGGGGACGGCCCGACACGGCCGGTTCACCGCGCCACACCGGATCCGACGCTGTCGGCGACCCGCGCGAACTTCCGGCCAGGCTCCCGGCCCGGTGCGGTGCTCTGGTTCCGGCTGGCCGCGGCGGCCGCCGCGATCGCGCTCGTGGTGCTCACTCTGCTCACGCCGGAACGGCTGCCGCACGAGGCCACAACGGTGAGAATCGACGGTGCAGCCGCCTCGTCGGCGCCCGTGGACCTCAGCAAGACGGTGACCGTGACTGGTGAGGGCAGCCCGAAGCAGGTCACTTTGGACCTCTCGGCCGCCGGGATACCGCTCGGATCCGCGTCGGCGGTGCCGAAACCCGACGGTGACGGTTTCCGTGCCGACCTGCGGTTTCCCGGGCTCACCCGCTGGATCGTCGGTGGTGCCGTCACCGCGACGATGACGGCGGACGGCGTCCCGCGGGCCTTCACGGTCGTCACCCGGCAGCATCCGCTCGCGAGCGCGCTCGGCGCGGGCAGCCTGATCCTCGCCCTGTTCGCGTTGGCGTACCTGGAATCCGGGCTCCGGACGATTCGCAACGGCCATCGGTGGCGGGGCGCGCTCGTCAGCGGGCCGATCCTCGGCCTGCTGTTCGGCGCGACGGCGTGGCTGTGCGTCTCGGTGCTGCGAGTGCACGAGCCCGCGGTGTCGTTCGGCGCCGGCTGCTCGATCGCGGGCGCGGTGGCGACGGGTTTCGTGGTCGCCGCCGCCCGCGCCCGGCGCGCACGCTGAAACCCCGGGGGCGGCCGTCGACGGCCGCCCCCGCGCCCGGTCACTACTTGCGGTGCTTGCCCGCGGCGTCCGTGACCTAGACCTGGTGCGTGGGCACCGTGCCGGAGATCGTCTGGTGCGCGGGGCC